>NZ_JBSGTS010000008.1:0-318774 GCF_053607525.1 Kribbella sp. NPDC055110
GACCGACGGGTGACCGATCGCGTACCCGACCCGGAACCCGGCCAGCCCGTACGCCTTCGAGAACGTCCGCAGGACCAGCACGTTCGGCCGGTCGCGGTACAGCTCGACCCCGTCCACGACGTCGGTCTCCCGGACGAACTCGCGGTACGCCTCGTCGATCACCACCAGCACGTTCGACGGTACGGCGTCCAGGAACGCGAGCAGCTCGTCGCGTCGTACCACCGGGCCTGTCGGGTTGTTCGGCGTACAGACGAGCACGACCTTGGTGCGGTCGGTGATCGCGGCCTCCATCGCCTTGAAGTCGTGCCGGGCCTCGGTGGTCAGCGGCACCTTGACCGACGTCGCGCCGGTCAGCTGGACCGCGATCGCGTACGCCTCGAACGAGCGCCAGGCGTAGATCACTTCGTCGCCGTCCGCAACGGTCGCCTGCAGCAAGTGGTACAGCAGGGCGACCGACCCGGTCCCGACCGCGAGATCGCTCACCGGTACGCCGAACCGGTCCGACAGCGCCTCGAGCAGGTCGACCGCGCCCATGTCCGGGTAGCGGTTCATCTGCGCGGCGGCCTCGGTCGCGGCGGCGAGCACGCCCGGAAGCGGCGGATACGGGTTCTCGTTGCTGGAGAGCTTGTACGTCGGGCGACCGTCGGAGCGCTCCGGCGGACGGCCCGGCTTGTAAGCCGCGACATCGTCCAGGCAAGCGCGAAAGCGAACCTCGTTGTCAGGGGTCATGCCCGCAGGTTAGTCCTTACCCGCGCCCCGGAACCACCCTCCCGGAAGCGACGTACAGCACGCCGTTTGACTCCGGAAACCTCGAGCCTCAAACTGACTGATTGTCGGACAATCGGGGAATCTGGCAATACCGCCACACGTCGTCAGGAGGGTTCATGGGACAGCCGCTGGAGTGGGGTCGTCGCTATCTGATGGTCCGGCCGGACCACTTCCGGATCGACTACGTGATCAACCCGTACATGTCGACGCTGGACCAGCCGGACCCGGCGCTCGCGCTCGCGCAGTGGGAGTCGCTGCGGCAGGCGATCGTGGACGCCGGCGGCGAGGTCGAGGTCCTCGCGCAGCGGGCCGACTCGCCGGACATGGTGTACGCGATGAACCTCGGACTGGCCGCCGCGGACGGCCGCGCGATGCTCTCGCACATGCGGTTCGCGCCCCGCCGGAAGGAGTCGCTGAGCGCGGCCGACTGGTTCACCGCGGCCGGTTTCCGGCTCGACCGGACCGGCGGTGAGGGTGTCGGGCCGCATTTCGAGTCCGGGGACGCGTTCGTGTTCGGCGACAGCCTGGTCGTCGGGTACGGGCCGCGGACCGAGGAGGAGGCGCTCAAGCACCTGGCGACCGGCTGGAACATCCGGGTCCGCGGGCTGCGGATCGCCCACGAGGGGATGTACCACCTCGACCTGCCGTTCTGCCCGGTGGACAGCACCCACGCGATGATCTACCCGCCGGCGTTCGACGCCGCGAGCCAGGCCGAGCTGTCCGGGATCGTCCCGGACCCGATCGTGCTCACCGACGAGGAGGCGTTCGCGTTCAGCGCGAACTCGATCGTGGTCGGCGAGACGATCATCATGCCGGCCTGCTCCCCGCGGCTGTACGACGTCTTCACGGGTCTCGGGCTGCGTGTGGTCGTACTGGACCTGTCGGAGTTCCACAAGGGCGGCGGCTCGATCCGGTGCCTGACGAACCCGCTGGACTTCCCGCTGTCCGCGATCAGCACTCCGGGCGGGGAGCTCGTCCTCCCCGCCTGACCGGCCTACTTGCCGGTGGTCCAGATGACGTCGAGGGTGTTGATGTCCCAACCGTAGCCCTTGATCCACTCGAGGGCCTTCTTCTTGCCCTGGGGGCCGAAGACCTCGATGACGACAGAGATCGCCTCGGGGTTGTTCGGGTCGGTCTTGGACTTGGTGTACGTCGCCTGGAAGCCGTCGCCGACGTACGGGAGCTGCGACAGGATCGGGTACTTGACCTTGAGCCGGTACTGGATCTCGTCGTACCTCCGGCCGGCCTCGGCCTCCAGCTGACGCTGCTGCTCGGGGTTGTTCTTGCTCCATTCCCGGCCCTCGGCGCTGTTGGCGTACAGGTACATCTTGTAGGTCAGCGCGTCGCTGCCGGAGGTGAAGGTCTGGGTGTAGGTCTGGAAGCCGCGCCGCGAACCCTCCAGGGTGTGCGGGCCGGCCTTGATCTTGACCTCGCCGTTCGCCGGGATCTCGTGGCCGTCGAGCTTCAGGGTCAGGTCGTTCGGGATCGACTGGACGACCAGCGTCGTCTCCGATCCGCTGCCTCGGAACAGCACGACGCCGCCGATCAGGATCAGCACGACCGCCAGCGCGACGACGCCGATCATCAACGGTCTCCGGTTCTCTTCCACTGTCCGCTGCTCCTGTCCTTGCTCAGCTCGCCGGTTGCGGCGCGCTCTTCAGCCGGTAGACCGTGAAGTTGCCGGAGCCTCCGCCGACGTCGTACAGGTGGCCTGCCTCCGGCACATGACCGTGCAGCGACGCAGACGCCGCGTTGTAACCTCCGCCGTCCTTACCCCACGGACCGACGTAGAGGTAGGTGTGGCCGGGCCCGTTCAGGATGTCACCCGGCTTCATGCCACCCGGAGGCTCCCCGTGCCACGAGTCGTACTTCCCGGAGCTCTCCAGGTACGCCCGCTGCACGTCGGTTCCCACATTCGGATAGGCCTTGTCGGCGCCGCTCATGTGCATCACGGTCGCGACGAACCGCCCGCAGTCGCTGTACGGATCCTCGCCGGCGGAGCCGTCGTTGTACTGGTCCATCGCATCGACGTACTCCTTCTTCGCGATGCTCGCCTCGACCCCGTCGTGACCGTCCTCGGGCCAGGCCAGGTTCTTCGCGACCTCGGCGATGTTGCCGCTGCCCGCGCCGCATCCGCCGGCGGTGCTCGCGTTCTGCGCAGCCCCTCCCGCGGGTGCCGAACCGGCGAACGTGTCGAACACGTGCCGCGCGTTCGCCTTACGCTCGGCGTACCGCTCGTGGTTCGGGT
Source organism: Kribbella sp. NPDC055110 (assembly GCF_053607525.1). Taxonomy (NCBI): domain Bacteria; kingdom Bacillati; phylum Actinomycetota; class Actinomycetes; order Propionibacteriales; family Kribbellaceae; genus Kribbella; species Kribbella sp. NPDC055110. The sequence goes on from NZ_JBSGTS010000008.1 coordinate 3,017, forward strand.
CCTCACTGCCGGCGAACCGCTCGAACATGTGCCCGAACTGGTACGCGGCGTCCTCCACCGAGGTTGCCCCCTTGATCGCCTTCCCGGCTGCCCCTTCCGCGAGCGGCGGGTCGCCGTTGAGCTGCTTGACCAGGAATTCCAGCTGGTAGCCCAGGGAGCCGATCTGGTCGTCCTGGACCCCGGCGTCCCGGGACGGGTTGATCATCTTGCCGGCCGGCGTCCACTGCACGATTCCCCAGCCGAGGGACGAGTTGACCACTTCGTTCGGCTTGCTGACGGTGCCCGGGTTCGTGCCCTGCAGGCGTCCCGGCTCGACGCTCGACTCGCTGATCATGTTGCCGACGATGCCTGCGGCCTGCTCCTTGGAGTAGCCGTTCTGGACGAAGAAGTTGAAGGCCTTCTGCTGGTTGTTGGCCCCGGAGAGGTCACCGCCGACGCAGCTGCAGCTGGCACCGCCGCCCTTCGAGGTATCGAGCTCGAACGGGTTCTCTTCCGGCTTCGGAACGATGGACCACTTGTTCTTGTTCTCCTGGTCGGCCCACATCTCCCAGTGGATATGCGCGCCGGCGATTCCGATCGGGGCGCCGTTGCCGTCGGTGCCCTCGTCGCCGGTACCGGCGGTGCCGATCTGGGCACCCCGCTTGACGTCGGCGCCGTCGCTGACCGTGATCGTCTTCAGGTACTTGTAGCGGGTCTCGACGCTCTCGAGGCGGATCCGGACCTCGTTGCCCTTGGCGTAGACGACCTTTCCGTCCTGGGACGCGTAGACCTTGTCGTCCTCCTTCACCTGGAAGTCGTAGCCCAGGTGAAAGATGGTCCAGTCGCCGTCGATCTTGTGCCGGTCGGTCGGCCAGCCCATTAGGGGCTGGTCCTGTTCCTGCTGCGCGCACTGCGCCGCGGCCGAGTCCGTCCCACCCAGAATGCTGAACAGCATCATCGCGACCATGATCAACGGCAGTATCACCGCCAGCCCGAAGGCGCCGAGGAGCTGCAGCGGATTGATCTTTCCCACGCTCTGCTCCTCGCTCCTCCGTGTGACTCCCCGCGCCGGTCCGCGGGAAGGGGCGGCCACTAGGGAAATGCTGCCCGAAAACCGGGTCATCTGCCGGAAGTTATCCACAGGCGACCGGCCGGGGCCGGGTCGAGCGCGACAACGGACCGGGTCTGGACGAGAATCACACCATGTACGAACGGCTGCGGGTGGACCGCTCGACCACGGTGGACCGGGTGGTCGACGCGCTGCGGGCCGCCCTGTTCGCCGGTGATCTGGAGCCGGGTACGCCGTTGCGTGAGCAGCCGCTCGCCGAGGCGCTGGGGGTCGCGCGGAGCACGATCCGCGAGGCGATGACGATGCTGGTCACCGAGGGCCTCGCGGTCCGCGAGCCGAACAAGGGCGTCAGTGTCGCGATCCTGCACCCGGACGCGGTGGCCGACATCTGCCGCGCCCGCTTCGTGCTCGAGTCCGCCGGGATCCGGGCCTGGTACGACGCCGACGAAGCGGCCCGGGAGCGGGTTCGGGAGGCGATGCGGGTGTTCGCCGCGACCGCCAAGGACGGTGCCGACCCGGAGGCCCTGACCGAGACCCACCTGGCCATCCACCGCAGCCTGGTGGCGCTCACCGGCAGCGAGCGGCTGATCGCGACCGCCGACTCGGTTACCGGCGAGGCGCGGCTCGCGTTGGCCCGGGTCGACGCGCTACGGCAGGACGCGCGCCAGCAGGTCGCGTCCCACCGCAAGCTTGTCCGGTTGCTCGAGCGGGGCGAGCTCGACGAGTGCGTCGAGGAGCTCCGTCGTCATCTCGCCGGCGCCGAGGAGTCCCTCCTCGAGGCCATCGCGATGCCCCCCAGCTGAGCGGTTCCGGGGCGGCTCAGACCAGTCCGTCCGCCGTCACGTCGTACGTCTTCGAGCCGACCCGGAGGCCGGTCAGCCGAGCGTGCGGGTCGAGCGCCGCGACCTGTGGGCTCGCGGTCACGGTGCCGTCCAGGGCGACCTCGATGCCGAAGACGCCCTCCAGGACCAGGCTGACCCAGGCGCCGGACGACGAGCAGGACCAGTCGATCAGGTACGGGAACTGCGACGGCGCCTTCCGCGCTCCGCCGGCCATCGGCAGCTGCGCCTCCTCGACGAAGTGCGCCTGACCGCACGGTCCCTGGTTCGCGGTCTTGGCGAGACCCGGCAGCCAGTCCAGCAGTACGTCGCCACGCCCGAGCGCGAACAGTGCGCGCCCCGCGTCGGCCGGCCACGCCGGGTACGCACCGTTCCACTGGTGGTCCGGGCGCACGCTGAACGCAGCATCCGCGTCGTACGGCGACAGCGCGCGCATCCACGTGGGCGTCTGCAGCTCCCGCTGGAAGAACGCCACCATCTCGGCGCACTGCGACTCGGACAGGTCGTCCGGGATCGTCGTACCGATGATGTTGAAGTCGTAGCAGTGCCGGACCGGGACGAGTGTGCCGTCCGGCTGCCGCGCGTGCCAGAACCCCTTGCCCTCGACATACAGCTCGTTGACGTGGCCCGCCTGCGCAGACGCCTCCTTGCGGAGCAGAGCGGCACGGTCCGCGTCACCGGAGCGGTCCGCGATCTCGGCCGCGACTCGCATGCACCAGACGTTGGCCGCGTTGAAGCTGGCCACCTCGTGCACGTAGCTGCTCACACACTCCAGCAGGTTGTCGATGCCGCCGTAGTCGGCCAGCGCGTGTTCACCGCGCAGACCGCGCCAGGCGGTCGCCCAGTCGTGCACATGCTCCCCAACTGGCTTCGGACCAACGGAAACGTCCAGGAACGCCTCGTCTCCGGTGAACCGCACGTAGTCGCGTACCAGTCGCGTCATGGCGAAGTCGTTCACCGAGTACCACTGCCCGACCGGTCCGCCGGTCAGCCACTCGGTGCCGAAGTGCTCGTGGATGTCCAGGTCGATCCAGTGCTCGATGTGCTTCCGCATCGGCTCCGGGTCCAGCAGCGCATGCGTCAGCGAGGACAGGCTGTAGTCCCAGATGAACGTCGTGGTCTGCCAGTACCGCGGCATCAACGTGTCGTACGTCCGCCCGAGCACGCTGGCCGGGTTGTCCCGCCGGAACCAGATGACCCCGAGCACACCCCACCAGTACAGCTTCTGCAACGCCTCGTTGGACGTCTCCAGCACGGGCAGGGACCCGCTGAAGCCGTCGCTGGACGGGTCGAACGCGTCCGCAATCGCCAAGTCCCACACGCTTTCCGCAACCGCGATCACGGCCGGTACGTCGGCCACGCACACGTCGAAGTGCTCCGTCGCCTCCTCCAGCGAACCGGCCAGCACATGGACGTAGGACAGCCCCGCACGCCCGTCGGCGTCCAGTACAACGGTCGTTTCGAGCATCGCCCCGTCCACAGTGCTCGGAACGTCGAGACCTTGCAGGCTTACGGCTGATTCGGACGCACCGGTGCCGACAACCCGATTGCCGGCAGCTGACAGCGTGTTGGGCTCGGACGGGGGTTGGTAGTTGCTCCAGGCCCCGGGCGAGCGGGTCGCGCCGCTGTCGAGCGAAAGCCCCAGTCGAACCGACCGCCCCGGCGCTCCGGAGAATTCTAGTTGTACGACGACAGCTGGTCTGCCGGGGGCGCAGGCGGTGGTCGTGCGCACCGACAGCCCGTCTACCACGGTGGAGCGGACGACGCGGTCCGGGCGCCACACCACCTCGACCGGTCCGCCGTACGAGCGCGCCAGGCGCCCGTCGACGTACAGCTGGCCGGTGATCGTGTCGCCGTGCGAGTACGGCGGGAAGTTCACGCTGCGGATCGCGACGACGTCGTGGTCGACCTGCGCCGTACCGAGAAAGTTCGTCAGCCCGGGTGGGTTGAACATGTCGTCGTACGTGTGCGTGAGGACGTCGCTGGCCAGGTCGGTGCTGCGAGGGATCGTCATGAGGGGTCGGCCCAATCGGTGTTCGGGAGCAGGGGGTACCAGTCCGGGCGGGCCGGATCTCGGTCGTAGGGGTACGGGCCGAGTTCGCGGAAGAGTTCGGCGTACTCGGCCAGCTTGTCGCGGTCCAGCTCGACGCCCAGGCCGGGCGCATCGGGGACCGCGATCGCGCCGTCGGCGTACGGAAGCTTGCCGCCGGCAATGACATCGTCCTTCAGGTGGTGGTAGTGCGCGTCCGCGGCGAACGACAGGTTCGGTACGACGGCGCCGAGGTGCAGCATCGTCGCGAGCTGGATGCCGAGCTCGCCCGACGAGTGCACGGCGACACCGAGCTGGAACGTCTCGCAGACGCCGGCCGCCTTGATGCACGGCCGGATGCCGCCCCAGAACGTGGTGTCGAGCAGGATCACGTCGACCGCGGGGTCGCGGACGTTGGCGGCGAGCTGCTCGAAGTTCACCACGACCGTGTTCGTCGCGAGCGGGATCGGGGTGTTCTCACGAACCCGGCGCATCCCGTTCAGGCCCCAGGTCGGGTCCTCGAGGTAGTCGTTGTCGAGATCCTCGATCCCGCGGGCGAACCGGATCGCCTCCTCGACGCTGAACGCGCCGTTCGGGTCGAAGCGCACGCGATGACCGGGGAACGCCTCGGCGAGCGCGCGGAAGCACTCGCGTTCGTAGTCCGGCGGGAACACGCCACCCTTCAGCTTGTGCACGCTGAACCCGTGCTCGTCGACCAGCGAACGGGCGTGCGCCACCAACTGCTCCGCCGTACGGATCTCGCCCGTGCCGTCCTCGGCGGGATGCCGGAAGAACAGGTAGCTCGCGAAGGGCACGTGCGAGCGCACCTTTCCGCCCAGCAACGCGTGCACGGGTACGCCGAGCTCCCGGCCCTGCAGGTCCAAGCACGCGAATTCGATTGCCGCCAGCAACTGAGTGCGGTTGTTGTAGAGGCTCGCGGTCGGGTTGGCGAGCATCCAGCGCAGCGCCTCGGTGCGGGCCGGGTCGTGGCCGACCAGGTACTCCTTCAGCCCGGTGACCGCGGCCTCGGCGCTCTGCCCGCCGCCGCCCATCTCGCCGAGCCCGATCAGCCCGTTGTCGGCCTCGACCTCCACGACAGTCCGCACGAAACGTCCCCAGTGCGCTCCGTTGCTGTGCCGCAGCGGCGCCTCCAACGGCATCGTCACCGTGGTCGCGCGTACGTCGACGATCTTCACTTCGCGTCCTCCGGCAGTACCACGGCCAGCCCGGCGGTCAACCCGCCGTCGACCTTCACGTCCGCTCCGGTCACGAACGACGCGGCCGGGGACGACAGGAAGTAGATGACCTCGGCAACCTCTCCCGGTGTCGCGACCCGGCCGAGCGGGTGCGAGCGCCCCCATTCGGCGACCACCTCGTCCGTCGTCCGGTCGCCGGCGAACTGCGCGGCCGACGTACGCAACATCGGCGTGTCCACCGAACCCGGGCAGACCGCGTTCACACGGATCCCGTCCGGAGCGTGATCCACCGCCATCGCCCGGACCAGACTCAGCAACGCGCCCTTACCCATCGAGTACGCCGCCACGCCCGTCTGCGCCGCATACGCCTGCACGGACGACACCACCACGACACTCCCGCCCCGCGACATCCGAGGGACGAATGCCTGGCACGCGAAGAACACGCCGCCGACGTTCACCGCCATCACCTCGTCATACACAGCCCCGGGCGTATCAACCACAGTCCCGTACCGCTGGACGCCCGCAGCACACACCAGCACATCCACCGCGCCGATCTTCTCCGCGACAGATGCAAGCGCGGCCCGGTCCGAGACATCCACTTGCACAGCAGTGACACCGCTCAGGCCCGCCAACCCTTTCGCATCACGGTCCAGGGCTATCACCCGGTCTCCGGCTGCTACGAAGCGTTCGACCGCACCGCGACCGATGCCGGCTGCGCCGCCTGTGACGACGACTGTGCGACTCATATATGTCCTCTCAGAACTGGCCGAGGGCGAGGCCCCGGGAGAAGAAGCGTTGGGCGGCGAGGAAGAGGATGACCGTGGGCAGCGAGACGAGCAGGCCACCTGCCAGCACGGTCGGCAGCGACGCCCCGCCGTACGTGCTCTGCAGGCCGGTCAGGGCCGGCATGATCGGGCGGACCGAGTCCGACTGGCTCAACGTCAGGCCGAGCAGCAGGTCGTTCCAGACGAACGTCGCCTGCAGGATGAAGATCGCGGCCAGCGCCGACCCGGCCATCGGCAGGTAGATGCTGCGGAAGATCCGGAACAGCCCGCCGCCGTCGACCACCGCGGCCTCGAACACGCTGCGCGCGATCCCGGTGAAGAAGTTCCGCATCACGAACGCCGAGAACGGCACGCTGATCGCGGTGTAGACGATGATCATCCCGGTCCGGGTGTCGTACAGCCCGGAGTTCGCGTACCCGGAGAACAACGGCATCAGGATCATCTGCAGCGGGAAGATCGTCCCGCCGAAGATGAACACGAACCAACCGAAGCCGCGCTTCAACCGCAGTACGACGATCGCGTACCCGGCCGCCGAGCCGATCAGCACCGCGAGCACCGGCGCGATCACGCTGTACATCGTGGTCGCCACCAACGTGTCCCCGAGCGCCGCCTTGCTCCACGCGTCGCCGAAGTTCGCGAACAACGAGAACCCGGCCAGCTTCCACACGGTCTTCGCGTCGTACCCGTCGACGGACTTGGACGCGTTCACGACCAGCAGGTAGACCGGCGCGAGCCAGATCAGCCCCAGTACGACGAGAACGCCCGTCTTAACCTTGCTCACGCGTGTCCCCCAACTGGTAGCGCAGGTAGAGGATCGAGGCCGCGAAGGTGACCAGGCTCAGGAACAGCGCGATCGCCGCGCCCTGTCCGTAGTCGTTCAGCACGAACGTCTCCTTGTACATGGACAGCGCCAGCGTCTCGGACGACGTACCCGGGCCGCCCTGCGTCATCACCCACACCACGTCGAACGTCTTCAGGCTGCCGACGATCGAAAGGCCGATGACCACCGTGGTGATCGGCCGGAGCTGCGGCCAGAGGTGGTGGCGGAACAGGCTGAACCCCTCCGCGCCGTCCAGCCTCGCAGCCTCCAGCGGCTCAGCAGGGATCGACTGCAGGCCGACCACGAACAGCAGCGCGTTCACGCCCGCCGCCTGCCAGGTGACCGCGACGATCATCATCAGCGTGTTGCCGGGACCTGCCTGCAGCCAGCCGGTGTGGGCACCCGGGAGCCCGAAGAACCCGAGTGCCTGACCCAGTGCGCCGTCCGGCTGCAATACGAATCCCCAGATGACGCCAACGGCCACACCTGAGATCGCATACGGCAGCAGGAACGGCAGCCGCAGCCACGTGCCCCACTTGTGCCCGTAGGTCAGTACGGCGACCAGTAGGCCGAGCGCCACGGGCAGCGTCACCATGCCGACCACCCACAGCAGCGTGTTGACCAGTGCCCCGATCAAGTCGGGGTCGCTGAACATCGCCTTGTAGTTGGCCAGCCCGGACCACACCGGTGACGCCAGGCCGTCGTAGTCGGTGAAGCTGACGTACGTCGTCCAAAGGAACGGCAGGTACAAGAGCAGCGCGACGACACCTACTGCCGGAAGTCCGAACAGTGGTGCCGCTCGCGCACCAGTCCGATCACTCACTTCTGCTTGGCCCAGTAGGCGTCCGCCTCGGCCTGGATCTTCTGCAGGCCCGGCATCGGGTCACCCGGCTTGGTCACGAACGCGCCGAACACCTCGAGTGCCTTGTTCGCCACCGGCACGGGCGTCGCCTCGAACCACCTGTTGATCAGGCGGTATCCGTTGACGTCCTTGTTCAGCTGCGCCAGCCCCGGGTCCTTGACCTCCGCCTTCGGGTTGAACGACAGGTCGCCGCGGGAGTTCGCCCACGCGGTCTGCGCCTGCGGCGTGACCCACCAGTCGGTCCACTTCTTCACCGTCGACGCGTGGTCACTGGCTGCGGCCGAGCACACGGGTCCGGTCTCGAAGATCATTGAGGTCTTCGGGAGCGCCGGATTGACGTTCGGGATCACGAAGAAGTCGTAGTCGGTGCCGGCCTTCATCTTCAGCGTGTTCAGGTTGCCGCTGAACCAGGTGCCGAAGTTGATCATCGCGACGTCGCCGTTCTTCAGCTGCGCCTGCGGCTCGGTCTTCGCGCCCGGGTCGCTGAAGTACCCGGCGTCGATCATCTTCTTCCACTCGTTCATCACCTCGACCACACCCGGGTCGGTGTACTTCGCCTTACCGGCGGCGAGCGCGTCGTACAGGTCCGGGTCCTTGCCGGCCAGCAGCGTCTCGAACCAGACGAACGAGAACAGGATGTTTGTCTGGTAGAACGGCTTCACGCCGGCGGCCTTCACCTTGTCCGCGACCTGGGTCAGCTCCGCCCAGGTCTTCGGGGTCGCGGTGATACCGGCCTTCTTGAAGACGGCCTTGTTGTAGTACATCACCCAGTAGCCGGCGTTCAGCGGGACGCAGTACTGCTTGTCGCCGAACGTGAAGTACTGCTTGAGCTGCTCGGGGATGTTGCCATCAGCAACCGCCTTGGTCCACTGCTCGGTGGTTTCGGCAACGAGCTTCTGGTCCACCAGGTCCTGAAGTTCCTTGCCGGTGTGCCACGTGAACAGGTCGGCCTTCTCCTTGGTCCGGAACGAGGACCGGATGAACGCGGTGTACGTGTTCGAGTCCGAGTACCCGACCGGCTCCATGCCGACACCGACGTCCTTCTTGCTGGCCGCCCCGACCTGGGTGAATGCGTCCTTCCAGCCGCCCTTGTCGTTGTAGAACTTCAGCGAGTCGACCGGCTTGTCCTCGCCCTTCTTCGGGGCAGCGGCCCCGCCACCTCCACAGGCGGACAGAGCCAGCGCTCCGGCCACGGCCAACGCAGTCAGCGCTTTCCGGTGAATCATGCTGTTCCTCTCAGCTCAGGGATGCTGAAGTCGTTCGTTGATGACGGCCAGTACGCCGTCCAGGTGCTCGCGGGTGAGTAGTTCGGCCAGGTCCGCGTCGCCGGACCGGACCGCGTCGTAGATCGCGCGGTGCTCGTCCAGGTCGGCCTGCCGGTCACCGTGGATGTGCAGGATCTCCAACTGCTCCCGGGCGTTCACGACCGTCACCGACTCGACCACCTCGGCCAGCGTCGCGTTCCCGGACGCCTGGGCCAGTGAGCGGTGGAAGTCCATGTTCACCTCGGCCAACTGCGCATGGTCGCCCGACGCGATCAGCTCGGCTGCAGTGTCCAGATCCTTGGCCATCTGCTCCAGCGCGGCCTCCCCACGCGTCTGCGCAGCCAGTGCGGCAACAGGCGGCTCGATGAGCGCACGTGCCTGCAGGAGCTCCACGAGCCGGTCCGGACTCGGCGCCAGCGCCAGGGGGTTCGCCAGAACCAGCCGGTCGACGTTCGGACCGACGTACACGCCAGAACCGTGCCGGAGCTCGACAGCTCCGGTTGCCTCCAGTCGGCGCAGCGCCTCCCGGATAGTGGGTACGGCGACCTTGTACCGGTCCGCCAGCGACCGCACGGCCTCGAACTGATCACCCGGCGCCAGCTTCCGCTCCGCGATCAGAGCGAGCATGGACGTCGCCAGATCGTCCAGCAGACTCCGCCGTACGACGCCTCCCGTGGCGCTCACTTGCCCGCCGCCAGGGTGACCGAGACGAACCGCGGGCGGTAGATGCTCACGTCGCCGTACAGCTCGTCGCTGACCAGGCTGTTGACGTTGTAGCTCACCAGGAGCGAGGTGCCGCGTCGCAGGTCCGGGTGGTCGTGGGAGTTGTACGTGATGATGTTCCCGCCCGTCTCGGGGGTCTGGTACAGCTCGACCGGCTTCACCCACGGACCGGTCGGCGAGCAGGAGAAGTACCCGAGGACACGCTTGCTGAAGAGCTCGTTGGTGTCGTGCGTGACCAGCAGGTAGCCGTCGCTCCAGCGGGTCACACTGTGCTCGTTGGCGACGCCCTGGAGCACACGCGCGGAGGCGGTCTCGTCACTCGACCAACCTGAGCCGGTCCAGTACTCCCACGGCTTCGCCGTCAGGTCGTCACCACGCACCCGGGCGACATGCTGGTACTTCGCTGCGCCCAGGTCCTCGACGCCGTAGACGTACGTGTACCCCTGGTCGCGCAGCAGCCAGCCGGACCACTGGACGTTCGCACCCGACGGAATCGGAGTGAGGCTCTTCAGCTTGAACGTGGTGCTGTCGAACCGAGCCAGGTAGTTGCTGGCCCAGCGCCAGTCCCACTGCCCCGTCCCGGTCTTCTCGAAGCGCAGTGCGACCACGTCGAGGTCACGGCCGGAGTGGCTGGTCTGCGCGGCCCCGAACCAGTACCAGCCGTTGGACGGCGGCGGAACCAGTGCTGTCGGGTTGGTCGCCGTACCGCCGGTGACCGTCTTCAGCCTCGTGCCCTGCTGGATCACGAAGCTGTTGTTGACGAACGGCGTGGTGGTCGGACGGGTGCCGTCCGGGTTCACCGGGCCGAGGAACGTGTCGGAGAAGACCCACGCCGTACGTCCACCGGGGAGCGGCACGGAGTAGGTGCTGTCCGCACCCGTCCACCCCTTCCCGGTGTCGCTGTAGGCGTTGAGCAACCCCTCGGGCGCGGCATGTGGCGTCGACTGGGCGGTCCAGTTCGTCTGGACGGCACCGCAGGCGGAGGCGGCGGCAGGGACCGCGGGCACACTCAGGCCCGCAGCCGTCAAGGACAACGCGAGAACCAGCCCAAAGCGTCGTGACATGAAAATGATCAGATCACTTGGTCATTTTCGCTGTCAAGAGTCAGGGTTGGATCAGGGCGCGTACAGGGAGTGGTGTTACCCGTCGGGTGGGAGGATCTGGTGCATGAAGAACTTGATCATCAGGTTGCTGGTCAACGCGATCGCGTTGGCGGCGGCGAGCTGGCTCGTCTCCGGAATCACCCTGCAGGGCGCGACCACCGGCAAGCGCGTGCTGACGCTGCTGATCGTCGCCGCGATCTTCGGCATCGTGAACGCGATCGTGAAGCCCGTGGTGAAGGTGCTGTCCTTCCCGCTGCTGATCCTCACCCTGGGTCTGCTGACCTTCGTGATCAACGCGGCGATGCTCCTGCTGACGTCCTGGATCACCGGCAAGCTCGACGTCCAGTTCCACGTCGACGGCTTCTGGTCCGCACTCTTCGGCGCCCTGATCATCAGCGTCGTCGGCATGATCCTCAACGCGGTGCTACCGGACAAGGCCGAAGTGCACTAACCCTCCCGCCCCCGCCGCGGCAGCCCGCAGTTTGCTGGGTTCACCAGCCAAATGTGGTCAGGACTGACCGATCTCCGACTTGAGGTTCACGAACCAGTCGGCGGTCGGGTCGAACTCCTTGCCGCCGGCGATCCGCGGGAACTCGATCGCGCGCAGTTCGTCGCCGCGCTCCTCGTCGTGGCCGACGACGCCGGACTCACCGCGCAGGCCTGCGTCGACCGCGTAGTCGGTGCACTCCTTGATCAGCGCGAGGTCGCGGTCTCCTGCCGCGGCCGAGCGGCTGAAGTACCCGCTCTTCTGCACCATCGTCTTCTCCGCACCGATCCGCTCGGCGAACTGCTTCGCGAACCAGGCGCCCGGGTTGATCGTGTCCAGCTTGACGTGCCCGAACGGGTCTCGCGGGACATCCTCGCCACGGGCCTCCAGCTCGGCCACGATCGACGGCACACCGGCGCCCTCGGACAGGAAGATGTTGACGCAGTCCTCCTCGTCCATGACCTTCCGCAGCCGCTCCGCCTCGGCGTCCAGGTCGATCGTTGCCTCCGGCACGTACACGGCGTGCACCGACCAGCCGGCCTTGTCCAGGCCGATGCCCGGGTTCCACTCCTGCTCGTCGACCCACTGCTGGTACGCCTGAGCCGTTGCCGCGGTCAACCATCCGCAGTTCCGCCCCATCACCTCGTGGACGATCAGCATCCGCGGGTTCGAGCTGTGCTCGGCGATGATGTTGCGGGCGAACAGCGCGCCCTGCTCGGCGGCGGTCCACGCGCCCAGGCTCTGCCGGATCGGGATCACGTCGTTGTCGATGGTCTTCGGCAGGCCGACCACGGTCAGGTCGTAGTCGTGCTCGTGCAGGTACGCCGCGAGGTCGGCGGCCGTGGTGTTGGTGTCGTCACCGCCGAGGGTGTGCAGTACGTCGACGCCGTCCGCGACGAGCCGCTCGGCCGCGACCTGGAGGGCGTTCTGCCCGTCCTGGATCAGACCGCGCTTCACCAGGTCCGCGGTGTTGGTCAGCTTCACCCGGCTGTTGCCGATCGGGCTGCCGCCGAACTTGTGCAGCACGGAGGCCTTCTCCCGCACCTCCGGCGTCACAGTGAGGAACCGGCCGCTCAGCAGGCCGTGGTACCCGTTCAGGTAGGCGATGATCTCCACGTCGGGCGCCACGTCCGTGTAGCGCTCGATCAGCCCGCCGACGGCGGACGACAGGCAGGGTGCGAGCCCGCCGGCGGTGAGCAGGGCAACTCTGCGGACAGACTTGTCGGCAGCCATGGGTCAAGGTCCTTCCAACGGTCACTGAAGTCGGCTACAGACTAGTGATGCAGACCACTCCCGGAGGTGGTTGGGGTTCACCCAGCGGACAACGGCACGCTCCGCGGCGGCACCGGGGTGGAGACGACGAACGAACTGGTGGTCTGGCCGTGCACCAGGAACTTGTCCAGCACGTCCTCCAGTGCGGCGATCTCGGCGACCTGGACGCGCATCAGGAAGCAGTCCTCGCCGGAGATCCGGTGACACTCGACGACCTCCGGCGTACGGCCGGCCAGCTCGATGATCTTCGGGATCTGGTTGGGGCCGGGGCGGAGCCGCACCCACGCGGCGACCGGACGGCCGAGCGCGGCCGGGTCGATGTCGATGCGGTACCCGCGGATCACGCCGGACTCCTCCAGCCGCGCGACCCGCTCGCGCACCGTCGGCGTCGACACACCCAGCCGGCGAGCGAGCTCGGTGGTCCGTAACCGGGGATCGGCTGTGAGCTCAGTCAGGATCCGGGTGTTGAGCTCATCCAGCACGGGACTTCTCGTTTCGGTAAGCAAAACCGCCTCCTAGGCTCCGATCCGCCATGGATCTTCGCAGACCTCATTCCTACTGTAGTGAGAGTGACAACCCTTACCGAAGCTCCGCCGCGGGCCGGTCGGCTCGCGGCCGTCGCCGCCGCCGTCACGGTCGTCCTGTGGGCGTCGTCGTTCGTCGCGATCCGGCATGTCGGCACCGAGATCTCCGCCGGCGCCCTGTCGCTGGCCCGGCTCGGGCTGGGCAGCATCTTCCTCGGCGTCCTCCTGCTGAGGCGACCACGGCCCGCCGTACGTCGATGGCCGACGCGACGCGACTGGCTGCCGCTGATCGCATGTGGCGTGCTGTGGTTCGGCGTCTACAACGTGGCGCTCAACGAGGCCGAGCGGCGGCTCGATGCCGGTACGGCGGCCATGCTCGTGCACATCGCCCCGCTGCTGATCGCCGTACTCGCCGGAGTCGGTCTCGGTGAGGGCTTCCCACGGCAGCTGGTGATCGGCGGCCTGGTCGCGTTGGCCGGCATCGTCGTGATCGGTACGTCGACCTCGAGCGGCCGCGCCGAGACGTGGGGCGTTGTGCTCTGCGTAGTCGCCGCGATCTCGTACGCCGTCGGCGTGGTCACCCAGAAGCCTCTCCTGAGCCGTCTGCCGGCTGCTGAGGTCACCTGGCTCGCCTGCACGATCGGTGCGGTCGTGTGCCTGCCGTTCGCGCCCACTCTGGTCGACGAAGTCCGCTCCGCCGACGCGGGGACCATCTGGTGGATCGTGTACCTGGCGGCGTTCCCGACCGCGCTCGGCTTCACCACGTGGGCCTTTGCGCTCCGCCGTACGAGTGCTGGCCGGATGGGGGTCACCGTGTACGCCGTGCCGGTGGTCGCGATCGTACTGGGCTGGCTGCTCCTCGGTGAGGCTCCCACCGTGCTGGCGTTGGCCGGTGGTGCTCTGTGCCTGGCCGGAGTCGCTATCTCGAGGAGGACTGCATGAAGTTCGGTGTGTTCGTTCCTCAAGGCTGGCGGATGGATCTGGTGGAGCTGGCGGACCCAGTCGAGCAGTGGGAAGCCATGACCGCTGTAGCCAAGGCAGCCGACGCAGGTCCGTGGGACTCGATCTGGCTCTTCGACCACTTCCACACCGTCCCGGAGCCGGTCCGGGAGACTGTCTTCGAGATGTGGACGACCACGGCCGCGCTGGCGCGTGACACGTCGCGGGTGAACCTAGGTCAGCTGGTCGGCTGCAACGGGTACCGCAACCCGGCCCTGCTCGCCAAGATGGCTGCCACCGTCGATGTCGCCAGCCACGGCCGCATGTACGCCGGAATCGGTGCCGGCTGGTCGGAGCGCGAGTGGAAGGCGTACGGCTACCCGTGGACGAGCCAGAAGGAGCGGATGGGCTCGTTCGTCGAGGCGGTCGAGCTATTGCACCGGCTGTGGACCGAGGACGACGTGGTGTTCCAGGGGCAGTACCACTCGGTCGACAAGCCGTACGTCGTCCCGCGGCGCAAGCCCAAGCTCTGGATCGGTGGCGGGGGTGAACGCGTTACATTGCGACTAGTTGCAATGTACGGCGACGCGTGCAACTTCGGCACCGGCCGGGTCGACGTCATCGAACAGAAGCTGGCGATCCTCCGGAAGCACTGCGAGGAGATTGGCCGCGACTACGACGAGATCATCAAGTCGACCAGTCTGAACGTCTTCCCGATCGAGGACGGCGCTGACCCGGTGGCCGCGACGGCCAGGGCACGTGGACGGTACAGCCTGGAGGAGTTCCTGGAGATCGGCTCCGGCGGGACATCCCACGTACTGGCAGAGGTGGTCACGACGAAGCAGTTGAGCGAACACGTGGAGCAGCTGGCGGAGGCAGGGATCGACTACGTGATCTCGTACATCCCCGGCGTCGCCTACGACCACGAGCCACTAGAGCGGTTCGCCGAGGAGGTCGTGCCCCAGTTCAGCTAGGTGCCGGTGGAGGCCGTCGTACGCCGTCACTTGCGGGAGCAGGCGCTTCGGGATCTTGGTGACCACGCTGTAGTTGGCGTCGACCACGTTCGCCAGCGGGACCTCGCTGACCTGGCTGAGCAGCTGGTACGCGTCCAGCTTGTCCAGTCCGTACAGGTCACTGAGCCAACGGACCATATCGACCTGACCGGCCCGCCACGCGTCCTCGAGCGGCCGGCTCGACCCGACCACGGCCAGGTACTCGTCGTTCTCCAGCCGCGGCCAGACCGGCCCGGGCGTCTTGAGCAGGTCGACGATCAGTACGACGTTCATCGCGCCCTCGACCGCGGTGCCGCAGGACTCGCCCTCGCCCTGCCGGTAGTGCCCGTCGCCGACCGAGAACAGTGCGCCCTCGACGTTCACGTTCAGGTAGCAGGTAGTCCCGGCCCGCATCTCCGGCGTGTCCATGTTGCCGCCGAACATGTCCGGCACCAGCGCCGAGCGAACCTCACCGGCGGCCGGCGCCACCCCGACCGTGCCGAGCATCGGCTCGAGCGGCAGCGCGATCTCCAGGGCACTCCCCTGCGCTTGGAACCCGACGGTCTGGTTCGCCGTATCCACCTCGTAGATCCAGGTCCGCTCCGGCAGCGGATCCTGCAGCGTCGCGGTCCGGTCGGTGCTGGTCAGACCACCGAAGAACGGGATCGTCGCCGATGCACCCCAGCTCCGGGCCGGGGTCAGCTCGACGAAGTGCAGGACCAGCGTGTCGCCCGGCTCGGCGCCCTCGACGTAGAACGGCCCGGTCTGCGGGTTCACGAACGGCATCGTCAGCGAGGCGCTCGCGAGGTCCGTCGTACTGCGCAGGCTCCCGGCGAACGCGTCCTCGGTCCACAGGCGGAGCGCGGCGCCGGGCTTGACCCGGCGTACCGGAGGGGCTCCGCCGAAGGTCCAGGCGAAGTCGGCGGGCTCGGGCGTGAATTCGATGACGTCCACGGATGGCAACTTAAGGTGTGCAGGAGGTGTTGTGCGAGCGATCAGCGGGTTCTCAGGCGATTCTCAAAGAAGCGACCTACTCTCGGCTGAGCGGAACTTCGAGCGGAGCGGGGCAAGACGATGCGGGTACTGGTGGTGGACGACGACCGGGCGGTCCGGGACTCGTTGCGCCGTTCGCTGGAGTTCAACGACTTCGAGGTGGTGACCGCGTCCGACGGCGCCGAGGCGCTCGCGGTGATCGGCAACGTCGAGCCGGACGTCGTGGTGATGGACGTGATGATGCCGCGCCTCGACGGGCTCGAGACCACCAAGGCCTTGCGGGCCGCGGGCAACAATGTGCCGATCCTGGTGCTGACCGCGCGGGACGCGGTCGCGGACCGGGTGGACGGCCTGGACGCCGGCGGCGACGACTACCTGACCAAGCCCTTCGCGCTGGAGGAGCTGCTGGCCCGGCTGCGTGCACTGCTGCGCCGCAGCAGCACCCCCGGAGAGGGCGGCCAGCGCGGCGAGGTGCTGCAGTACACCGACCTCGTGGTCGACGTCGACGCGCACGAGGTGCACCGCGGCGACGTGGCGATCCAGCTCACCCGGACCGAGTTCTCGCTGCTCGAATTGCTGATCCGCAACCCGCGCCGGGTGCTGGAGCGCGCGGTCATCCTGGACGCGGTCTGGGGCTACGACTTCCCCACCACGGCGAACTCGCTCGAGGTCTACGTCGGCTATCTGCGCCGTAAGACCGAGGTCAACGGTCTGCCTCGGCTGATCCACACCGTGCGCGGCATCGGGTACGTGCTGAGGGACACTCCGCCGTGAGTGAGCAACACCCCGAGCAGTTCCCCTCGTACGCCGACCGTCCGCAGCAATCGCAGCAGCAGCCGACGCACTCCGCGCGGCCCGCTGCCAGTAGCAACGGCAATCGCGTGGCGGCGACCGCTGCCCGGACCCAGACCTGGTGGAACGAGACGCTCCACAAGCTCACGCTGCATGCCCGCGTGACACTGCTCGCGGCGGTCGCGGTCGGCCTCGCGGTGGCGATCGTCAGCGTCGCGGCGTACATCACCGTGCGCCAGCAGATGTACCAGAACCTGGACGACAGCCTGATCCAGCGGGCCGGGCAGGCAGCGCAGAAGGGCGTCCTGACCAACCTCGACAACCTGCAGAAGGCCTCCGCCGACGCGTTCGGCCTCAGCGACATCCGCGTCGGCGTACTGAGCGCAAACGGCGACAAGTACGCACCGGTGAACAGTCCGCTGCCGCCGATGGGCGACGACGAGCTCCAGATCGCCCAGAACCAGGGCGACCAGGCCAGCCTGCGAACAGTCGGCATACGCAACGGCGGCTCGCATTTCCGCGTCGTCGCCGTACCCGCTCGGTTCTGCCCGGTTCGCACGCCGTGCGACTACGAACCCGGCCTGTTCCAGCCGGGCGCGCTGGTTGTGGCGCAGTCGTTGGGGCCGATCGACCAGACGCTTCACAACCTGGGGATCGTGCTGTGGGCGTTCGGGCTGATCGGTGTGATCGGCGCAGCGCTCGCCGGCAACGCCGTCGCACGGTCCGGTCTGCGGCCGTTGGCGCGGCTGACGGGAGCTGCGGAGCACGTCGCGCGGACCGAGGACCTGAAGCCGATTCCGGTGGCCGGCACCGATGAGATCTCCCGGCTGGCGATGGCGTTCAACGCGATGCTCGGCGCGCTCGCACAGTCCCGCGACCGGCAGCGCCGGCTCGTCGGCGACGCGGGCCACGAGCTGCGTACGCCGCTCACCAGCGTCCGCACGAACCTCGATCTGCTCGCCCAGGCGGACAAGCGCGGCGGCCTCCGGCCCGAAGACAGGCAGCAACTGCTGGACGACGTACGAGCCCAGATGGACGAACTGACGCAGCTGATCGGCGACCTGACCGAGCTGGCCCGCGACACACCTCAGGTGCGGAACGCGGAACTGATCGAGCTGTCCAACGTGGTCGAGGACGCGGTCATCAAGGTACGGCGACGCGCGCCCGGGCTGGAGTGGGACGTCCAGCTCACGCCGTTCCCGGTCTGGGGTGACGAGCGGCTGCTCGGACGCGCTGTCATGAACCTGCTCGACAACGCGGCGAAGTACAGCGTTCCTGAAGGTACGGCGCAGCGCAGCGACGGACAGCCCATCGGACACGTGACGGTCCGGCTGCTGGACGGCGTACTGACTGTGACCGACTCCGGGCCCGGGATCGCCGAGGCAGACCTGCCCCACGTGTTCGATCGCTTCTACCGCTCCAGCGAGGCCCGCAGCCGTCCTGGATCGGGCCTGGGCCTGGCGATCGTGAAGCACGCAGCTGAGCAACACGGCGGGATGATCTACGCCCGCAACGTGCCGGGCGCGGGCGCGCAGTTCACCTTGTGGCTGCCGCACGCCGCGACCCAAACGCGCTAACAGGTTCTTCAGGGGATCTTCACAGAGTTCTTCGGTCGCTCCGAGGGGATCTTCAGGGCCCTCTCAGGTCCGGCCGACAAAGTACTTGCCATGACCGAGAACCAGCCGCAGCAGCCGCAGAACCAGCCCGGCCAGAACGCACAGGGACCGCAGGGGCCGGAGCGGACGCAGCAGCTGCCGATGTACGGGCAGCATCAGCAGCAGCAGTCTGCGCCGCAGGGTGGGCAGCCGCGGCTGGACTCGGGGCCGCAAGGGCAGCGGCCGGGAGAGTACCCCGCAGGTGGGAGTACTTATCCGCAGTTCGGGGCGCCGGGGACGCATCAGGGGACGTCTCCGGGCCCGAACTGGCCCGTCGGGCCGCAGCCGGCGACCGCAACCGCGGTGAAGCCGAAGCGCCGGGCAGGGCTGGCCGCGGTGGCGCTGACCGCGCTACTGGTCGGCGCCGCGAGCGGTGTCGGCGGCGCAGCCGTCTACTCGGCGACCAGCGACCACACCGCGAACACCCCGTCGGTGACCTCCCCGCTGAACGGCAACCAGGCGGCGCCCGTGTCGGCGCCGGACGGCTCGGTGCAGAGCGCCGCCGCGAAGGTCTTGCCGAGCGTGGTGAAGATCGCGGTCGCGACCTCGCAGGGCGAGGCGACCGGATCCGGCATCGTGATCAGCAAGGACGGCCTGATCGTCACCAACAACCACGTGGTCGCCGGCGCCGGGCAGGGCGCGACGATCTCCGTGATGCTGAACGACGGCCGCACGGTCTCGGCCACCGTCAAGGGCACCGACCCGCTCACGGACCTCGCGGTGATCCACGCGAACGCGACCGACCTGACACCGGCCACCCTCGGCCAGAGCGGCAAGCTCGCGGTCGGGCAGGGCGTGGTGGCGATCGGCTCGCCGTTCGGCCTGGAAGCGACCGTGACCAGCGGAATCGTCTCGGCGCTGAACCGCCCGGTGACGTCCGGCGACACGCAGCAGGACAGTACGACGGTCTTCCCAGCAATCCAGACGGACGCCGCGATCAATCCGGGCAACTCCGGCGGCGCCCTCATCGACCTCGCCGGCCAGGTGGTCGGTATCAACAGCGCGATCAAAACCGCCGGCGGATCGGGACAATCCGAAGGCGGAAACATCGGCCTGGGGTTCGCGATCCCGATCGACCAGGCCAAGCCGATCATCGACGAGCTGGTGGCCAAGGGCAAGGCCACGCATGCGCGGCTCGGTGTGACGGTCGGCGACGCGCAGTCCTCCGACGGGCTCACGAACGGAGCGCGCCTCGGCGAGGTTACGTCCGGCGGTGCGGCGGACAAGGCCGGTCTGCAGTCGGGTGACATTGTCACCGCTGTAGACGGTAAGGCGATCGCGTCAGGGGACGCGTTGGTCGCCGCGGTCCGTTCGCACCGCCCGGGCGATCAGGTGACGCTCACCGTCACCCGCAACGGCAAGCCCCAGTCCATCAAGGCCACTCTCGGCTCCGACAACGGGAACCCGACCGGCTGACCGGACGTCTACTCACTAGACCGGACTGCGCCGCCCACCGAGCGGCGCAGTCCGTTTTTTGATGCGCTCCGTTGTTAATGCGCTGCGCCGGCGGGGCCGATTGGCTACCGTCCCGCCATGACACTTTCGCGGGAGCGGCCGCCCCTGGTTGCGGATGAGCGGACGCAGTTGGTGGGCTGGCTGGACCAGCAGCGGGCGTTGGTGCGCTGGAAGCTGGAAGGGCTGGCCGAAGCCGACGAGTACCGGTCGGTGCTGCCGGACTCCCCGTTGATGACGCCGGCCGGGCTGGTGTCACACATGCGGTGGACCGAGCACTGCTGGTTCAACGTGCTGTTCCTGGGCGAGTCGTACGCGGACAACCCGCAGTTCCAGGAGGAGCCCGAGGACGCCGACATGCGCGTGACCGGCGTACCGCTGGCGAAGCTGCTGGACGAGTTCGAGGCGCAGTGCGCTGAGTCGAACGAGATCGTCGCGGCGCACTCGCTCGACGACATCGGGAAACACCCCGACTTCAAGTCGGCCCAGGCCACGCTGCGGTGGATGCTGATCCACATGGTCGAGGAGACCGCGCGCCACGTCGGCCACCTCGACGCGATGCGGGAACTACTGGACGGCAACAAGGGGTACTACTAGAGCCTGTGGAGATCCATCGCGCGGACGAGCGGTTCCGGACCGCGAACGAGTGGCTGGACTCGCGGCATTCGTTCTCGTTCGGGCCGCACTACGACCCGGCGAACGTCGGGTTCGGGTTCCTGCTCGCGCACAACGACGAGACAGTTGCCCCCGGCACCGGGTTTGCGACGCATCCACACCAGGACCTGGAGATCGTCACCTGGGTACTCCGGGGCGCGCTGGCGCACCGGGACTCGCAGGGGAACAGCGGCGAGGTGCATCCGGGACTCGCGCAGCGGATGACCGCCGGCACCGGCATCCAGCACTCGGAGTGGAACGACGGCGCGGATCCGGTGCACTACGTCCAGATGTGGGTCCGCCCCGATCGCCTCGACCTTCCCCCGTCGTACGAGCAGACCGAGCTCGACCTCAGTACAGGCGAGCTCGTCCCGGTCGCGTCCGGTCTCGCCAAGCACGCGTCGTCGACCGCCATCCACCTCAACCAGTCCGCCGCCGGGATGTCGGTCGCCCGCCTCGCCCCGGGCGGCACGACCAGGTTGCCCGCGGCGGCGTACCTGCATCTCTTCGTCGCGACGGGTACGGCGACCCTCGAAGGCGCTGGCGAGCTCGGTACCGCGGACGCCGTACGACTGAACGGCTCGGACGGCGAACGCCTGACCGCGGGCTCGTCCGGCGCCGAGGTTCTCGTCTGGGAGATGCACGGGTAAGCGAACCGCCACGCAGGCAGAACCCCTCGCCAGGACGCATTTTGGCCCGATTAGGCGGGTTCTGCCTGCATGCAGGTGCGCCTAGTCGGCCTGCTCGCTCATCGTCCACACGTGGCGCAGCGACTGGCCGGCTACGCCCTCCGGGTTCTCGGCGAAGCCCTCGACGAACTGGCTCATGTGCTGTTGCCAGCGCTGGTCGGTCGGGTCGTTGCGCAGGTACGCGACCGCGGCCTCGAAGTCGTCGGCCTCCACCAGATGGAAGAGGTCGCGGCCGCTGCGCCAGATCGACCAGTCGCTGATCCCGGCGGTGTGCATCGCGGTGATCAGCTCCGGCCAGACGCGAGCGTGCTCGATCTCGTAGGCCTCTTCGGTACCGGGAATCAGGCGGCTGTGCAGCGCAAGGCGGGTCACAAAGGAGCAGAATACGCCCGGCGCCGCGCCTCTGGAACGCGGTTCCAGAATCCGGGTACGCCGATTCGCGCAACGTCTCGGTACCGATTCACCGGCCCTCTGACGCCAACTCGCGAGCGGGTGCGCGCGTCCTACTTGGGTGAGTTGAGTAGGTTTCCGAGGTAGCCACACGCCGAAGACTGTGCCCCGGTGTCCATCCGTCGTCGTGCGAGAGTTGGGATTGTGAAGCGAACCACTGCGATCGTCTGCCTGAGTAGTCTGCTGATCACCGCTGGTTGTTCGGACAGCAAGTCCGGCGGCGGAGGTAAGTCCGGGAGTGACGAGCAGAAGGCATCCGGCGCGGTCATCAAGCAGTTCGCCGACGCCTGGGTGAAGGCGTGGGCGCCGGACGGCAAGCCGGACGCGGCCGGGGCGCTCACCGACAACCCGACGGTGTTCGCGAAGCGGCTCGACGACGTCGACAGCGCGCTGGTCGCGAGCACCGTGACGGTCACCCCGCAGGGCGACCCGAAGTGCGCCGACGCCAGCTGCACCCAGGATCTGGCCGTCGAGGCGCAGTTGCGCGGCATCGGCGCGATGAAGTGGACCAGTACGGCGACCGCGGTGAAGACCGGCGACACGTGGAAGGTCAAGGCGTCGGGCGACACGATCTACCCCGGTCTCGGCGACACCAACTACCTCAAGCGGGTCCGGGCGCTGCCGGCCCGGGCCTCGATCCTGGACCGCAACGGCGTCGCCCTGACCGCGAACCGGCCGGTCGTGATCGTCGGCGTCGCGGCGGGCACCAAGGCGACGGCAGCGACGTACGCCGCGTTCACGAAGTACCTCGACGTCGACGGCACCAAGCTCGCCGCGCGGGCGAAGGCCGCCCCGGCCGGGCAGTTCGTGGACGCGATCACGATCCGGGCCGAGGAGTGGGAAGCGCTCCGGCCGACGATGAGCAAGCTGCCCGGGGTGCTCACGATGGGCGGCACGCAGTCGCTGCCGCCGACCTCGACGTTCGCCCGGTCGCTCATCGGCACCATGAAGACCGCGACCGACGAGACCCTGAAGAACGCCGGCCCGACCGCGTCGGCGCAGGACCAGGTCGGCACGACCGGCCTGCAGTACGCGTTCCAGCAGCAGCTCGCCGGTACGCCGGGCGGCACGGTCGCGTTGCGGGACGGC
The DNA here is from genome assembly GCF_053607525.1 of Kribbella sp. NPDC055110. Classification (NCBI taxonomy): domain Bacteria; kingdom Bacillati; phylum Actinomycetota; class Actinomycetes; order Propionibacteriales; family Kribbellaceae; genus Kribbella; species Kribbella sp. NPDC055110. Next base: position 25,675 of record NZ_JBSGTS010000008.1, read on the forward strand.
AAAACCAAGCTGACGCTCAAGACCGTCTTCACCCAGAAGGGCACCGCCGGCCAGCCGGTGAAGACCACCCTCGACACGAACCTGCAGAAGGCTGCCGAGGCCGCGCTGGCGACCAGCAAACTGCCGGCGTCACTGGTGGCCGTCCAGGCGTCGACCGGGCAGATCCTCGCCGCGGCGAACGGGCCGCAGGTGGCCAGCTACAACCGCGCCTTCCAGGGCCGGTACGCGCCGGGCTCGACGTTCAAGATCGTCACCTCCGCGGCACTGCTGGGCAGTGGGCTGACGGCCGCGACGCCGTTGCCGTGCACCGACACGATCAACGTGTTCGGCAAGACGTTCAAGAACTACGACGCGCTGACGGCGTATGGCAACGGCACGATGCAGCAGGCGTTCAACCAGTCCTGCAACACCGCGTTCATCTCGCAGCACGCGCGGCTGCCGAAGGACGGGATGACGAAGGCCGCGGCGATGTTCGGCATCGGGCGGGACCTCAACCTGTCGCTGTCGGCGTACGGCGGCCAGGTGCCGGCGCCGAAGGACGACGTCGAAGAGGCCGCGTCGATGATCGGTCAGGGCACGGTCACCGCGAGCCCGCTGGCGATCGCGCTGGTCGCCGCGACGGTCGACCACGGTACGGCGATGAAGCCGGTGCTCGTGCCGGGCAAGGACGCCGCCGGCGCGGCCGCCTCCCCGTTGCCTGCGGCAACTGTCGCGGCGCTGCGGACGTTCATGCGGACCACGGTCACCGGCGGTACCGGGAAGGTGCTCGCCGGGAACGGCGCGGTCGCCGCCAAGACCGGTACCGCCGAGGTCGTCGTGAAGGGCAAGGTGACCACCAACGCGTGGATGGCCGGCTACCGCGGTGACGTGGCGTTCGCGGTCATCGTCGAAGGCGGCCAGTCCGGCTCGCACACCGCCGGCCCGATCCTGAAGAACTTCCTTGGTACCTTCAAATGAGGACTTCCTGAAAGTTCGCTGAAAGCGCGCTGTGACGGGGATTTCGTCACTTAGGGTTGCCGGATGGAGAGCATGGTTTGCCCTAAGTGCCGCGGCGCGATGCGGACGTACGAGCGCAGCGGGATCACCGTCGACCAGTGCGGTGACTGCCGCGGGATCTTCCTCGACCGGGGCGAGCTCGAGCGGCTCGTCGACGCCGAGGCGCAGTTCAACAACCCGCCGCAGCAACAGCAACCTCGGTACGAGGAGAAGAAGCGGTACGACGACGGCCGGCGCTATGACGACGATCGGCGGTACGACCCGCGGTACGGGAACCAGCACAAGAAGAAAAAGAAGTCGTTCCTCGAAGACCTCTTCGACTGACGGTCAGGTGCTCTCGGGCACGGCCCAGAGACCGGCCCGCTCGTACCCGGGGCGGCGGTAGGCACTCAGGTCCAGGTCGCCGACCCGTTCCCCGAGCACAGCCGTCAGCGTCTCGATGGTCGGATAGCGGGACGGGATCTCAGGTGACACGAGGTTCTCGACGCGGGCGCCGGGTCCCCGAGGAGCCACGACGGCGCGGGTCAGTCGTTCGGCAACCGTGCCGATCGGGACCGTGCCCAATTGACAGAACGGGAGATGCACGGCGGACAGCTCCACCTGATGGTTCGGGTCGTCGACGACCACACCGAGCCGGAAGAGGTCCAGTTCCAAGGTGTCGTCGGTGCGGGCCAGGTACCGGGCCAGCTCCTCGACGACGTACTTGGAGAATCCGTACGGGTTCGCGGACAGGCACGGATGGTCGGCGGGAATCGGCAGCTCCCGCGGCAGGAAACCTTCGGTGAGGCAGCCCGCGGCCGCGATCGAGCTCGCCACCACGAACCTCCGCACACCCCGGTCGATCATGGTCCGGAGCAGCAACCGGGTCCCCTCCACGTTGACACCCACGGCGTCCGCCTCGGTCGCCGCGCCGGTGACTCCGGCCAGGTGGACGACGACGTCGATGCGCAGGTCGTCGAGCAGCGCAAGGTCGGTGGCGCTGGTGAAGCTTCCCGTCCTGTTGATGTCGGCGTCGCCGGACGGAGATCGACCGAACGCGATCACCGAACATCCGGCCGATCGCAGGTACGACGTCAGCCGCGAACCGACATACCCGCTCGCTCCCGTGACGAGCACACGCGCCGTCATCGGCTCAGCCCGACAACGGTGCCCTGGGCGATGGCGCACAGGGTCGTCGTACCCGCGTCGTCGAGCGTCGTGAGCTCACACGTGCAGGTCGCCTGTCTTTTGCTCGAGTGGGCAACCTTCGCCTCGGCCCGGAGCAGCGCGCCCCGGGCCGGGCGGAGGTAACTGATCGTGAACCCACCGGTCAGTACCTCGGGGCCTAGCGCCGTACCACCGGCGAACGTGAGGGCGTTGTCGGCCGCATAACTGAGTACGCCGCCGTGCAGGAAACCGTTCTGCTGCAGAAGGTCCGGCCGGATGTCCAGCTCGAGCGTCGCGCCGCCGTCGCCGAACGCGGTCACCCGCGCCCCGACCAGCACGCTGAACGGCTGCGCCGCCAACAGCTTCTGAGCCACCTCTAACGTCAAATCCGCCACCTGCGCACGATATCCGGCGACTCGGCGAGCCGTCGCACGGGAGTGGATATCCCTTCGTGTTGTGGGTTCTCCCCTCGCACACCAGCAGAGAACCCCCAACGCGAGGGGATATCCGTTTCTCTGTGTGTTGGATGTGTAGGTCGGTATGGCTAACGGTGGCCAGGTCTGGGGGTTGCTACCCACCTGAAGTGACCAGCCAGCGTCCCCGGTCGCCCCGGTCGTCGAGCTGCAGTTTCCCGGCGGACTCCGGCTACCCGTGAGCGCGGTCGGCCGGTTGCCGGGGACGGCGACACCTTCCAGGTACTGCGAACAGCGAATAGCGTGTCCAAGCCCCCCACGACCTGTCCCAAGTCCCCGCTTGGGGCGACCATCATCCACACACCGGACAGAAGAGCGGGATATCGTCGGCCTCGTGACCACGCCGCCGGTGCTCCTGCGCCCGATCACTGACAACGAGTACCCGAACTGGATGGAGCGCGCCGCCGCGTCGTTCGCGGCCGGCGTCGGACCTGCCCGCGGAATGACCCCGGATGAGGCGCTCGCATTCGCGTACGAGCAGACCGAGAATCTCCTGCCCGAGGGACCGGCCACCGATCAGCAACTGATCTGGATCGCGGTCGCGGACGACGACCCGGTCGGCAGCCTGTGGATCAGCATCAAGTCGAAGGTGCCGTTCATCTACGGCATCGAGGTCGACCACGCCCACCGCGGCAAGGGCTACGGCCGGGCGATCATGCTGGCCGCCGAGGAAGAGTGCCGTCGCCTCGGCCACACCCAACTGGACCTGAACGTCTTCGGCGACAACGGTGCGGCGATCGCGCTCTACGACTCGCTCGGCTACACCGTGATCTCCCAGCAGATGCGCAAGGACCTCTGAAACCGGGTGGACGACGCTTTCCGTCCCGGCATACCGTGGTCGGTGGCAGCCGCACGTCGGAAGGACCCACAGGGAGCGATGTCGACACCTCGCCGAGATATCGGTTGATTCGGTGATCGTCCTGCGCTCTGCGCGTTTGCGCGGTGGTGCTGCCCGGTCCTGCAATCAACCGACACTTTCGAAGGCGGTGTTGCTTCGTGACGTCTGTCATCGCGGCACACGATCTGACCAAGACCTACACCTTCCACCAGCAGCGCGCCGGCCTCAGCGGTGCGCTGAAGAGCCTGGTGCGACGCAAGTACGAGACGCGGCTCGCCGTCGACCGGGTCACCTTCTCGATCGACCGCGGTGAGGTCGTCGGACTGCTCGGCCCGAACGGCGCCGGCAAGACGACCACGCTGAAGATGCTCTCCGGCCTGCTCTACACGACCTCCGGCGACCTGCAGGTGCTCGGCCACACGCCGTCGGATCGCAAGCACGACTACCTGCGCCGGATCGCGCTCGTCATGGGCCAGAAGACGATGCTGTGGTGGGACGTGCCGGCCATGGAAAGCCTCCTGCTGCACAAGGACATGTACGGCCTGTCCACCGCGGAGTTCGACCACAACGTCGCCGAACTCGCCGAACTGCTCGAGGTCGAGCACCTCCTGAACGTGCAGGTCCGCAAGACCTCGCTCGGTGAACGCATGAAGCTCGAACTGATGGCCGCGCTCGTCCACGGGCCGGAAATCCTGTTCCTGGACGAGCCGACGATCGGTCTCGACGTGGTCGCGAAGGCCCGGGTCCGCTCGTTCCTCGCCGACGTCAACCGGCTCCGCGGTACGACGATCCTGATCACCAGCCACGACATGGACGACATCGAGGCGCTCTGCTCGCGGGTGATGATCATCGACCACGGCCGGCTCCAGTTCGACGGCGGTCTCGACGATCTCGTCCGTACGGCGCAACCGCGCAAGCTCGTGCGCGCGACGTACGCGACGCCGGTCGAGGCGGATCGGCTGACCGGGCTGGACGGTGTGACCGCGGTCGAGGTGTCCGGGCCGACGGTGAAGCTCCAGGCGGATCGGGAGCGCGCCGGATTCGTGATGGAGCAGCTGACCCGACTCGGTCCGCTGGTCGACCTCGACGTCGCGGACGCCGACATCGAGGACATCATGCGTGACCTGTTCCAGCACCGCAGCACGCTGGGAGACGCGTCGTGAACGCATTCGTCCGCAACCTTCGCGTCGTACGGCGGATGACGGCGGCCGATATCGCGCAGCAGTCCGTGTACCGCGGCGCGTGGATCATCTTCATGCTGGCGAACATCTGCATGCCGATCATCTCGCTGCTGATCTGGCGGACTGCGCTCGCAAGCGGTGCCCAGTTGCCGGTGGACGAGCGGTACGTGACGACGTACTTCGTGCTGCTCGGGTTCGTCACGATGGCGACCTCGTCCTGGATGGCAGGGTTCCTCGCGCAGGACATCCGGATGGGGAAGTTGTCCAGCTGGATGATCCGGCCGGCGTCGTTGCTGTCGAGTTTCGTCGCGAACAACCTGTCGGAGAAGTTCCTCAAGCTGTTCGCGTTGGTGCCGATGATCGGCATCGTGTGGTGGATCTTCCGCGACTCGATGAACCTCCCGGCCGGCGTCGGGCGCTGGGCGCTGTTCGCGGTCAGCATCCTGTTCGGGGCGATGCTGGTGTTCACGATCGACATCCTGATCGCGTCGTTGGCGTTCTGGATGGACGATGTGAGCGCCCTCGTGCAGGCGCGCGTGATCATCGCGAGCGTGCTGTCAGGTGCCGTCGTACCGCTGGCGCTGATGCCGGAATGGTCGCGCGGATTCGTCGACCACCAGCCGTTCCGGTACACGGTTTCCTTCCCGGTCGAGATCGTCGCGGGTCAGCTGACCGGGCCCGAACTCCTTGCAGGGTTGGGATTCCAGCTCGGGTACGTCGTGGTGTTCGCGGCGATCGCCCGACTCGTGTGGTCCGCAGGAATCCGCGCGTACTCGGCGGTGGGCGCATGAGGACACTCGATCGGACCTGGTGGCACAAGCAGTGGCGGCATGCACGGTTGTGGCGGCGGTTCTTCGCGCAGGCGGTGGTGCGGGAAACTCATTTCCGTGCGCATTTCCTGACCACGCTGCTCGTCGGGCTGGTGCAGCTCGGGCTGGGGATCGTGCCGACGCTGCTGCTGTTCGGTTTCACGTCCGAGGTGCACGGGTGGACGCGGGCCGAGGTGATCGCGCTGGTCGGTGTGTTCCAGATCGTCACCGGGCTGCTGGCGACGTTCGTCGCGCCGAACCTGAACCGGATGACGACGTACCTCACCGAGGGCGAGCTGGACGGCGTCCTGCTGCGGCCGGTGTCGAGCCAGTTCTACCTGACGCTGCGGTGGATCAACGTCGCGGAGCTCACGAACGTCGCCAGCGGCATCGTCGTCCTGGTGATCGGGCTCGTGCAGGCCGACCTCAAGCCCGGAGCGGGGCAGATCGTGCAGTCCGTCGTACTCGTCGGCACCGGGTTGGTGCTGCTCACCGCGGTGTGGTCGGCGATGTCGTTCCTGGCGTTCTGGCTGCAGTCGGTGAACCCGATCGGGTTCGTGTTCCTGAGCCTGATGGAGGCCGGGCGGTACCCGCTGGTGTTCTTCCCAGGCGCGGTACGGACGTTCCTGACGTTCGCGTTCCCGGTGGCCTTCGCGACGACGTTCCCGGTGCGGGCCCTGGCGGGCGATCTCGGCTGGGGAACCGTGGCAGTCGGGGTCGGGCTCGCGGTGGTGGCGATGCTGCTGGTCCGGTTGGTGTGGCGGCGCGGTCTGCTGACGTACTCCAGCGCGTCCAGCTGATGTGGTTATCTGTCAGCTATGAGCTGGTGGCTCCTGCACGTGGACATGGATCAGTTCATCGCGGCCGTCGAGATCCGGCGGCGGCCTGAGCTCCGTGGGCTGCCTGTCGTGGTGGGCGGGTCCGGCGACCCGACCCAGCCACGGCAGGTGGTCGCCACCGCGTCGTACGAGGCCCGCGCGTTCGGCGTACATTCCGGGATGCCGGTGCGGGCGGCGTACAAGAAATGCCCGGAAGCCGTTTTCCTCCCGTCGGATCCGGCTGCGTACGACGCGGCGTCGACCGAGGTGATGGACACGCTGCGGTCGTTTCCGGTCGTTGTCGAGGTGTGGGGCTGGGACGAGTGCTTCGTCGGCGCCGAGACCGACGACCCGGAAGCGCTGGCCGCCCAGTTGCGCGACGCCGTGGTGGAACGGACCGGGCTCACCTGCTGCGTTGGCATCGGCGACAACAAGACCCACGCCAAACTCGCGACCGGGTTCGCCAAACACGAACGCTCGCACGCCGAACCCTTCGAGGGCGCGGGCCCCGCCACCGGCATCTACCGCCTCACCGCGGCCAACTGGCGCGAGGTCATGGACCACCGCCCCGTCCGCGACCTCTGGGGCATCGGCCCCCGGATGGAACGCAACCTCAGCGAACTCGGGGTGCAGACGGTCGCCGAACTGGCCGCCGCCGACCTCGACGTGCTGAAGAAACGCTTCGGCCCCAAAATGGGCACCTGGTACGCCGCCCTGGGCCGCGGCCTCGGCGACACCGAGGTCACCGACGTACCCCGCGAACCCGTCTCCCGCAGCCACGAGGAAACCTTCCCCGAGGACCTCGCCGACCGTGCGAGTGTCGAACGCGAACTCCACCGCATCGCCCTCGAGGTCACCCGCGAGGTAGTAGCCGAGGGCCGCACCATCCAACGCGTCTCGGTCAAGGTCCGCTTCGTCAACTTCTACACCCCCATCAAAAGCCGCAAACTGAAGTCCCCCACCCAAGACCCCGACCAAATAGCCACCACAGCCCTGACCCTCCTCGAAAAGTTCCCCCTGACCCGCCCCATCCGCCTCCTAGGCGTCCGCGTCGAATTCGTCCCAACCGACGCCTGAACGAACCGCTATATAACTTTGGCTGAAGAAAGTTATATAGCGGCCGACGTGACCCAACCTCCGGCGATCGCGGGCCCGTTCGTGCTGCGGGGGGCTTCCTGGCGCACCTACTCAGCCAGCCGGCGGATCGCTCAGGCGAGTTGAGCGAGGACCTCGGCCATCGTGGCGTAGCTTTCGTGGAGGGGTTTGGGGTTGGTTAGGCGGTGGCGTTCGAGGCGGATGGCGGCGAGGTGGCGGGCCTCGTAGATTTTGGCTCTCCAGAGTGCTGTGGGGGCTTGGTTCAAGGGGCCGTACGGCTGCCAGAAGGACTCGCGTTCGTCGGGTTTCGCCTGGGCCATGCGGATGGTCCAGTCTGCGGCGGGGTCGCCGAACTCGGTGCGGTCGAAGTCCAGTACGCCGGTGATCAGCGGTTCGGGCGCGTTCGCGGCGAGGAGGGTGTTGACCGTCCAGAGGTCGCCCGTCAGGAGCCGCGGCTCGCGTACTTCGTCGAGCTTCGCGCGCCCTTGTGCAGCCAGCTCGGCGGCCGTTCGTACGTCTGCGGCGTCGAGACCCGCCTGCTCCAGGTCGTCGGCGATCTGCGTGAACGATGCGATCACGACCTCGCTCCAGCGCGCGTACGACGGTCCGGCCACGCGACCGAAGTACGGGCCGCGTACGTCGTGCACGGTCCGGGTGATCGCGCCGAGTTGGCGGAAGAACGTCGTACGGCTGGACCGCGGATACCGGCCGAGGTGTTCCGGTGCCGGGATTCCGGGCAGGCAGGTCTGGATCATCCAGTCCCGGTCGATGACGTCGTGCGACCAGTCCACGGCCAGCACCTGCGGCATCAACGGCGCGATCGCCGTCAGCCAAGGAACGCTCGCATACTCGTTCCGCATCAGGTGCACCTCGGACCCGAACTGCGCCGCATCCTCCGGCGCCGCCCGCAGAATCACCGGGGCATCCCGTCCACCAAGCTCCACCCGATAGACGCTGTTGTATCCGGCGAACCCCAGCTCGACCGCCCTCACTGGTACCACACCACCACCAAACGCCCGCTGGCAAACCGCCGCGATCTCGGCGGCGCTCAACGACCGCTGAAACGCCCCCGCTCCCCGCTGAACGACCTGAAGCTCCATGGCGCGGTGGCTCAGCGCCTCGGCCTGCGCCGGCCGGCGGACTCCAGCGCAGCCACATACCGCGCGTGCTCCGCGCCGGAGATCATGCCTACACGTTCGGCAAGGTCAAGCAAATCCCACGTATCGGCGACCCTGAGACCGTGAACCTCAGCGTGGATGAGGGCGCCGGTGTCATCGCTGATGAAGACCGCCGTGGAATGGAGGCCGCGGCTCGTGACGATGGCAATCGTCTCGGCCTCGCCCAGGTGTTTGGTCGGCCGGTCGCCAGGCGCGGCCATGCCATCCCGCAGCACCCTGGTGGTCAGCAACTCGGCCGGCGTGGGTTCGAGCGGCTCGCCAAGGAAGTCACGCACTCCGTTGAGCGCCGCCAGGCCATCGACGCGGGCCGATTTCGCACACTCCTGCGAGACCGAGAGACACCAGCGGCCGTTGCCGTTGGCAAGCTTCTCGAGGAGATCGACCCGACTGACGATGGCGAAGTTGATCAGGACGGTGTTGTCCGGAAAGAACAGGCTCACGCGTCAGCGCTCAGAGGCCGAGCGCTGACGCGAGAGAGTCGACGGACTCGTGCACCGGGGTCGGTCGATCCACGACCAGGTCCTCCTCGGCGGTATCCAACATCCATGCCAACGTGCCCGGCGAGATCTCACCGACTGCGATCCGCCGAACATGGGCGGCCTGCAACGACAGGGGGAACCGTCGCATTGCCGAAGCACTCATACGCTCCGTGATCAGGTCGATCGGCAGAGCGAATTGACCGCTGGTCGCGGCCGGCCCAGCGACCTCGCTCAAATGCTCCCGCAGCAGCCGCTGAGTGGAACCATCCAGGAGCTTCCGCACCCGGGGGGACACTCGGAGTTGCAAACTGGTCAGCCGCGTCGCGAGCGCCTCACAGGACACGCCTGCGTCCCACACGAACTGGGCCAGCTCGGGCGGACTGCTGGCACGCCAGTCAACGGCACCCAGGACCGACCTCGGCAGCAGCAATTCAGCAGCGAAGGCGTTGGCAGCTGCCTCCTGGCCACCCTGGGCATCCTCGACATCGTGATGGCGCAGGGCGAGGTGGGCCAACTCGTGCGCGACAGACCAGTTGCTGCGGAACCAGTTAGCCCGGGCGGCCAGGAGGATGACGTGCCGGCCACCGACGGTGAAGGAGTAGTCGGTCGTCAGACCGGCTACCCGTACGACGTCCACGTCCAGCCGCTCCTCGACGCGATCGGCAATCCGGCGCACGAAGTCGTCGCCTAGCGCTTCGCGGAGCTCACCTGCTGACATCGGAAGAGCCGCAGATGGATGCCCTGCGTCTGGATATGCCTGCCGATAGGCGAGCGCGACATTGGCCAACTCCTGGTCGTCTTGCTCGCGGCCAGGGACGCTGTGCTCGCCGGTCACGCGGTCGAACTCGTGCCGAGCCGCGATCCGCACACCGTGCGGATCGGCCTTGCCGGTGATCAGCCAATGGAGATCCGCGTCAAGAAGCTCGGCCAGCATCGAAAGCTCGATCGAGGAGAACGCGCGCTTGTCGTTGAGCGCACGGGAGAACGCATCCGGCGTCATCCCGATCTGCTCGGCGATGTCTCGCTGCCGAGTCGCCGGGAGAGCCGATGCGATGCGCTCGTGCACACGTCCTCCGATGCTGCTCATACACCGAGGATAGCCCCGAATTGGGAAAATCCCAACAGCCGCTCGTGGGCAAGACCCTTACAAGTCGTAGGTGCGGGTGGCGGTGGTGTTGAAGATGGCTTCTTGTTCGGTTGGGGTCAGGGGTGAGGTGAGGGTTTCGGCGGTTTGCGCTACGTCGGCGTACGACGCGGCGAGGAGGCAGACGGGCCAGTCGGAGCCGAACATGACTCGGTCGGGGCCGAAGGCTTCCAGGACGGTGTCGGCGTACGGCTGGAGGTCTTTCGGGGTCCAGGTGGTCCAGTCGGCCTCGGTGACCATGCCGGAGAGTTTGCAGGTGACGTTGGGGAGGGCGGCCAGTTCGCGGAGTTGGGTTGCCCACGGGTCCAGCGGTTCGCCGATGACGGGTTTGGAGATGTGGTCGACGACGAAGGTGAGTTGCGGCAGGTTGCGGGCGGTCTCGATTGCGGCGGGGAGGTGTGGGGTCTTCGTGAGGAGGTCGTACGCGAGGCCGGCCTCGGCGACTGCAGTCAGACCGCGTTGTACGTCGGGACGCAGTAGCCAACTGGTATCGGGTTCGTCGTGGACCTGGTGGCGGATCGCCTTCAGGTACGCGCCGTCCGGACGGGCCTGGAGCGATGCGAGCGTGTCGGCCACGTCGGGAGCGGTCAGGTCGACCCACCCGACCACCCCGGCCACGAGGTCGTTGCCAGCGGCAATCTCCAGGAATTCTACTGTTTCCGCAACCAGGCCGACGGTCTGCACGAGTACGGTCGCGCTGATGTCGGCGGCCGCGGCGAGTGGGACGAGGTCGTCGATGGAGAAGTTGCGCCGGATCGGGTCCAGCTCCGGTCCGACCATCCACGACTGTTCGCGAACGGTCAGATCCCAGACGTGGTGGTGCGCGTCGACTCGGCTCATGCGGCGGTGGTCCCCTCGGCGTGGATGAGGCGGATGACTTGCTGGCTCATGCGGTCGTAGTCGTGATCGTTCGGCAGTTCACCTTGTACGGCGTGGTCGCGCATCACCAGGACCCGGTCGGCAAGCGTGATCATTTCCGGCAGGTCGGACGTGATCAGCAGGATCGCCAGCCCGTTGGCCGCGAGGTCCCAGATCAGCGTGTGGAAAGCGTCCTTCGTCCGGACGTCGATCCCGACCGTCGGCTCGTCGATGATCAGGATCTCGGTCTGCGCCGCGAGCCATTTCGCCAAGGAAACTTTCTGCTGGTTTCCGCCCGACAGCGTTCCGGCGGACTGCTCGGGCGAGGCGATCCGGATGCCGAGCTGCTCGACGTACGTCGCGACGGTCGCGGCCTCGGCCTTCGCCGGCACGTATCCGAGCGCTTTCCGCAACCGGTCCCAGATCGTCACCGCGATGTTCCGGCTCACCGACTGCTCGAGGAAAACGCCTTCTTCCTTGCGGTTCTCGGTCACGTAGCCGATCTTGTGGTTCCGCAGCGCGTCCCGCACGTTCCGGATCCGTACCGCTGTGCCGCGGACACGGACCTCGCCGCCGGTAATCCGGTCCAGCCCGAGCAGAGCCTTCGCCAGCTCGCTGCGCCCGGCGCCGACGAGACCGTACAGTCCGACGATTTCTCCTGGCCGTACGGCAAGATCCACGCCGACGTGCCCGGTCGCCGTACTCACGCCTCGGAGCTCCAGCAGCGGTTCCGCAGAAGCATCCACCGTTCGTGGCGGCAAGGACAGCGCCTCGTGGGTACGGCCAACCATCAGGTCGACGACCTCGTCGCGTGTGAGGTCGGCCAACGCACCGCCGGTCAAGACGGACGCGCCGTCACGGAGGACGGTTACCGTGTCGCAGATCTGGAAGACCTCTTCCAGCTTGTGACTCACGAACAGCACCGCGCGCCCGTCGTTCTTCAGCTTCTCGACGACGCGGAACAGCAACGCGGCCTCGTTCGGCGTGATCGAGGCGGTCGGCTCGTCCAGCAACAGCACGCGACTCTCGATCGACAACGCTTTCGCGATCTCGACGAGCTGCGCCTGCGCGACGGACAGTTCCGTCACCGGCTGGTCGGGATCGATGTCGAGCTCGAGTTCGGCCAGCCAACGCGACGCCTCCGACCGGATCGCGGCGCGATCGACCAGGCCGCGGGAGGTCGGGAGGTTCTGCAGCAGGATGTTCTCGCCGACGGTGAACCCGGGGATGAGGTTGCGCTCCTGGTGTACGACGCCGATGCCCGCGGAGGCTGACTCGTGCGGCGACCCGAACGACACCTCGCGGCCGTCGAGCAGCAACCGTCCGCCGTCAGGCCGGTACAGCCCGGTGACGACCTTGATCAACGTCGACTTTCCGGCCCCGTTCTCACCGAGCAGGGCGTGCACGGACCCCGCTTCGAGGGCGAGATCCACGCCGTCCAGCGCCCGTACGCCGGGGAACACCTTCACCACGTTCTCGGCCTGGAACAGCGTCATACCGCACCTCCCGCCACGGTCGCGTCCGGCGCTTTCACGACCGTACTTCGTTGTTGCCGACGGCTCCGGACCTGGCCGAGGACGACCGATCCGAGGACGACCGTGCCGACGACGAAGTTCACCCAGGACGGCTCGAGCGAGAACTCCGCCCGCGCCGTGTCGACGAACCGGACGATGAACGCGGCCAGGACGGTCCCAAGTACGACGGCCGACCCGCCGGTGAGCAACGCGCCGCCGATGATCGGCGCCGCGAAGGACGGCAGCAGCCAGTCGCCGCCGATGCTCTTGTTCACGCCCGGCGAGGACGCGACGGTGAGGATCGCGGCGACGCCGAGTACCGCGCCGGAAAGCGTGTGCGCGATGATCACCGATCGATCGTTGGAAATACCGGAAAGACGCGCGGCAATCGGGTTTCCGCCGGAGGCGAGCAGTTGCCGGCCGGGGACGGTACGGCGCAGCAGGACGGACAGACCGCCCGCGACGATCAGAGCGACGATGAAGATCCAGGGGAGGACGCCGAACAGGGCGGACGACCCGAAGTTCTTCAATCCTTGGGGATACGCGTCGACGGTGCGGGTGCCGACGAGGCGGTACTGCACCCCGAGCAGGATGGTCATCGTCGCGAGCGTGACGATGAAGCCGTTGATCCGGGTGAGCACCACGAGCACGCCGTTCACCAGACCGGCGGCCGCCGCGAGCAGGAACCCGATCAGCAACGCGAGCGGAGCCGGTACGCCGTGGTCGGCCATCAGCACGGCCGTCGCGGCCGCGGCGAAGCCGCCGATCGCTCCGACGGCGAGGTTGAGCTGCCCCACGGCCAGAACGACCATCTGCGCGAGGCCGATCAGCACGGGCACCGCGAGGAACTGCAGCAACACGCGCAGCGAGTTCGCCGACAGCAGGTCTCCGTTCGACGCGATCACCAGGAACACGAAGAACACGACACCGATGGCCAGCAGAGTCATCTCGGTCGAACGAACGAAGCGGTTCATAGCCGACGCCCTTCCTGTTCAACCTCCGCTGGTGGTGGAGGCGGCGGCGGCGCGGTGGGGCGGTGGGTTGGGGTGAGGGACTGGCGTTCTGAGAGGAGGGTTCGTACTCGGTCGGTGGACAAGGCGACCAGGAGGATCAGGCCGAGGTAGATGTTGAGGCTTTCGAGGCCCACGCCCAGCAGGTCCAGACCCTTGCGGATGACTGTCGTGAGCGCGGTGCCGAGGAGCGTGCCCCAGATGGAGACGAACCCGCCGGCCAGCAGCGTGCCGCCGAGGATCGGGCCGAGGAACGACGGGAGCATGAACTCCTCGCCGATCGTCGCCTTGATCGACCCGGTGGAGACGGCGAGCATGAACCCGGCCAGCGCCGCGAGGCACCCCGACATCGCGTGCGCGACGATCACCCGCCGCGCCGTCGGGATCCCGGACAACTCAGCGGCCCGCACCGACGAGCCCGTCATCAGCAGCTCACGACCGAGCCGCGTCCGCGCGTAGATCCACCCGACGACCGCCATCGCGACGACCGCGAAGATCGCCAGCTGCGGTACCGCAGGCGACCCGCACACATTCCCCACGCAGACATCAGCCAGCGAGTAGTTGCGCAGCTCCCGCATCCCGGCCGGCTTGGTCACAAATGCAGCGTTTTCCGTCAACGCCGTGTACACCAGCGGAATCAGCCCGAGCAGCAGGAAGTCCAGCGCCAGCGTCACCACGAACGAGTTCACCCCGGTCCGGGCGATCACCCATCCCGCCAGCGCGCCGATCGCCGTACCGGCAACGAGTCCGACCAGCAATCCGGCGTACAGACCGAAATGCCACAGGTCGTACGAGATGCCGGTGATCATCATCGAGAAGGCGGCCATCCGCCCGACGGCCAGGTTCATGTGGCCGATCGACAGCACGCACAACTGCGCCAGCCCGACCACGGTGAACATGGCGATGTCCCGCAGCAACGGAAACACCACGAGCTGCTGGTTGAAGAACGCCGGCCGCAGTACGCCGAACAGCGCGGAGAGCAGTACCACCAGGATCAGCAACCCGATCCGCTGGTTGGCCCACCAAGGCGGACGGCGTACCTCAGCAGCCGGCGCGTCCTCTTGCAGCGCCTCGGTGGCGGTCGAGGAGACGCTCATCCGACCCGCCGATCGTCAATGGCGTCCGGGTCCCAGTCGATCCCCAGACCCGGTACGTCGGGCGCTACCGCATGCCCGTCGACCACCGCCATCTCCGATCGCGTGATCGCCCGGAGTTGCGGGATGTGCTCGACGTACCGCCCGTTCGGCACCGCGGCGGTCAGGCTGACGTGCAGCTCCATCAGGAAGTGCGGACACACCTCCAGGTTGAACGTCTCCGCCAGATGCGCGACCTTCAACCACGGCGTGATCCCACCGATGCGCGCCACGTCCACCTGCACGATCCCGGCGCCACCGGAAGCGACGTACTCCCGGAACTGCGAGACGGAGTACAGCGACTCCCCCACAGCGATCGGAATCGAGGTGGACGACGCCAACTGAACATGGCCGGTCACGTCGTCGGCAGGCAACGGCTCCTCGAACCACGAGAGATTCACTGCCTCGAACGCCGCAGCACGACGACGAGCCTCGGGGTATGTCATGGACTGGTTCGCATCGACCATGATGTCCAGCGACGGACCCACTGCGTCCCGCACTGCCCGCAGCCGCTCCACATCCTCGTGTACACGCGGTTTGCCGACCTTGAGCTTGACACCGGGCCAGCCGGCCTTCTGCGACGCGAGAGCACCCGCCACCAGCTCATCCGTTGTCAGGTGCAACCAGCCGCCTTCTGTGTCGTACAGCGGCACCTGCTGCCTGTACCCACCAGCCAGCCGCCACAACGGCTCACCGGCCCGCAGACACCGCAGGTCCCACAGCGCGGTGTCTACAGCAGCCAGAGCGAGTGAAGTGATCGCACCGACCGTCGTAGCGTGCGTCGACCAGAACAGGTCCGACCAGATCCCTTCGACGTTCCGCGCATCCTTGCCGACGAGTCGCGGCAACAGGTGGTCCCGCAGCAACGCCAGTACGGCGGTGCCGCCCGTGCCGATCGTGTACGAATACCCGAGCCCCGTCAGCCCATCGGATGTCGACAAAGAGACGAAGATCGTCTCCTGCTTGAGGAACGCCTGTACCGCGTCGGTTCGGACTGTCTCGACCTCAAGGTCGACCAGGTACGCGTCGGCCTTGGTGATCGTGCTCACTGGCAGCTCAGGTGGCTGACGAACTCGGACTGGAGCTCCTTGGTCTTCGCCTTGCGCTCGTCGTCGTACGTGTCGACGTTGGCCTTCGTGACCACGAACGACCCGGAGTCCACGATCACGCCCGGGTCCTTCATCGTGCACTGCTTCGACTGCAGCAGGGCGAGCAGCCAGCCGCCGACGTACGCCTGACCGACCGGGTTCTGGGTGACCGTGGCGGCGACACCGCCGGACTTGATGCCGGCCAAGATCTTGGCGTCGTCGTCGATCGCCACCACCTTGATCGGAAGCTTGCTGCTGGCAACGCCGTCGGCGGCGGCCACGGCTGGGTTGTACGCGGTGGTGACGATGCCCTTGATCTCCTTACCCTTGGACGCGAGTAGGTCGGCGACCGCCTTCTGTGCGGTGGAGAGGTCCTTGTCGATATCGGTGATCACCGGCAGCTCGGTGACCTTGCCACCGGTCTCGGCGATCGCCTTCTTCACGCCGGCGATCCGGCGCTGGGTGTTCGAGTCGACGTTGTTGCCGGTCAGGTGCACGATCGTGCCCTGGCCGCCGATCGCCTCGATGGTCGCCTTGGCCGCCTTGTACGCCGCCGTCTCGACGTCCGTGGACAGGCAGAAGTCGGCCGAGTTGGTGTCACCGGCCGGGCAGGACGCCAGCGAACCGACCGCGAAACCCTTCGCCTTCAGGTCCTCGAACGTCGAGTTGATGTCGGTCGGCGACACCCCGAAGATGCCGAACGCGTTGTACCCCTGCGCGGCCAGCGAGTTGATCACGTTGTTCTGCTTGCCCTGGTCCCACTCGCCGGTCTCGTTGAACGTCACGCCACCGAGCTTGAACTCGGTCTTGTCCTGGTCGGCGGTGGTCTTCCACGGCTGGAAGTACGGGTGCGCGCCGCCCGGGATCAGCGCCAGCTTGACCTGGGAGCCGTCCTTCAGCGTCACCGGTCCCGAGGACGCCGACGTCGACGCGCCGTCGCCCGTACCGGTACCGCTGGACTCGTTGGCGCTCTTCGTCGTACAGCCGGCTGCGAGCGCGACCGTGGCCAGGCACAGCACGGTCCGACGGATGGTGAGGTTCATGGGGCGGCTCCAGATCCTATAGGATATTGCGAATCCGATGCTGCCCCCTCACACTGGAGCCGTCAAGACTCGTCGAGGTAACGATGACGTCCGGCAGAATGTGAGCTTCCCGGGAGGAGCGACATGACTGATGCGCACGTGGGCCTGGCGGGTCAGCTCGCCCGCCTGCCCCAGCGACAGGTGCTGAGTGACGACGTCTACGAGACGGTCAAGGGCCTGATCATGGACAGCGTGGTGGAGCCGGGCACCCGGCTGAACATCGACGCACTGACCCGTGAGCTGGGCATTTCCCAGACCCCGATCCGGGAGTCGCTGGCCCGGCTGGAGTCCGACGGCCTGGTGATCAAGGAGCCGCTGCGCGGGTACCGGGTGTCGTCCCGGCTGACCCGCGAGGAGTTCGAGGACCTGTTCGAGTACCGCCTGCACATCGAGCCGTGGGCGGCCGGGCGCGCCGCCGAGCGGTCGGGCGCCGACGACCTGGCCCGGCTCAAGGCGGAGATGCTCAGCTACACCGACGTACCGGACCGTCCGTCGTACGAGAGCTACCGGGCGATGGCCGCGCACGACCAGCGGTTCCACGACCTGGTTCTGGAGCTGGCCGGCAACGACACCGCCCGGCTGTCCTTCCAGCGGACACACTGCCACCTGCACCTGTTCCGGCTGTACTACGGTGGCGGCATCGCGACGAAGGCGTTGCGAGAGCACAAGGTAGTGGTGACCGCCGTCCGGAAGGGCGACCCGGAGGAGGCGGCCGCGGCGATGCGGTCGCACATCGAGGCCTCCCGCGCCAGGCTGCGGCCCATCTTCGACAAGGCTGATCCGTCCTAGGGAGACATTTGTGGAACTGCTACGCCTGGGCGCGGTCGGTGAGGAGCGCCCGTACGTGCGCGCCGCCGACGGCACCGTTCACGACCTGAGCCCGCTCACTGGAGACATCGACGGCGCCTTCCTCGCCGCCGACGGCATCGCCCGCACCCGCGCCGCGCTCGAAGCCGGCGAGCTGCCGGTCGCCGACACCGAGGGCCTGCGGGTCGGCGCGCCGATCGCACGGCCGGGCGCGGTGGTCTGCATCGGCATGAACTACGCGGCCCACGCGGCCGAGGGTGGCGCCGAGCCGCCGAAGCAGCCGATCGTCTTCTTCAAGCACCCGAACACGGTCGTCGGCGCGTACGACGACGTGCTGGTACCACGCGGCTCCGCGAAGACCGACTGGGAGGTCGAGCTCGCGGTCGTGATCGGCAAGGAGGCGCGGTACGTCGAGACCGACGAAGACGCGCTCGCCTGCGTCGCCGGGTACACCGTCTCGAACGACGTGTCCGAGCGGGCGTTCCAGATCGAGGTCTCCGGCGGCCAGTGGTCGAAGGGGAAGTGCTGCGAGACGTTCAACCCGCTCGGGCCGTCGCTGGTTCCGGCCGACGAGGTGGACCAGACGAACCTGAACCTGCGCTCGTGGGTGAACGGCGAGCCGCGGCAGGACTCGAACACGGCCGACATGATCTTCTCGGTCGCCGCGCTGATCCGCGACCTCTCGCAGTACATGGTGCTGAGCCCTGGCGACATCGTGAACACCGGTACGCCGGAAGGCGTCGCGCTCTCCGGCCGGTTCCCGTACCTGTCGCCCGGCGACACGATGGAGCTGGAGATCGACGGCCTCGGCCGCCAGAAGCAGTCCCTCGGCAAGGCCTGAAAACTGTCCCCGGCCGGCTTTAGAGTCGGCCGGGTGACCGACTTCCTCGCCGATATCAGCAGCTCGTACGACAACGTCGCGGTGTCGTACGCCGAACTCGTCGTGACCGGCGCCGAATGGGAAGACGCTGCCTTCGACCTCTTCGCCGGCCTCCTGCCCAGCGACTCCAAGGCGGTGCTGGATGTCGGATGTGGGCCGGGGCGGACGACCGGGCTGCTGGCTGCGCGCGAGCTGCAGGTCGTCGGGATCGACCTCTCGCCCGGGATGATCGAGGTCGCCCGCCGCGACCACCCGGAGCTCGAGTTCCGGGTCGGCTCGATGACCGCGCTCGACGTACCGGACGACTCGGTCGCCGGCGTCGTGTCGTGGTGGTCGATCATCCACCTTCCCCGCGACGTCGTCCCGCAGGCGTTCGCCGAGTTCCACCGGGTGCTGGCACCCGGCGGCATCCTCCTGATGGGTTTCCATGTCGGCGAGGAGTCGACTCACAAGACGTCCGGCTACGGCGGCCATCCGATGAACATCTACGTCCACCGGTGGACCGCGTCGGCCCTCACCGAGCTCGCGGTCGCGGCGGGCTTCACGCCGTACCTGGACTCCGAAATTCCCGACGACCGGCTGCTGTTGCGGAAGTAACCTCTGCCCATGACTTCTCGCGTGCGTACGGTGACGTTCGATGCCCACGACCCCTACGAGATCGCCGGGTTCTGGCTGCAGGTCCTCAATGCCGAGCGCCCCGACGACGACCATCCCGGCGACCCGTACGCCTCGGTCGAGTCCGACGGTCTCACCGTGCTCTTCGAACAGAACAACGACGAGAAGGTCGTCAAGAACCGCGGCCACCTGGATCTCGAACCCGACACCACCCGCGACGAGGAAGTCGCCTGGCTTCTCACCCTCGGCGCCACGATCGCCAACGACCACCGCAACCCGGACGGCACCGGCTGGGTGGTCATGCACGACCCCGAAGGCAACGAGTTCTGCGTCCTCCGCAGCGCCACCGAACGCGCCGCGACGAGCTGAACGTTGCCCGCGGTGGTGTCAGGATCTGGCAGGCTCCTACAGATCGTCGACGTACGGTGTCTGGCCGGTGAACGTCAGGCGCCAGTCGGTGTTCTGGGCGGTCACGGTGAGGTCGTAGCCCTGGCGGCGGGCGGTCAGTTCGTGGCGGCCGTCGGCGGGTTCGGAGACGGTGACCTTCCAGCCGCGGGACTCGAGGGTTTCGGCGGCGAAGCCGATCTGCGCCTCGGGGTCCGGGGTGGTGGTCGGGTCGCCTGTCTCGACGGTGATCGTGCAGACCGATTCCGGCCCGCTTTCGTCGGAGAGGGCGCCTTGGTCGACGGGACCGACGTCCTGGGTCACCGCCGGTTTCTGGCCGGGTACGACGGTTGCCGCCACCGCGAGGAGTTCCGAGCGGAGGTGGTTGCGAGCTTCGGTCAAGGTCACGCTTCCGTGATACACCGTCCGGCCAACCCTCGCGAGGTCACGCCGCGTTTCGATCGTCAGGAAACGACCGGTGTCTCCCCGGTGAACGCTATCCGCCAGTCCGTCGCCCACGCGTGGACCGCGACATCGAAGCCGTCCCGGGTGGCGGCGACCCGGAAATGACCGTTCTCCTCGGGTACGACGTCCGCGGTCCAGCCGCGGGCGCGCAACGCCTCGGCCGCGGCTTCGACGGCCGCCGCCGGGTCCGGCGACCGCGGGTTGCCGGTCTCGACGGTGACCCTGGAGACCGTGGCCGTCCCGCGCCCGTCGAACAATACGCCGGGATTCACCGGCCCCGGATCGTGCGTCACGACGGGCCGCTGATCAGGTACGACGGCCTCCGCCACCGCCAGCAACTCGCTCCGCAGGAACTCCCGCTCGCCTGTCATCGCCGCCGCCCTTCCGAGCCCCGTCCCGCACCGTGTGTCTGGCCCGCACCGTTTGTCTGGCCAGTACCGTTCGCCCGGCCCGCACCGTTCGACCGGCTCGGAGCAGCCTGTCCGGCGGCGGCTCCGGCCGACTCCTTCGACGGTTTGGTGAGGGCCACAACTCCGTCGTACACCTTGGACGCCGCTCCGGCGACAGCGTTCAGCGGGCCGCCCCACGACGTACCGAGGAGGAGCTTGGTCTCGGCGGATCGGCTCGTGTTCGTGGTCGTGATGTGGGTCAGGTCGCCCCGGACCACGCGGCCGATGTTGCGCAGCGCCTCGCTGTTCGGCCGGTAGTACTCGTTGTGCCAGTGCACCGACACCGGGTCGTCGCCGGCCCGCGGATCAGCGGTCGCCATCCGGATCCCGTCCGGGAAGTTCGCTGGATCCGGTCCGTGCCACTCGGAGTACGAGACGTAGTCCCCCGGCGCGCGCTCGGTGTACAGCCGGGTCGGCGGCTGCACGAAGTCGGCGGCCTCGTCGACGTACTTCGCGATTCCCGGCGAGCCCGTCATCACCAGCCGCCTCGGTCGGGCGCCCGCCATCACCGCCTGCGCGGCCACGTCGGTGCCGTACGAATGCGCGACCAGCGTGACGTCCGCGTCCTCGGCCTTCAGTTCGTCGACCTCGTCCAGGAACTCCGCGAGCGGCGGCCCGCCCGCGATCGCCGCATCCTTGCTCGCGGCCTGCACCAGACCCTGCGGCGAGTCGTAGTCGAGCCACACCACGACCGCCGTACCGGGGCCGGCCTCCTGCTTGATCAGGTCGCCGCGGTCCGACTGCCCGCGGAACGTGTCCAGGCTGTTCCCCATCCCCGGAACCAGCACCGCGACGTTCTTCGCCGCCTGGAGATCGCCGAGGACCTCGACCGCACGGCCCTTCCCCTCGGGGTCCACCGCGTAGAACTGCCGCGGCCGCTCCACCTCGACGACGTTGCCTTCGGCATCCACCGACGTCGTCTTGACCGGAGTGAGCAGGTCCTTGACGGTGTCCAGCCGCTTCCGCTGGTCGTCACTCGCAGTGCCGGCGTCAACCGCGGCCTGCAGGCGGTCGCGAGCCGCGACAAGCACGGCATGGTTGGCGCGGAATCGTTCGGCAAGCAGGTCGGACTCAGTCATCGTGACTCCCCGTGACAGCCGGTCACCTGGGCGTGCAACCGAGCCAACCGCAGTTTGTCAGGCCTAAGGTACGAAGGCCAGTGACCAGTTGCCGGAGTGGTACGAGAGGTTGACGGTGGCCAGGGGGCGTACGTCGACGTGTCGGAGCGACTCGGCCGGCGCGTCGACGACGTACAGGACGATCGCGCGGACGACCGCCGGATGGACGATCGCCAGCGCGGAGCCGTGTTCGCGCGCCGCCAGATCGCCCAGCCAGTCGGCGACCCGCGCGAGTACGTCGTTCTCGGTCTCGCCGCCGCCAGGCGTGGCGGTGTGCGGCCGCTCGAGCCACGCCGCCACCTGCGACGGCTCGGCCGCGAGCAGCTCCTCCAGCCCGCGCCCGGTCCAGTCGCCGTACTCACGGTCCCGCAGCGCGGGCTCCACCACCGGGTCGAACCCGAGTACGTCGGCCGTGCGTACGGCGGCCTGCTCCGGCCCGGCGTACACGACATCAGCGGACAGCTTCAGCTCGCGCGCAGCCTCGACACTCGACGGATCCGGCTCGGCGTCACCACCGAGCACGAGTCCGCGCAACGCGGGCGTCAGGGCATGCGCGACCACGGTCAGCGCCTGGGGTGGTGCGGTCAAGCGGCAGCCACCTTCGATCGGATCGGCCGGCGGTCCACCGCGACCGCATACCCGAATCCGAGCAGGAGCCACAGCGTCGCCTGCGTACCGAGCGAGGCGAACCGGAACTGCCACAGCAGCGTAGCGGGGAACGTCTCCGGAACCTCGTTGATTCGCGGCAGAATCAGGTACGCCGCCACCACGGTGACGACCAACCCGACGACACCGCCCGCGAGCCGGGCGACCTCGCCGTACCGCGCCGCCCACCGGGACAGCGCGACACCGGCCCAGACCGCGAGCAGGCCGATCACGAGCGTCAGGAGATACGTGACCGTACGGCGCGTGATCGTGTCCGGATCACCGACCGCCGGTGGATTCGGCGGGTACTTGAGGAACGGGACCAGCACGATGCCGACGAAACCCGCCGCGGCCAGTCCGAGCGCGGCGTACGCGTCGTTCCCGGTCCGGAGCTTGCGGCGGAGCAGCGTGAACGCGACGGCGAACAGTCCGCCGAGCGCAACGCCGTACAGGCTGGTAGCGAGGAACAAGCCGGCCTTCTGGCCTTCACGGCTGACCAGCGGCTCTTCCTCCTCCGCCTGCACAGCATGGTCATGATCATGGGTGTGCGCGGCACCGGCCTCTTCGATCGCGATCGCGGCGTCGACACGCGACTCGCCCAACGCGTAGGCGAACGTTCCGGCCAACAGGCCGGCGAAGAGTCCGACGATCAGTCCGCGCACCAGGAGCGATCCAAAGGTGCGCATCTGATCTAGTGGCAGGGCACGCCGAGTAGGTGGCGACCATCGTGCATCAGCTCGTGCAGGTACATCCCCGAACGGGACACCGCACCCTGGTCGAACCCGACCAGATACGCGAGCAACAGCATCAGGCCGACGCTGAGCAGCGCGGCGGCAAGGAGCTTGGGAGAGAGAGCCGGTACGGCGACCGACTGGGCAGGAGCTGCCATTGAACTTGACCTCCTGGGGAAGTGCGCGTCCCCTTAGAAAGGCTGCGAGTGCCCGAGCGTCCTGACTTACGAGCCGAAACTCGATCACAGTGGCGCGGCCGCGCCGGCTTCTCACCGGCTTCCCTCATGGCACCGCAGGTTGACCCTCGAACCGTAGGGGCCCGCCCACCCCCCGGTCAACGCACCACGGCGCGCCGGTGACCTATCCCACCCGAGCCCACGCAGTGTGGACACCACGTCAGGGGTTATCTGACGCTTCGGCCCGATGCGTGCGTGTTGGTGGCGGTATGCGGGACTTGAGACAGGCCATGGGGTGCAGGAACCCGACATTTCCTGTCCCCACCCACCAGCGCCTGTCCCCAGTCCCCACCGCACCACACCACCGCACGCGCGGCTCGCACGCACCGCACCCGGTATGCACCGCCCGGTGAACCGTCCCACCGAACGGCCCGGACCGAGCGCGACAAGAGCCCGCGCACACGAGGGGATATCCGATGGTGTTGTGGCTTCTCTGTTGGTGTTAGAGGGGAGAACCCACCATTCGAGGGGATATCCGTTCTTGTGCCCGAGGTGGGGGTGTGGTGGTGCCGGCTGGGTGATCGGGTTGGTAGTGGCGTGGCGGCTTGCGGGCGGGGGTGATGTGCAAGGTCGACAGGTAGTGCACCGGCGAGACGGTGTACACGCGGGCACGTTCACGCTCAGGTGCACTACCCGGCCACCCGACATGTCCTGTCGAGCGTGCACATCACACCAAGCCCGGCACCGCCCTGGAACCCGTCGACCACCCACACCTCAGTCACAAGAGCCGGCTATCCAACCTTCGGTGTGGCGGCGGGCGCGGGAAGACCCTCCAGAAACCCGGGGCGCCGAGCGGCTGGTCGCATCTATCCTTGGGGGATGCCGTCCGCTCAGCACTTGTTTGCGTTTGCGATTACTGCGTTCATCATCATCGTTGTCCCGGGGCCTAGCGTGTTGTTCATTGTGGGGCGGGCGCTTGCGGTGGGGCGGCGGGAGGCCGTGTTGACGATGGTGGGGAACACGCTGGGCGCGGCGGTCCTGCTCGGCGGGATCTCGGTCGGGCTCGGGACGTTGATCGCTGCGAGTGCGATCGCGCTCACCGTGGTGAAGCTCGTCGGGGCGGCGTACCTGATCTATCTCGGCGTACAGGCGTTCCGTTCGCGGAAGTCGCTGGTCGAGGCGATGCAGGGTACGGCGAGGCCGAGCACTGCGCGGCGGACGATCCGGCAGGGGTTCCTGGTCGGGGTGACGAATGCGAAGACGGCGGTGTTCTTTGCGGCTGTGCTGCCGCAGTTCGTCGACAAGGGGGCTGGGGCGCCGGCGTGGGCGCAGATCTTGGTGCTCGGGCTGATCTTCATCGTGATCGCGCTCGGCTCGGACAGCGTGTGGGCGTTCGTGGCCGGAACGGCGCGCGAGTGGTTCGCTCGTTCGCCGCGCCGGCTCGAGCTGGTTGGCGGGACGGGCGGCCTGATGATCATCGGCCTCGGCGCGAGCATCGCGGTGACAGGGTCTAAGGAGTAGCGGTACGTCGGCCCGCGGGTACTCCGAGGAGTGCGAGCAACGCGGGGAGGCCGAAGGCGACGAGGTACGCCAGCACCGCGGAGTGCGGTTCCATTGCCGCGAACAACGATCCCCCGATCGCGAGGATTGTTGCTGTCGACAACGAGTCGCTGAGCTGCAGGGCAGAGCTGTTGGCGCCCTGCTCGTCGCGTTCGGAGTACTCCAGGACCAGCACCGACAGCGTCGGGAACACGGTCCCCATACCCAGACCGGTCAAGCTCCAGCCGAGGATGCCGACCAGCACCGGGACGTCCGGGTTGAGGGTCAGCGCCGCCGTGACGATGCCGACCAGGATCGCGAGCATGCCGGCCTGCAGGAAGACGGCGTGTGAGAACGGCTGGTTCGGCCGGCCGCGATACCAGGACGCGGCGGACCAGCTCAGTGCGCTGACCGTCAGCACAAGACCGGCGAGCGCCGGCGACAGGCCGCGTTCCCGGGTCAGCATCAACGGCAGGAACACCTCCGCGCCGAACCCGGACGCCGCCACCAGCCCGCGCAGTGCGACCACCGACGGCAGCCCGCGCCCGAACGCGAACGTCCCGGATGGCAGCAGCCGCGGCCCGAACGCGATCACCCCAGCCAGACCGACCACGAGCAGCCCGATCTGTAGGACACCACGCTGCTGTCCGCCGTAATGCAGCAGCCCAACACCCACAGCAGCCGCGACTGCCCACAGTGCCCGCTTGTCCCACAACTTCCCCGGACGTACGTCGTACGCGCTGCCACGGGCCAGACCGGGACGCATCACGAGTGCGGCCGGAATCGCGATCACCGGTACGGCGAGGAAGACGATCCGCCAGCTCGTGTGCTCGACGACGAGGCCGGCGATCGCGGGTCCGACGAGGGACGGTACGACCCAGCCGGTCGCGAACGCGGCGAAGATCCGCGGGCGGAGGCGGGCCGGGTACAGCTGACCCACGACGACGTACAGCGCGACCGTGAGCAGGCCGGAGCCGAAACCTTGGATGATCCGGCCCGCGACGAGGATCTCCATCGACGGCGCCAGACCGGCGATCAACAGGCCGGCCAGGAACCACGCCGTACCGTGCCAGAGCGGACGGGTCGGTCCTTTCAGGTCGCTCCAGGTGCCGGAGACAACCATCGCGACCACGCCGGAGGCGAGCGGGCCGCCGAACGCGAGCGCGTACAGCGGAAGGCCGTCGAGCGCCTGCGCAACAGTCGGCATCGCGGTCGCGACCGCCAGGGACTCGAACGCGACCAGGGTGATCAGCGCGACCATCCCGACGGTCAGTGCACGGTACTTCGGTGAAAGGACGCCGCCCGTCTCAACAGGGGGCTCGGCAACGACGGTCATGCCGACGACCATCGTTGCTCAACTGCGCTTTAAGTCAACTAGAGAACCGCGGCGAGAACGAGCGCGAGAAGCGGCGGCACAGCTTGGGTGGCGGCAGCACGAACCATCCGGCGATCGGAGGCGACGAGCACGATGCCCGCGCCGGCCATGCACGCGCAGGCGAAGAGCGCGATGGCGTGGCCCTTGTCGCCACCCCAGATCAGCCCGCCAAGCGCACCGATCGCCAGGAACAGGTTGTAGAAGCCCTGATTGAACGCCCACGGCCGAGCGGTCTCGACCTCGGTGTCCTTCACCAGGAACCGCTTGTACGTGCTCGGCTTCCGGAACAGCACGCTTTCCATGGCGAACACGACCACATGGAACACACCCGCAATACCGACGAAGATCTGCGCGATCACGCTCATGCGGGGAACGTACCGCTACGCTCGCCAATCCGCCGCGAAGGCGCGCGCTGGATTGCTCCGGAACACGATCGCCTGGCCGCCCGCGTCCGCAAACGCCCGTACCTCGGCAACGGCTGCCGCCTCGTCGTGCAGCTCCTGGCCGGGGAGTGCAGCCGAGCGGAAGAACAGGTGGTCGTGCGAGTCGGTCATGCCGAGCGCGTCCGGCGCGAGGTCGTTCAGGACCGTACGGATCCGCATCAGTACCTCTCTGTCGGGTCACGGCACCAGCAGTGGAACCGTAACCCGACAGAAGCGCCGTTCAGTGGGTCAGCGACCTCGGCGCGAGCCGCCGGCGCGCGAGCCTGCGGAGAACGCAGCGGCTCCCGCGGGACGAGCCGCCGAACCCGGAGTGCTCGTGCTGTAGCTCTTCGGGCCGCCCGAGCCGGCGCGAGCCTTGGAGCGACCGGAATTCCGCGAGCCACCTGCCGCACGAGTCGCCTGGCCGGAAGCCTTCTGGCCTGACTGCTTGCCAGTCGCCTGCTGGGCGGGGCCCGAAGCGCGCCGGCGGCGGGAGCCTCGGCCCGATCCGCTGCCGCCCGAGCCCACGACGCGTTCCTGCTGGACCGGCCTGGCCGTCGGCTCGACGAAGGTTCGTTCGCCCGGGGCCAGCTCGGCGAGCAGCGGGTGGTCGGCGCCGAGCTTGGTGACCTTCGGCGCGATACCGGCCTTGCGGGTCAGGTCGCGAACGTCCCGGACCTGCTCGTCGGTCATCAGCGTGACGACGGTGCCCTCGGCGCCGGCGCGGGCGGTGCGGCCCGAGCGGTGCAGGTACGCCTTGTGCTCGATCGGCGGGTCGGCGTGGATCACCAGCGTCACGTTGTCGACGTGGATGCCACGGGCCGCGATGTCGGTGGCGACCAGCGTCTTCGCAGTACCGTCGGAGAAGGCCTCGAGGTTGCGCGTACGGGCGCCCTGGGACAGGTTGCCGTGCAGCTCGACGGCCGGGACGCCTTGGGCGATCAGCTTCTTCGTGAGCGACTTGGCGCCGTACTTCGTCCGGGTGAACACCAGCGAGCGGCCCGGTGCGGCGGTCAGGTCGACGAGAACCGGGAGCCGGGTGTCGGGCTGGACGTGCAGGACGTGGTGCGTCATCTGGGAGACCGGCGAGCGCGCGGAGTCGACGCTGTGCGTGACCGGGTCGGTCATGAAGCGCCGTACGAGGACGTCGACGCCGGCGTCCAGCGTGGCGGAGAACAGCAGCCGCTGCGCCGTGGCAGGCGTTGCCTCGAGAATCCGGCGTACGGCGGGGAGGAACCCGAGGTCGGCCATGTGGTCGGCCTCGTCGAGCACGGTGATCTCGACGGCGCCGAGCTTCGCGTGACCGGTCTTGACGTGGTCCTCGAGCCGCCCTGGGCAGGCGACGACGATGTCGGCGCCCTTGCGCAGGCCGGTGATCTGCGGGCCGTGACCGACACCGCCGAAGATCGTCATGGAGTTCAGGCCGAGCGCGTCGGCGAGCGGCGTGATCGAGGCCTGGATCTGGGTCGCGAGTTCACGGGTCGGAGCGAGGATCAGCGCGCGCGGGTGGTTCGGACGGCGCTTCGTGCCGCTGGTCGCGAGCCGCGCGAGGACCGGCAGGACGAAGGCGTACGTCTTGCCCGAGCCGGTGCGTCCGCGACCGAGGACATCCTTGCCGGCCAGCGAATCCGGCAGAGTGGCCGCCTGGATCGGGAACGGCTTCTCCACCCCGGCCGCGGCCAAGTTGGCGACGAGCCGAGCGGGTACGCCGAGTTCGGCGAAGCTGCGGTTGTCGGGGGCAACCGGTTCGGTCACCTCGTCATCGTTGCTGATGGCAACTTCGAACTGCTGGTCGGTGCCGGCGGGCTGCTGGCTGCCGCCGGCGCTCGACCGGCGACGGCGACGCGGCCGTCCCTGCCCGGCCCGCGCGTCCCTGACCGGCTTGTCGCCGGCAGGCTTGCGGGTCTGGGAGGTGGACTGGTTGGACGTGGTTGTAGACGTGAGGCGGCGAGCCGCCATAGTGGTACTCCAAAAGATCGGGGGTCGTCCTGCCCGGCGCGGCCGGTGGGCCGCGGCGCGTGGTGGTCGACTGCTGGCGCACAGTAATTGCGCTCACCGGCCCGAGGCAGAACTGGGCGGGCCGTCTCTCTTAGTTTACGGCACAACGGGGCCGTTTCTTACGGGACGCTCGTCACACGGGTTAGGTTCTGCTCGTGACGGAACAGTTTCGGGTCGATCCGCCGACCGCCGCCGACGAGCGGGTGCTGCTGCAGGGGTTCCTCGATTACCATCGCGGGACGCTCCTCTGGAAGGTCTCCGGGCTCACCGGTGAACAGCTCGTCCAGCGCACCGTGGACCCGTCCAGCATGTCGTTGATCGGACTCGTCCGGCACCTGAGCGAGGTCGAGAAGTACTGGTTCCATCGCGCGCTGGCGGGTCACGACTCGCCGCCGAAGCACTGGAGCGCCGAGCATCCCGACGGCGACTTCGATCTCGCCGATCCCGCCGCGGCCGAGCGAGATCTCGAGGAATTCCGCGAGATCGTCAAGACCTCGGACTCCTTGGCCTCGGCCTACGCCTTGGACGACACGTTCCTCCGCCCCGGCCACGAACCGCCGTACTCGCTCCGCTACCTCTACATCCACATGATCGAGGAGTACGCCCGCCACAACGGCCACGCCGACCTCCTCCGCGAACGCCTGGACGGCGCCACCGGCGAGTAGATCTACGGCTTGATCGAGTTGATCAGGGCGACGATGTCGGTGGTGACGCCTCGGACGCCGGGGATGCGGGTCAGGCGGAGTAGGCGGTCCACAAGCGGGACGGCTCGGTCGATCAGAGCGCGGGTACGGCGGACGTCCTCGGACCGGTCGTGGACCCAGAAGAGGACCACGCCCATCTGCAGCAGCCAGAGGAGCTCGGGGAGCTCGGACTTGAGGTCGGCGGACAGCTTCAGGTCGGAGCCGTCGATGACCTGCCGGAAGATCTCCACACTCGCGTCCCTCGCCGGGCGGGATTCTTCGCTGAACGGCGACAACGGGCTGCGCGGATCGGCCGCCGTCTTGAAGAACGTGCCGGCGAACTCGTGGTACGGCGCAGCCACGTCCAGCCACGTCCGCAGTACGCCGGCCAACCGCGGCACGAACGCCTTCTCGGTCGCGAGAATCGGCTCGACCGCCTCGCGGTGCTGGTCCTGCAGCAGGTCGTAGTACGCCTGCATGAGGTGGTCCTTGGAACCGTAGTAGTAGTACGCGTTCCCCACCGACACGCCCGCCTCGTTGGCGATCGCGCGCATCGTGGTCTTCCCGTACCCCTGCTCCCGGAACAACCGCAACGCGGTCGACAGGATCAGCTCACGCGTCTGCTCACCCTTCGCGGTCGCACTGTCCGTCACACCCGTCAGCGTAATCACCTCCACTCAACCGCCGCAGCCCCGCCGCGGCCTGGACGATCGCCCGCGCCACCGGCCGCAGCGCCGGGCTCGCCAGTCGTACGGCGGTGTGCCGGTGCTCCCCCGTGGCCCACAGACACACGATCCAGGCGCGATCGCCGACGTACACGGACCCGTCGTCGGCGACCACGGTGATGTCCCGCAGCGTCGCGTCATGGTCCAGCGCGGGGTAGCGCGTCCGCGCATCCGTCGACCCCGCCGCGACGAACCGCAGACGCACCACGCCGCCGTACCCGTCCGGCGCCGGGTGCTGCGCCGCCAGCCAGTCCTTGAAGCGGCGGCACATCCCGCAATGGGCGTCGTACAGAACCGTCAACTCACGCACCATCTTCAGTACCCGTACTGCTCCGTCACCGGCTGAATGGTGTCGTTCGGCGGCACCGGCGGGCGGGTCATGCTGTCGAGCCGGCTGCGGGTACGGATCTTGTTGAAGATCCACACGTTCGTCAGGTGCACCACCCCGAGCACCAGCATCACGATCCCCGAGCTTCACGCTCAGCTGCTCGAACACCCCGCTCGCGTCCACCACCGCGCTCCCGCTGCGCAGGAACAGCGTCACGAACCCGAGGTTGATCAGGTAGAACCCGACCACCAGCAGCCGGTTCACCGCGTCGGCGAACTCGGCGTTCCCGTGGAACACGTCGACCAGGAAGATCCGCCCGTTCCGGCTCAGCGTCCGCGCCACCCAGATCGTCAGCGGCACGGCGATCAGCAGGTAGACCAGGTACGTCGTGACTGTCATGTCCATCGTTTGTCCCCACTTCTTGAACACGTTCAATTCTCTTGGCCCTGACCGTACGCCGCTCTTTTGAACATGTTCAAGTCGAGCGTCATGTGATCCGCGTCTCTGCTGAGGCAGGATGAGCTTCATGACTTGGGTCTTCGAAGGAACCGTCCTTCCCTCCGGCGACACCGCCCGTCTGACGTTCGGCCAGGACCCGTCCGGCGAGCAGTTGCCCGGGCGGTACGCCGTACCGGGCCTGGTCGACTCGCACTGTCACCTGACCCTGGCGGGCGGCCCGAACGGCCCGGTCCTGCGCGACACCGCCTTCGCCGCCGAGCGACTCGGCGAACTGGCGGACGCCGGCGTGAGCGCGGTGCGAGATGTCGGCGGCAACCGCGAGGTCACCCTCGAACTCGCCCGGACCGCGGACCCCGACCGCCCGCTGGTCCTCGCGGCCGGCCGCTTCCTCGCCCCGAACGGCCGGTACTTCCCGGACGCGTACGAGCCGGTCGCCCCCGAGGATCTGCTCACCGCGGTCGAGGCCGAGATCGCCGACGGCGCGACCTGGCTCAAACTCGTCGGCGACTTCCCCGAGGTCGGTCCGGACGGCCCGATCCGCGGCAGCAGGGTCAGCCCGTCGTACGACATCGAGGTGGTCGAGGCGATGGTCGAACTGGCCCATTCGCGCAACGTCCGCGTCGCGGCGCACGTCAACACCGACCACGTCAGCGAGCTGATCCGGGTCGGCATCGACTCGGTCGAGCACGGTACGGCGCTCACCGAGCAGGACCTGCAGGCGCTCGGCGCGCGGGGCGGCGCGTGGACGCCGACGCTCTGCGCCTCCATCACGCCGAGCCCCGACGAGACCCCGGAGCGCAAGGTCCAGCGCGAAGCGCGATCGGCGTACCTCGCCTCGATTCTCCCGCTGGCCGAGCGGTACGGCGTGCGCGTGCTGACCGGATCGGATGTGGTCGGCACCGTCGCCGCCGAGATCGACCAGCTCGTCAAGCACGGGCTGACCGTGGAGCAGGCGATCACCGCGGCCTCGACCGGTGCGCAGGACTTCCTCGGGCTGAGCGGTGCCGGCAACCTGGTCACGTACGACGCGGATCCGCGCGAGCGTCCCGACGTACTCGCGACTCCGGCCGCGGTCGTCCTCAACCATCGGCGGATCTCGTGAAGGAGAAGGACCTCGACCGCTGGGTCGACAGGTACCGGAAGGCGTGGGAGAGCAACGATCCCAAGGACATCGCCGCGCTCTGGACCGAGGACGCCGCCTGGTACCGGCGGCCGGACGAGGCTCCGGTGACCGGCCGGGAGGCGATCGTCGCGGCCTGGCTCGACATCGCCGACGCGCCCGGCGAGACGACATTCGAGTACGAGGTGCTCGGGTTCGGTGACGGCGTCGCCTTCGTCCGCGGCTGGACGACGTACCTGACGAATCCGCCGGGCGAGTTCAGCAACCTCTGGGTGATCCGGCTGGACAAGGACCGCGCGTACGAGTTCATCGAATGGTGGATGGAAAAGCCGCGCTGAGCTAACCTGCCGGTAGGCGCTCAGGGTGCCACCGGTCCGCGGGAAGGGCTCAGCCCACCTGGATGATTGTTGTGGTGTGGCACCAGTTCACCTCCTTTCTCGCCTGACGATGCGGACAGCAGGCTCGTAGAGAGGAGGTCGGCGATGCCGACCCGAAATCTTCCGAACGACCCGCACCTCGATCACCTGCGCGGTCAGGCCAAGACCCTGCTCAAAGGGGTCCGCGCCGGTGAGAGCGCAGCGCTCGCGCTGGCCGCAGAGTTCCATCCCGTGCAGACATTGGCGGACGCGCAGCTGGTGATCGCGCGCAGCTACGGGTTCCCGAGCTGGCCGCGGATCGTCCGGCACCTCGAGCTGGTCGACCGCTACAGCCGCTCGCCCCACAAGCAATCCGTCGGCGGCCCGCTCGACACTCCTGAGCAGCGCGCCGACGAGTTCCTCCGCCTCGCGACCTTGCACTACGGACAGGACGATCCGGCCCGGCAACAGTCCGCGCGGAACCTCCTGAACCGTTACCCGGAGATTGCCCAGAGCAACATCTATACACAGGTTGTCTCCGGCAACCTCCACGGGATCGACTTCACTCAGGCGAGCACCGAAGGCGGACCGTACCGCTGGGAACCCCTCCTCTACCTCACGTACAACCGCCTCGATGCACCGAACCAGGTCGAGATCGCACGCCTGCTCCTCGAGAACGGCGCCGATCCGAACGCCGGCTACCTCTGGCAGGGGATGCCGTCACCGTTCACCGCACTCACCGGCGTCTTCGGCCGCGGCGAGGGCGACCAGCCTCCGCACGCACAACGCGTCGAACTCGCACGACTCCTCCTCGCCGCGGGCGCCGACCCGAACGACAGCCAGACGATGTACAACTGCGGTCCCGGCTGTCCCCCGCCGTACGACGATGTGCACCTGGAACTCCTGCTGGAGTACGGATTGGGCCGCGGCGACGGCGGCCCGTGGCACCAACGGATGACGACCGCACACCCCACCCCGCAGCAACTACTCGAGGACGAACTGGTCTTCGCGTCCTCGGCCGGCCTGCTGCGCCGGGCCGAACTGGTACTTGCCCAAGGCACCGATCCGGAGGGTGTCGGAACCAGGCACCCGGTGTTCGGTGGCCATCGCCCGTACGAACTGGCCGCCGTACAAGGGCACACCGAGATCGCAGAACTGCTCCGCGCTCGAGGTGCCGCCCCGCTGGACGAGATCCATGAGGTGTACGCCGCGGCGATGCGTGGTGAGACACCGGACGTGGACGCCGACCTGGCCGCACGTGCAGTCGCGCGTGAGCCGCACCTGCCCGTTCGCGCCGCCGAGATCGGGCGGACGGTGGCGATGGAACCGTTGCAGCGGCTCGGGTACGACCTGAGCCGGGTGTCGGGCGGTGCGGCGCCGATCCACCGCGCCGCACTCAACGGTCACCTGGAGACGGTGCAGAAACTGATCGAACTGGGTGCCGACCCGGGGGTGCGCGACCCCAACTACAGCGGGGACGCGCTGGGCTGGGCCGAGCACAACCACCAGCAGGCGGTGATCGACTACCTCAGGGGCTTACCGCGAGGAACAGGAACGCACTGAACACCGCGAGGTGAATGGCGCCCTGCAGCAACGTCGCCCGGCCGGTCGAGAGGGTGAACATGCCGGTCACGACCGTCAGCCCGAACAGCACCATCTCCTTGCCGCCCAGCCCGAGGACGAGCGGACCGCTCAGCCAGATCGAGGCGACCGCGATCGCGGGGATGGTCAGGCCGATGCTGGCCAACGCTGAGCCGAGCGCCAGGTTGACGCTGGTCTGGAGACGGTTCCGCAGTGCCGCGCGTACTGCGGCAACCGTCTCCGGCAGCAGCACGAGCAGCGCGATCACAACACCGACGACGGAGAGCGGCGCGCCGGCCGACTCCACCGCGGACTCGAGCTTCGGCGACACGGTCTTGGCGAGCCCGACCACCGAGATCAGGCAGACGAACAGCAGCCCGAGACTCAGCAGCGCGGTCTTCCCACTCGGCGCGGCCGCGTGGTGGTCCTCGTCCTCGTCGACGTCCCCGTCCGGCGCGACCGGGAGGAAATAGTCCCGATGCCGGATCGTCTGGATGAACACGAACACGCCGTACAGCACCAGCGACGTCACACCCGCGAACGCCAGCTGCGCCGAACTGAACCGCGGCCCCTCGGCGCTCGTGGTGAACGTTGGCAGCACCAAGCTCAGCGTGACCAGCGCAGTCGTCACCGAGAGCGCGGAGTACGACGCCTGCACCCGGAACTCCTGCACGCGGTGCCGCAGCGAGCCGACGACGAGCGCCAGCCCGAGGATCCCGTTGCAGGTGATCATCACCGCGGCGAACACGGTGTCGCGGGCCAGCGACGCTGCCTTGTCGCCACCCGACGCCATCAGCGTGACGATCAGCGCGACCTCGATGATCGTCACCGCGAGCGCCAGGATCAGCGTGCCGAACGGTTCACCGACGCGGTGCGCGACCACCTCCGCGTGGTGCACCGCGGCGATCACAGCGGCACCGAGACCGAGACAGACCAGGATCAGTAGGACCGCGCCCAGGTCGCGGTGCCAGGTCCCGAGCAGGACGACGAAGGCGAGCGGCGGCACGGCCAACGTCCAGCGCGGCAGCCCTTGGATCACGGAGTTTCTCATCCTCAGACAGCCTATCGGCAATCCTCTTGGCATCCGGCGCACCTCGGGTGATGCTTCTCTCGTGCAGATCAGGAACGCGACCGCGGACGACTGGCCGGCCATCTGGCCGTTCTTCCACGAGATCGTCAGCGCCCGCGAGACGTACACGTACGACCCGGAGCTGACCGAGGAGCAGGCCCGCGGGCTCTGGATGTCGCCGTCCAGTTCGCCGCTCGCCCGGACCACTGTCGCGGTCGATGCCGACGGCACCGTTCTCGGCAGCGCGAACATGTACCCGAACCGTCCCGGTCCCGGCGCACACGTCGCCAGCGCGAGCTTCATGGTCGACGGGAGAGCCCGCGGCAAGGGCGTCGGCCGGCTGCTCTGCGAGGACATGATCGCGTGGGCCGGCCGCTCCGGGTTCCGCTCGATCCAGTTCAACGCGGTCGTCGAGACCAACGAACCCGCCGTACGCCTCTGGCAGTCCCTCGGCTTCCGCATCGCCGGCACCGTCCCGGAAGCCTTCGACCACCCCAAACTCGGGTACGTCGGCCTGCACGTGATGTACCGCCCACTGCCATGAATCGCGCCCGCCGGATGTGGAAGGCGTTGGAGCCGTACCACGCGATCACGTACTTCGCGCCCGAGACCCGGAAGGCGACCGACGCGCTCGGGCTGAAGGGCGGGTGGATGAGCTACTTCGGCTGCCGCGCCGCACCCCTCGGCCCGGTCGGCCCGGAGCTCGTGGCCGCCGTGTTCTACAACTTCCACCCGGCGATGGTCGCGCGTTCCCTCCCCGACGCCTGGACCTACGCCACCCCAGCCCAACTCCTCGACGCACGCCTGAAAGCCGTGGACAACGCCGTACGCCGACTGTTCCCGGACGCCAATGCCGCGCAGACGGCTGGCTCCGGGCAGGCGGCTCGGTTTGCGCGGGCTGCTGAGGTGGGGCGACGTGCGGCGGAGCTGGTGCCGGTCGCGGGGCGGCCGATTGCGGCGGCGAACGCAGCGCTCGAGTGGCCGGACGAGCCGCACCTGGTGCTCTGGCAGGCGACCACGATCCTGCGGGAATCACGGGGTGACGGGCATGTCGCGGCACTCGTCGGCGCCGGGCTCAGCCCGTGCCAGGCGCTGGTGACGCTGTCCGCGGCGGGCGGACCGTCGAAGGAGGTCTTCCAGCTCAACCGGCGATGGAGCGATGAGGAATGGGCGGCCGCCGAGGACGACCTGCGAAGTCGGGGACTGCTGTCATCCGACGGGCAGCTCACCGAGAGCGGCCGGGCGCTACGGCAGCAGGTGGAGGACACCACAGACTCATTAGCGGACCAGGGCTGGCGTGCGTTGGGCGACGAGCTGACCGCCGAGTTGCACGATCTCGTCCGGCCGCTGAGCGCCGTACTGATGTCCGACGGCCTGATCCCACCCAACAACCCGATGGCCATGCGCTGGGACTAACCGACTCTGGTGTCGGATGTGTGGGTGAGTTGCGGGCCGTGAGACAGGTTCTGGTGGGCCGGGACCTGGTATTTCCTGTGCACAGCACCCAGAGACGATGTGTCCCCCGGCAACCGGCCGACCACGGACCCGTAGAGACGCGGTTCGACGCAATCTGCAGCTCGACAGTACGTATACGTCTACTACCCGGCACCGCGCACCGGGCGGCGGGCCGGATCGCGGGCCAGTGGACGTATACGTACTGTCGACCTGCACAAGACCCGCAGCACACACTCGCCCGAGCCCAGGCGAGTTCCAGCCGGGATGACGGGAGCGACTGGGGACGTTGGCTGGTCGCTTCAGGTGGGTGGCAATCCCCAGCTCGCACACCCAGACCTGGCAGCCACACCGACCCACACATCCAGCACAGGAGCTGTGCGCAGCGACTGACCCGGTGCTAAGCCTTGGGGACTGATGCTGACCGTCCCCGCCAAGATCGTCGGCACGTACGGCGAACGCAACAACAGCGAACTCACGTCGTACGAAGGCCTGCCTCAGCAGCACGCAGAACCGCGGCGGTGAGCGCGTCGAGGATGCCGGACTCGAGCTTCCAGTGCTGCCAGTACAGCGGTACGTCGATGTACTTGCCTGGAGCAACTTCTACCAGGCGGCCGGCGGCCAGCTCGGGTCCGGCGACCTGGTCCTCGATCATCCCCCAGCCGAGCCCGATCCGGACCGCTTCGTGGAACGGCGCGGACGCCGGGATCGCGTGCGACGGCGGATCCAGCTTCCGCCGGGTCACCTTGCGGACCAGGCGATGCTGCAGGACGTCCTTCTCGTTGAACACCACCATCGGTGCCTCGGCGAGCGCCTCCGGCAGCGGCTTGCCGGTCAGCCAGCGTTCGGCGTACTCCGGGGTTGCCAGCGGGAGGTACCGCATCTTTCCGAGCCGTACGACGCGGCAACCCTGAACCGGTCGCGGATCCGCGGTGACGGCGGCCAGGACCGTGCCGTTGCGGAGGTACTCGGCCGAGTGCTCCTCGTCCTCCTGGTGCACCAGAAACCGGGCGTTGTGGGTCCGGGACAGGTCGAGCATGGCGGGCAGGAACCAGTTGTTGAGCGAGTCCGCGTTCACCGCGATCGGGATCCGCTGCGCGTCGATCGTGCCGCGGACGGCGGCGATCGCCTCCAGTTCGAGCAGCGAGACCTGGCGGGCGAGCCGGAGCAGCGCCGCACCAGCCGCGGTCGCTCGCGCCGGCTTGCCGCGCATCACGACGACCTGACCGAGGCGACTCTCCAACGCCTTGATTCGTTGACTGACCGCGGACGGCGTCACGCGCAACCGCCTGGCGGCAGCGTCGAAACTGCCTTCGTCGAGTACGGCGACGAAGGTCTCGAGCTGCACGGAGTCGAATTGCATGATGAAGCAATCCTAATGGTGCATCAGAATCTTTAGCTGGTTTGAAGCCGGTCGGATGCCTACCGTCGAAGACATGCCCCTCCTCGCCGGTTTCGCCACGGCACTGTCGCTGATCGTGGCGATCGGCGCCCAGAACGTGTTCGTCCTCCGCCAGGGACTCCGCCGCGAGCACGTCCTCCCGGTGGTCCTGACGTGCGCGCTCTCCGATGCACTCCTGATCTCCAGCGGCATCCTCGGCCTCGGCGCACTCCTCACCCGCAGCCAGCTGGCCCTCGACATCGCCAAGTTCGGCGGCGCCGCCTTCCTCTACACGTACGCGTTCCTGGCCGCGAAACGCGCCTTCAACCCCGGCTCGATCACCCCCGCCGACCATGCCCCGGCCGCCCTGCGCAGCGTCGTACTCGCCTGCCTCGGCTTCACCTACCTCAACCCGCACGTGTACCTCGACACCGTCGTACTCCTCGGCGCGCTGGCAAACCAACGAGGCACCGACGGCCGCTGGCTCTACGGCCTGGGAGCCGTGACCGCCAGCTTCACCTGGTTCTTCTCCCTGGGCTTCTTCTCCCGCAGACTCTCCGCCTTCTTCGCCCGCCCCCGAGCCTGGCGATTCCTCGACACCTCCATAGCCCTCCTCATGACCACCCTCGCCACCTGGATGCTCCTCTCCTGATATCCACAGCCCCAGAATTCGACTTGGTCGCTACCCGCGCATCCGGATAGACTGTGAGTAGCAAGGCCAGCCCCTCTGCCCACTCGGGCACGGGCTGGTCGTCTTTTCCGGGGGATTTCACGTGCTGCCCTACACGAAGCCACACCTGTCCTTCGACGACCAAGTCCAGCTCCTGAAGAGCCGAGGCATGGTCATCGACGACCCCGCCGCCGCAGCCGAACTGCTGAGCGTGGTCGGCTACTACCGATTGAGCGGCTACTGGTACCCGTACCGTCGCCAGCTCGGCCGCAGACAGCGCGACGACCAGTTCGTCGCGGGTACGAACTTCAGCACGGTGGTTCGGCTGTACGACGCCGACCGCCGGCTCAAGCTGCATGTCCTGGACGCGATCGAGCGCGTGGAGATCGCCCTGCGCGTGATGATCGGCTTCACTTTGGGCAAACGCGGCGCCTACGCGCACCTGGACCCGGCGAACCTTGACGGCCAGTTCACCCGGTCCGCCGGAGGACAGCCCAGCCATTACGACGGTTGGCTGCGTAGAGTCGTCGCTGCCCAAGCCCGCTCCTCCGAGGACTTCGTCGTGCATTTCCAGACGAAGTACGACGGCCGACTGCCGGTCTGGGTCATCACGGAGATCCTGGACTTCGGTGCCACGTCTCACCTGTACCGAGGTCTGAAGGCGGCCGACCGCACTGCTATCGCCAGTGATCTGGGGATCTTCGACGACCGTGGAGTGGGCAACGGACACGCCTTGGGCAACTGGCTACGCGTACTCAACTACGTCCGCAACGTCTGCGCCCACCACTCCCGGCTGTGGAACCGGCACCTCGTCTACCAGGTCGCGCCGCGCCCCCTCGCCGACATCCCGGACCTTCGCAACCTGAGCAGCCTGCAGACGACACACAACCGCATCTACTCGACTTTGTGTGTGCTGGCGTTCTTGCTGCAGCAGATCGGCCGTGGCGAATGGGTCTCGGAGGTTCGTGAGCTGGTGGAGCAGGAGATTCCGGCGTGTGGACGGAAGTTGTCGGAGATGGGGTTTCCGGCTGGGTGGGAAGGGGGCTGGCCGTGGACGTGACGGTGTTGTGTGATGCGGTGGCTGTGTTTCCGGAGGGGGTTTCTGACGCGCTGCCTGACTGGGGGTTGGAGCAGGCGGCGTGGACGGCGCGGGTGATGCCGGGGAATGTTCGGGGGGATGGGTGGTTGCTGCATTTTCATAGCTATTTGGTGGTTTCTGGGTCGGGTGTGGTGTTGGTGGATGCGGGGGTCGGGCCTGCTGGTGGGGAGGCGGCTGAGTGGTTGGGGGTTTCGGGGCGGTTGCCGCAGTTGTTGGGGCAGGTGGGGGTGGAGGCGGCGGATGTCGATGCGGTCGTGTTGACGCATGTGCATCTGGATCATGTGGGGTGGGTGTCGGACGGGGTGCGGCCGGGGTTTCCGCGGGCGGAGTACGTCGTGCAGCGGGATGAGCTCGAGCATGTGCGGAATGGTTCGACGTACTCGAAGCGGATCCGGCCGATCGAGGAAGCCGGCCAACTGCGGGTGGTCGACGGGGACGTTGCGCTGCGCGGGATGCGGTTGCTGCGTACGCCGGGGCACACGCCTGGGCATCAGTCGGTGGTGACGGAGCGGGCGATCCTCGGTGGTGATGTGCTGGTGCATCCGGCGCAGGCGCGGTGGCCGGAGCTGACGTACGTGTACGAGCGCGACCCGGCCGTAGCCATCACCTCACGCCGCGATCTCCTTGCCCTGGCGGCCGCAACAGGCGTCCCCATAGCCGCAGCACACCCACACGCACCCCTGTCAGCCGACGCCTCGCCCGCGGTGGTTCCGGCGGGTGGGGGCCGGGTGTGTGCGCCGTACCAGCTCTAGCGGTAGCCCGTTGTGTTGGCGGGTTTGCCGGGTTGTTCTACCTCGACGATGTAGCGCCAGGCGTCGGGGCGGGAGCCGTCGAGGTCGGTGAAGTCGTAGATCTGGGCGAGTTCGCCGCTCGAGGTGGATTTGCCGTTCCAGCGCCGTACGTCGGGGTCGGCGGCGAGGGCTGCTACCGCGCGGCCGACGTACGACGGGCTTTCGGAGATCGCGAAGTGCGGTATCCGTTCGGTGGCGTCGCGCCAGTTCTCCTCGCGGACGCCGAACCCTTCGAGCATCGCCTCGGACCGTAGCCAGCCGGGCGTGAGCAGTACGGCGGTCGCGTCGTACTTGTCCAGGTCGTGAGCCAACGCGAACGCGATCCGCCCGACCGCGCCCTTCGCGACGTCGTAGAAGAACGAGACGCGGTAGTTGTCGGCGTTGTACTCGCTCGTGCCGTCCGTCATCTCGATCACGAGCCCACCGGGTGACTTGATCAGCAACGGCAGCGCGTAGTGGCTGGTGATCACATGCGTGTTCACGCCCAGCTGCAGCAGCCGAAGACCGCTCTCGAGGTCGCTCTCCCACACGGTCTTGTCCCACTCGGGCTCGCCGTGCTGACCCCAGATGTCGTTCACCAGGATGTGCAGCGCGCCCTGCTCGCGTTCGATCCGCTCGACCAGTCCACGGACCTGTACCGGATCCAGATGATCCACCGGTACGGCGATGCCGTGGCCGCCTGCCTTGTCGACCAGTTCCGCGGTCTCCTCGATCGTCTCCGGCCGGTTCATCTCGGACCGCCGTTCCCGCGTGCTCCGTCCGGTCACGTACACGGTCGCGCCGGCCGCGCCGAGCTCGACCGCGATTCCCCGTCCGGCTGCCCGGGTCGCACCGGCGACCAGCGCCACCTTTCCTGTCAACGGCTGCATGCGCCCTCCTTATCCATACGTTGTACGATTATGTACCATACGTCGTATGGTTAATGTCGGCAAGCGCTCCGGGCGACCCCGCGCCGGTGAGGAGCGGCTGAGCCGGGACGTGATCCTGACCGCCGCGCTCGGAATCGTCGACGACGAGGGCATCGACGCGCTGACCATGCGGAGGCTGGCCGCCACACTGAAGGTCAACCCGATGTCGCTGTACCACCACCTGCCGAACAAGGCCGCTGTCCTCGCCGGTCTCGCGGAGCTCGTGTTCGCCGGCCTGGAACTCCCCGATCCGGGCGACGCGGTTCCGTGGGACGAGCAGCTCAAGCAGGCGGCCCGCGCCTACCGCGACGGTCTCCGCCAGCACCCGAACCTCGCGCTCCAGGTGCTGTCGGACACTTCCGCGGTGTCGGACGTCGTCGTGGTCACTATGGAGCCGTTCTACCGGGCCCTCGACCGGGCCGGCCTCGCACCGCGCGAGATCTTCGAGGCCGCGAACACCCTGATCGACTTCATCCACGGCTTCAGCCTCGGCGAGGCGTCGGTGCGCGCGGAGACGTTCGAGCTCGCCCCCGACCTGCTCACCCGGGTCCGCGCGCTGCCCGCCCACAAGGCCCCGACCCTGACTCGGATCGTCAACGACCTAGGCGCGGAGGGGCTCGCCTACGACTTCGACAGCGGCTTCGAGTCCGGGCTCGCAACACTGACCGCAGGAGTCGCCGCCGGTAGCGCGAAACACCCCTAACTGTCGGCGGTCACCGACCTGCGTGGCTCAGGCAGCGCGAACGGTACGACGAACGCGGTCAACAGCACCGGGATCGTCAAGGCCGCGACGAGGATCGACATCGTGAACCACACCGATCCGAGCGCGAACCCGCCGTACACCGCGATCGCGGAGACCTCGGCGAACAGTCCGGACACCGATGTCACGGTCGCCCGCGCGGGGCCGGTGATCGCGTCCTGCAGGCGCGACTCGGACACCACGATCACCAGCTGCATGGCGCCGTACCCAAGCGCGATCGGCAGGAATCCCCACGCCGACCGGCTCAGCGATCCGGTCGCGATCAGCACCGCGGTGGCCGCGAGCGCCGTCGCGAAGGTTGCTGCAGGCAACTTGTACGCCGGTCCGGCGAGCGCACTGCCGATCGCCTGTGCCGCCACGGTTCCCGCGATCAGCAACGGGATCACGCTCGTCGCCGCACCGGTCTCGCGGGCGAGCAGCGGGAAGTACTCGTCGAACGCGAGGAAGCCGCCGAGCAGCGCGACCAACGCAACAGCCCGCCGGACCAGCCGACTCGTCAGCACCTCCGTCACGCCGGACCTCAGCATGTGGAGATAGTTGCCGAACGCCGCCCGTGCACCCGGCTCGTCCGACTCCCGGGCGGCCTCGACCGGGCGCGCCTCAGGCAACGACCACGCGACGCCCGCTTGCACCACACAGCTGAGCACGCTGACCACACCGGCCAACGTGTAGCCGCCGAGGTTGAACAGCGGAGTCGCGAGCGCGGTCGCGGCCAGGTTCATCACGAACGACGCGGATCGCGCACGTCCGAGCAGCGTCGGGTAGTGCTCGGTGCGATCCCGCGCGGCGAGTTCGTCGTACACGAACGCCTCGTAGGTGCCGGAGATCAGCGCCGACGACGTACCCCACAGGACGAATCCCAGGGCGAATCCGGCGTACGTCGGGAGCGTGATCCAGGCGGCGTACCCGAGGCCGCTGAGCAGCGCACCGAGAATCAGCAGCTTGCGCCGCGAGTACGAGTCCGCCCAGGCGCCGGACGGCACCTCGAGAACGAAACCGGTCGCCGACCAGATGACGAACAGCGTCGAGATCTGGGCAGCCGACAGCCCGTGATCGGCGAACAGCAACTGGTACAGCGGGTAGAGCGGGATGAAGTCCTGCAACGCCTCGAAGGCGATGATCCGGACCGACAACCCTCGGTCAGTGCGTCAAAGATGCGGCATGCCCACGACCATACGCCATAAATCAGGCGCGGATCAGGGGATATGTCCGTCAGAGTGGGGCGATGGGAGACGTCAGCGAACGATTCTGGGCGAAGCTGCCCGACGGCAGCCGGGACGCCCTCGTGGACCGGTTGAGCCAGTCCGAGTTGCAGTCCGTCCTGCTGGACGTGACGCGTCGGCGCGCGGCCAAGGTGACGCCGGCGCGGCTCCTGCAGCGCTGGCAGCAGGACCGGTTCGTGCGGCCTTCGACCACCGATCCGCGCGAGCTGGTGAAGACGCAGCAACGCCTGTGGGAGCTGCTTCCGGAGAAGTTCGACGGCGTGCAGTTGTCGCCGGTCACGCCGCTGGGCACGTCTTCGGCGATCGCGACGATCAACCAGCACCAGGTGGTCAGCACGATCCGCGGGACCGAGGTCGCGAGTGATCCGACGAACGAGTTGGCGATCGAGGCCGCCGTACGACGTCGCGCCGGGCAGGACCGCGTACACCTGGCGGCCTGTCAGCGGGTGGTGCGCGCGCAGCCGTTCGACGGTCCGGGGATGTCTGCGCATTTCGAGCTGTTCGTGCTGGTGTCGAGCGCCCGCGATACCGGGTCGTGCCGGACCGAGGCCGAGTTGCTGATCGACCACCTGAGTTTCTGGCATGCCGTACTCGGCGACAAGGCCGAGCTCACGTTCACCGCCTTCACCGAGTCGGCGCTGCGGGACCGGATCGAGGACACGGTCCGCCCCGCGCTCGACGTCGCGTTCACCGAGGACGCCAAGCGGACCAAGAGCGCGACCTACTACGCCGGCACCGGCCTCGGCATCGACCGCGGCGGCGAAGGACTCGGCGACGGCGGCTTCACCACGTGGACCGCCGGCCTGCTCGGCGACGCGAAGGAACGCTGCCTGACGTCCTGCATCTCGACGGAACGGCTCACGGCGACGACAGTGTGAGGTATGGAGGAGCACGACAT
The DNA here is from genome assembly GCF_053607525.1 of Kribbella sp. NPDC055110. Taxonomy (NCBI): domain Bacteria; kingdom Bacillati; phylum Actinomycetota; class Actinomycetes; order Propionibacteriales; family Kribbellaceae; genus Kribbella; species Kribbella sp. NPDC055110. The sequence continues at coordinate 69,624 of NZ_JBSGTS010000008.1, forward strand.
CGAAGACATCCTGGTCACGATCGATCATCCGTTCGGTGCGATCGAGGTCTCGCTGACCGAATGGATCAAGCGGGGACCGGGGCCGCGCAAGCTACTCGGGCTGTCGGCGGCCCGATCCCGCCGGACCGGCGAACCTCTCCCGCTCGAGGTGGTGCCGTTCCGCTACCGCAACAACGCGGCGTCACGTCACGCGATCGCCGCAGGAGAGCTGGAGAACCCCTGGGAGGAGAGCTAGCGGCGCAGCTTGAGCAGCCCCGCGTCGGTGGGACGGAAGCCGCAGGCGTCTTCGTAGAACGCCTTCAGGTGCGGTTCGTAGTCGACGTGGAGCCACTCGCAACCGGCCTTGCGCGCCTCCTCGGCCGCGGTCAGCACGAGGTGCTTGCCGATGCCCTGCCGGCCGTGATCCGGGTGTACGGCGGTGTCCAGCACGAACGCGTGGGCGCCGCCGTCCCAGCACACTTGCACGAACCCGACCAGCTGGTCGTTGCTGAAGGCCCCTACCCAGGTCAGCGCCCACCGCTCGAGCCGCTCGGCCCACGGCTGCACGTCAGGCGCACCCTCGAACGCAGCAGCATGCAACGCCGACAACTCCGGATCATCCACCGGAAAACGCACGACGTACCTCACAGCATCACCACCGCGGCTTCGAGGCGAGCGTTCCACTCTCCACCCTCGCCATCGGGCAGATCGGACATGCTCAGATACCCCTGCACGATCACCGACGGCAGCACCACGTCGAGCCCGTCGACGTCGCCGTACGCCGACAACGCTTCCGGCCACCGTGACGGGTCGACGGACGACACCAGGAACCAGGCGAGATCCAGTACGCCCGGCGCCGCCGACACGTCCTCCCAGTCGAGCAACGCCACCTGCCCGTCAGGGCCGGTCCGCATGTTCTGCGCCGACGCGTCGCCGTGGGCCAGCGTCGGCTCGCCGGCCCGCGCCACGGCGGCTTCGGCCTCGAGTACGCGCCCGACCAGGCGCTCGCCGTACGCACGCACCGGCGCGGACAGATCGGACCGCCGCGCCAACGCCGGCCAGGTGCGGTCGTAGAGCTCGGCCACCAACACGTCACCGGCGCCGGGCGAACGCAGCCAGGCCCACTCGGTGTGCGCTCGGCACCGCCAGCGGTCGTGGAGTTCGCGGAGCGCCCGCGCGCCGGCGGCCGGCTCCGCGCCTGGCGTCCAGGCGGACAGGTCCTCCAGGACGAGCAGCGTCCCGTCGGCGTCGGACTCCGCCTGGTAGCACTCCGGCACGCGAACGCCGACCACCGGCGCGATCTCCCGGTAGAACCGGACCTCGGACTCGAACATCTGCAGGACGGCCGGAATCGACCCCGGTACGGCGGGCGCGCGGCGCTTCACATGGTTCGGCACCACGTCAGGCTAAGGACATCGGCCGCCTGGCGTGACTGATTTTCGGGATGTCTAGGCGACGAGCGTGTAGGCCGTGGGGAGGGAGGAGTACGCGCGCGGGCCGGACGGCATGCGGCGCGCCGCGGGGTCCTCGACGCGGATCGCAGCGGTCTGCAGACGGATCGGCAGCGTCGACCGAACCGCGGTGGTCAGATCGAACTGCACCTCGGCGAGCAGGTCGGACAGCTCCAGATCGAGCGCCCGGCAGATCGCGGCGAGGATCTCCGAGGACGGCTCCTTGCGGCCGCGCTCGATCTCGGACAGGTACGGCACCGATACCTGGGCCAACTCGGCGAGCTCACGGAGGGTGATTCCCCGCTCGCGCCGCAGCCGGCGGAAAACGCTTCCGATCACCTGGCGTAGCAACACGTCTGGCCCTCCTCGCCTCGGATCTCCTGTACCGAGTGTGCCACCCCACGAAGGTCCACCGCCCCGAATCTGCCCTGAGCAGACTCCCCACGCCGTTCTGCCCTGCGCAGAATCCAACTTTGAGAAGCCACCAACCACCTTCGCGGCCGAAACATGGTTGGTGGCTTCTCAAAGTCGGGAAGTCAGGCGTGGGTGAGGGCTTGGGCTAGGTCCGCCGTGAGGTCTTCGGGGTCCTCTAGGCCGAGGCTTAGGCGTAGTAGGGCGTCGGGTGGTTTGGCTTCTGAGGCGACTAGGCGGTGGGTTAGGGCGGCGGGGTGCTGGATGAGGGTGTCTACGCCGCCCAGTGAGACGGCGTGGGTGATGAGTTTGAGGCTGCTTGCTACCCGGGACGCCGCTTCGTAGCCGCCGCTGAGCGTGAACGCGAGCACCGCGCCCGGCCCCGCCTGCTGCCGACCGATCAGCCCGGCCGGATCGGTCAGGCCGGGGTAGTGGACCCGCTCCACGTTCGGCTGCGCGGACAGCCAGTCCGCGACCTTGATGGCGGTCGCCTGCTGCGCCCGTACTCGCACTGGCAGCGTCTGCAGTCCCCGGTGCAGTTCGTACGCCGCCAACGGGTGCAGCAGGCCACCTGTCACAGCGCGGATCTGCCGAAGCCGGCCGATCCACTCCACGCCGGCCGCGACGACGCCACCCATCACGTCGCCATGACCGCCGAGGTACTTGGTTGCCGAGTGCAACACCAGGCTCGCCCCGTGCCGAGCCGGTTGCTGCAGGACCGGCGTCGCGAAGGTGTTGTCAACCAGGACCGGTACGTCGCCGGCCGCGGTGGCGACGTACCGGATGTCGACCAGGTCGACGGTCGGGTTCGCCGGGGTCTCGACGATCACCAGGCCGGTGTCCGGGCGGATCGCTCCGGCGACCTCACTCGGCTCGGCGTAGGTGACAGTTGTCCCCAGGAGACCTGTGGACAACAGGTGGTCGGTGCCGCCGTACAGGGGGCGTACGGCGACCACGTGTGGACGGCCCGCGGCGACAGTGGCGAGCAGGCATGCGGTGAGTGCGGCCATGCCGGACCCGAAAGCGACCGCCCCGTCGGTGTGTTCGAGCTCCGCGAGGGCGTCCTCGAACCGCGCGACGTTCGGATTCCACAGACGCTGGTAGACGAGGCTCCCGCCGTCCGGCCCGCGGCCCTGCGCGAGTGCGTCGTACGAGGCTCCGCCGGTGTGGACGTCGGGGAGCGGATAGGTGGTGGACAGATCGATCGGGGGGACGTGGACGCCGAGAGCGGCCAGGTCGTCACGGCCGGCGTGTACGGACCGGGTGTCGAGCGTGGTCATCGCTGCCTCCTCACCAAGGTTGGAAGCGAGGATGGAATCTTCTGCGATCCAGCCGCAATAGTTCCGAAGAAAATTCGTCCACAGGGTCATCCACATGCTGTGGATTCTGTGGATGAGCCCTAGAGTGGAGGCATGCCGAAGGATCGTCGGAGCCCTGGACCGGCTCCGAGACCGGCACCCGAAGGACTCGACGAGGTCGATCGGAAGCTGGTGCAGTTGCTGACCGCCGACGGGCGGATGGCGAACAACGCGCTCGCCGAGGCGACCGGAGTCGCGCCGTCGACGTGCCTCACGCGCGTGCGGTCACTGCGCGAGCGCGGGGTGATCCGCGGCTTTCACGCCGACGTGGACCTGGGCGCGCTGGGTCAGCCGCTGCAGGCGCTGATCGCGATCCGCATCGGCGCACACTCCCGCGACGAGATCGACCGCTTCCGCACGAAGGTCCCCCGGCTCCCCGGGGTCCTGTCGCTGTTCCACGTCAGCGGCGCCAACGACTACCTGCTGCACGTCTCCGCGGCGACGCCGGACGCGCTCCGGGAGTTCGTGCTCGACCACCTGACGGCCGATCCGGCGGTCAGCCATGCGGAGACGAGCCTCATCTTCGAACACGTCCGGGGCGTGCCGGACGTGCACCACTCACCAACCTCGCGCAAACCGCAGCGGTCAGGCTGACGCCGCCCGCCGACGACCGGCGATTGGGGTGTTGGTGAGTGGCGCAGGTCCGCGATTCAGCGGGCCTTCAGACCCCAGGCCTCTGCGAGGAGCTGGAACGAGCGGCGGCGTTCCGCGGGGTTGTGGATATTCGTGGTGATGATCAGCTCGTCGGCGCCGGCGGAGTTGGCTCGGCGGAGCAGGTCGGCGGCCACCTGGTCGGGGGTGCCGACGGAAACCAGGCCGGCCCACTCCTCGACGGCGGCCTCTTCCGCCTCCGACCACGGGTAGGCAGCGGCTTCCTCGGGCGACGGGAGCGGGCCCGGGCGGCCGGTGCGGAGGCGGAGCATGGAGAGAGCGTTCGCACGGGCGAGCTGCCGCGCACGTTCCTCGGTTTCGGCGACAATCGCGGCGAGCGCGAGAATCGCGTGCGGTCCGCCGTCGTGCTCGAACCGCTGGTAGTCCCTCTTGTACGCCGAGATCACGCCGGCCGGATCGAGCGTCCCGAAGTGGCCGGCGTACGCGAACCCGGTCCCGAGCACGGCGGCCGCCTGCCCGCCGTACGTGCTCGATCCGAGGATCCACACCGGCGGCAGCGGTACGTCGTCCGGTTGCGCGCTGATCGGCTCGAACGGATGCCCCGCGGGGAACCCTTCGGCGTACGCGCGGAGCTCGGCGTACTGCTCGGTGAAGTCGTCGGCCGCGAGCGCTTCGCGACTGCGGCGCAACGCGAGCGCGGTGCGCTGGTCGGTGCCTGGCGCGCGGCCGAGGCCGAGGTCGATGCGGTCCGGGTACAGCCCGCCGAGGACGCGGAACGTCTCGGCGACCTTGAGCGGGGAGTGGTTCGGCAGCATGATTCCGCCGGATCCGACCCGGATCGTCGACGTCGCGGCCGCTACCGCCGCGATCATCACCTCGGGGCTGCTGCTCACCACGCTCGGGATGTTGTGGTGCTCCGCCAGCCAGAACCGGTGATACCCGGCGGCCTCGGCGGTGCGGGCCAGCTCGAGCGTCTCGTGCAGCGCCTGCGACGGCCGCGTACCCGTCGGCACCGGCGAGAGGTCGAGCACGGACAAGGGCATCGCTTCAGCACTCACGTAGAACTGCCAACCGCCGCCGCGGGCAGCGTATTCCGGATCCCCAGCACTCATCAATTGACCGGACGAGCGCCGGCTGAGCGTGGAGCGGGCGGCCGAAGCGCAGTTGTGGAGTGCTGGAGATCCGCTAGCCCGGGTACGGACGGTCGGCGCGGGCGTCGCGGAGGGAGCGGGCCCACCACGCGAGTTGGCGGAGGAGGGCGGCGGCGGCCGCGTTCGTCGTGGGGTCGGCCGGCTCGCCGTCGGTGAAGTCTTCTTCGCGGAAGCCGAGGCTGTCGCGGATCGTCACCGCGTGCAGTTCGCCGAAGACGAGCCGGAGCTGCTCGGCCGCTCGCAGTCCGCCGGAGCGTCCGCCGTACACGACGAAACCGACGGGCTTCGCGTACCAAGGCCGGCGTACGGCGTCGATCGCGGTCTTCACGTCCCCCGGGTACGCGTGGTTGTACTCGGCCGTGACGATCATCACGGCGTCCGCGTCCTCGATCCGCGCCGGCAGCTCGGTGAGCGGGACCACGCTCAGGTCGATCAGGTCGAGCTTGAACTCGTCCGCGCGCTCGACCTCCCGCGCGAACCACCGCGTGACCGCCGTCCCGAACCGCCCGGCGTCGAGGTTGCGCGTCAGCACGACGAGCCGCAGCGGATGAACTGTCACAGCCAACGACGCTAATACCTCAACAAGACTTGAGGTCAAACCGTCTCGACGGAGGACGAGGGGAGATGGGGGTGCGGCGGGTGGTTGCTGGGGTTGGGTCAGGCGGTTGCGGCGGGTGGGTTTTGGTTGGGGGGTGCGGCGGGTGGGGTGGTGGTTGCGAGGTTGGTTTGGGCTGCGTTCATGAGTGGGGTCTGGTCGCCCAGGACGCCGACGGTTTGCCACGCGTTGTTGACCGCGGCGAGTTGCGGCGACGCGTCGCCGAACAGGTCGCGCGCCACAGCCTGGGTTGCGGCGGCGAAGTCCGCGAACCTTGCCGAGGACGAGAGGCTCCCCGACGTCAGCGTGCCGTACCAGATCTTGCCGGCGGCGTCGTACGCGTTCCCGCCGAGCTCCGCCGCGACCAGGTAGAACGCGCGGTTCGGGATGCCTGAGTTGATGTGTACGCCGCCGTTGTCGTCGGCCGTGTCGACGTACCCGGACATGTCGGCCGGCTGCGGATCCTTCCCCAGCCGCGGATCGTCGTACGCCGTCCCGGGCGACTTCATCGACCGCAGCGCGATACCCTGCACGCCGGGCAGGAACAGTCCCGCCCCGATCAGCCAGTCGGCGTCGGAGGCACTCTGACCGAGTGCGTACTGCTTCGCGAGCGATCCGAAGACGTCCGAGATGCTCTCGTTCAGTGCGCCGGACTGGCCGTCGTACGCAAGCCCGGCCGTGTACTGCGTGACGCCGTGCGTCAACTCGTGGCCGGTGACATCGATCGACGACGTGAAGTTCCCGAAGATCTCGCCGTCCCCGTCGCCGAACACCATCTGCGCGCCGTCCCAGAACGCGTTCGCGTACCCGCGGTCGTAGTGCACCGTCGAGGTCAGCACCAGGCCGGCGCCGTCGACCGAGTGGCGCCCGTAGCACTCCTTGTACAACGTCCAGGTCGCACCGGTGCCGTCGTACGCCTGGTTGGTCGCCTGATCCTTGACGGGATCGTCGCCCTCGGAGCGGGCCAGGGTGCCCGGCAGATCGGTCCCGTTCTCGGCGTCGTACACCTCGCGCTGCCGGCCGGCCGCCACGACAGGTTCCCGGCCGGCCGCGGGGCGCGTTCGCAGTACGGCGTCGTGCTGCAGGGACTGCCTGATCCGGGCACGAACGCTGGGGTCACCCGCGGATCGCTCGAGCTGCTCGAGCAGGTACGGCGGGACGATGGCGTGGAACACCACTACAGGAAAACCCGGGCACCGGATAAACTCAAGGATTTGTGACTGGCGCCGGGAGAATTCCACAAATGCGGCGCGAACCAACGGCACGGATTTTAACACAAGGGACAGGAATTGCCGAATCCAGTCGAAACCGAACAGGCCAGCCTGATCACGTTCTACGCCGCGCTGGACGCGGAGCGCGAGCGTACCGACGCACGCGCCGACGACGAGCAACTGGTGCACACCCGCAACGCCCAGGCGCTGCATCAGCGTGACGGCCGGATCCGTGACCTCAAGCTCCGGCAGGTCCGGCTGAACGCCGCCGAGGAAGGCCTGTACTTCGGCCGCCTGGACGCCGCCGACGGCGAGGTCCTGCACCTCGGCCGGATCGGTCTGCACGACGACGACTACGAACCCCTGCTGGTGGACTGGCGCGCCCCGGCGGCGCGGCCGTTCTACATCGCGACCGCGGTGGCCAACCACGGCGTCGTCCGCCGACGGCACGTCCAGACCCGGTTGCGGCGCGTAGTCGACGTCCAGGACGAGCAGCTCGACCTCGGGCGCGAGGCCGCGGACGTCTCGAAACCCGGCACCGGCGTGATCGGCGAGGCCGTGCTGATGAAGGCGCTGGACGCCCGCCGGACCGGCCGGATGGAGTCGATCGTCCAGACGATCCAGGCCGACCAGGACCGGATCATCCGCTCCGAACTGCCCGGAATCCTGGTCGTCCAAGGCGGTCCGGGAACCGGTAAGACGGCAATCGCGCTGCATCGTGCGGCATTTCTGTTGTACACGCATCGTGAACAACTGGAAAAGCGCGGAATTCTCGTTGTCGGACCGAATGCGGCGTTCCTGCGCTTCATCGGCCAAGTGCTCCCGTCACTCGGTGAGGACGGTGTCCGCCTCGTCACGATCGCCGAACTGTTCCCGGGTGTGCACGCGACCCGCCCGGAGTCGCCGGAGAGCGCCGAGGTGAAGGGCCGGACGGTGATGGCCGACGTGATCGCGAAGACGGTCGCCGATCGGCAGTGGCTCCCCGAACGCCCGGTCCAGGTGACCGTCGAACGCACCGAGCTCTCCCTCGATCCTTCCGTGTGCGAGACCGTCCACGCACGAGTCCGTAACCGCAACCTCACCCACAACCAGGCGCGGCCGTTCGTCCTCAACGAGATCACCGACCATCTCACCAATCAGTACGCCGAACTGATCGGCACCGATCCGCTCGACGGGGAGCAGTTGCTCGACGAGTACGACCTCGCCGAACTGCGCAGCGAGGTGCTCGCGGAGCCCGCCGTACAGGCACTGCTCGAACGCCTCTGGCCGTTACTCGGTCCGGAGCGGCTGCTCGAGGATCTGTACGGCGACGAGGACCGGCTCGCGTCCGCGGCGCCGCAGTTGTCCGCGCTGGATCGCGAACACCTGTTGCGGTACGGCGACGACTGGAGTCAGTCCGACGTACCGCTCCTGGACGAGGCCGCGGAGCTGCTCGGCGACGACGGGTCCGAGGCGGCGCGGGAGCGGGCCGCCCGGGCGCGGGCAATCGCTTATGCACAAGGGGCTCTGGATGTTCTCGCTGGTTCGGGGTCGACCGACTTCGACGAGGACGACGAGGCGGAAATCCTTACGGCCAAGGACATTCTCGATGCCGAGGCGTTCGCCGAACGGTACGAGGCGGACGACGACCGGACGCTCGCCGATCGCGCGGCCGCGGACCGGCGCTGGACGTACGGTCACGTGATCGTCGACGAGGCGCAGGAGCTGTCGCCGATGGCTTGGCGGGCGATCGCGCGGCGGTGCCCGCTGCGGTCGATGACGGTGGTCGGCGATGTGGCGCAGACGAGCTCGATCGGCGGCGGTACGTCGTGGGCGTCGGCGCTCGGTGAGACGTTCGGTGATCGTTGGCGGCTGGCGGAGCTGACGTTGAACTACCGCACACCGGCCGAGGTGATGGAGCTCGCGCACGCTGTACTGCGCGAGGTCGACCCGTCGGCGCGGGCGCCCCAATCGGTCCGCTCCACGGGCATGAAACCGTGGCACGTCGACGTACCGGCAGCCGAACAGGCCTTGTACGTCTACAAGATGGCGGCCGAGGAGACGGCGTACGGCGAGGTCGGTGTGATCACGTCCCGCAGCCGGCTCGAGCTGATCCAGGAGGCGGTCGACGGCCTGAGCGGCGTCACGGTCCTGACCGCTCGCGAAGCCAAGGGCCTCGAGTTCGACTCCGTCCTGGTCGTAGACCCGGACGGCATCGTCATCGAGTCACCTCGCGGCCTCCGCGACCTCTACGTCTCCCTGACCCGCTGCACCCAACGCCTCGGAGTGATCGGCGAGCTACCCGACGTACTCGAGAACTCCTCCGCCTGGAGCTCACGCTGAACGATTTCAGCGTAGGGGGCTAGTGGTCGGCGCAGCACTTCTGCTGGTGCTGGAGTTCGAAGGGGATGAGGAGGTCGCCGGCGGACGGCTGGACCTGGAGGATCAGGCGGCCGTCGCGGCGGAGGGGGCGCAGGAAGTCGAGCGTGTCGATCAAGGTGTCGTCCTCGATCGGGACGCCGCCGATCGCTTCCAGGTGGTCGATACCGCAGCGGACGCGGAGTTCCGCGGCGGGCAGTACGCCGTGCGCCTGCTCGTGACCGGGCCAGCGCACCACGCGACCCGCCGTACCGAGGGCTGCCTCGACCGCCGCGACGTACGCGCCGCGGACCAGGCGGCTCGGTCCGGCCAGCTCCGGCTCGGACGCGCCGGGCCGCGTGACCGCGAGCCCGACGTTGCGGTCGGCAACCATCGCGCGGATCGACTCCGCGAGATCCGCCGTACTCGTGAGGGATACCGCGACATGCGGACGGTCGTCGCCCGCCACCATGTGGGTGAGGGCGACGACCGGCTGGTCGACGGCACCGACGAGTTCGTACACCAGGTGATCCGCCGCGGCCGTGTCCAAGCTGTCGGCATCGACCGCGACGATCACTTCGGCAGCACCCAGATCGGGTTGGTGTAGAACCACAGGTCGACCCACGGGTCTGCGTCGCCGACCACGTCCAGCTTGGGACCGGCCGGGTCGACGGCCGCGCCCAGGTACCCGGGCTGGCTGCGGTTCCCGTCGGTGCCACGAACTCGGACGTACTGCGCTTCCTCGGCGGGACCGAGCGGGTACACGAGCTCGAACGTGCCGCGCTTGCCCGCGGTGTCCCACTGCTGGACGACCTTCGTGTTCGGCGCGGTCATCGTGTCCTTGTCGCCGACCGGTCCGGTGACCGAGCCCCGGATCACGTCGACCCGGTTGAGCGCGGGCACGAAGTTCGCCCAGTTCGGCAGGGTCTGCGTGGTGATCCGTACGACGAGTTCGATCGCCCGGCCCTTCTTCACGATCAGCGCGCCGCCGAGCGGTTCGCCGTACCGCTTGCCGACCTCGCGGACCTCGACCTCGACACCCTTCACCAGCGCGCCGTGGTCGACCCAGACACGGCCATGGCGCAGGCCCTCCATCACCGCGAGGTAGTCGCGGCGGTCGGCGCCGACGTGGGTGCGGCTGTAGAAGCCCGGCCAGAAGTCGCTCGCGGTGGAGTTGACGGTGTTGCCGTACACCGGGTCCATGTACCGGCCGTCGCGGTCGAACTGCGCCTGGCTGGAGCCGTCCGGGCGGCGGGACGTCTCGTTCCAGTTCACGTGCGAGTCGGAGTTCGCGGTGATCCACCACGGCTTGCCTTCGGCGAGCAGGCTGTCCCACAGGCCGCCGACGGTCGCGGTCATCCAGTCGAAACCGCCCCAGGTGCGGTAGCTCTCGGCCGGGTAGCCGGGAAACGAGTTCGGGTTCGGGGCGTTGCCGTAGATACCGCGGGCGTTGCCGGCGCCGATGCCCTTCGGGAGACCACCGGCCTGGTGACCGGGCGCGCCCTCGAAGCCGATCGCGATCCGCGGGTCGGCGTCACGCCAGTTCCGGATCTCGTGCGGGCTGTCGATCCCGTTGCGGGCCGGGTGGTTGGCCAGGAACAGCGCGTCCGCGATCCGGCGCTGGTCGACCTGCTGACCGAGCCACTGGATACCGGACACCGCGAGCGCCTCGTTGGCCGGCGAGTTCGCGCTCGCGTTGTTCACACTGCCGTCGTACCCGTTCTCGAACTGCTTCAGTACGTCGACCTCGCGGCTTCCCGGCGCGACGAACACCGTGCCGTGCTCGGCGGCCGGGATGTTCCACTCCAAGCCCTGGAAGATCAACGTGTCGCGCAGCTCAGCACGGGCCGCCTTGATCTGCGGGTTGACCAGGTCGACGCCGATCCGCGCATGCGTCGCGCCGCCGTGATCGGTGATGACGAGCCAGTCCAGCCCGTACGCCGAGGCGTGGCGCGCCTGATCGATGACGCGGTACATGCCGTCGGAGCTCAGCTGCGTGTGGATGTGGTGGTCGCCGGCCAGCCACACGTTCGGCCGGTTGCCGTGCTGGAAGATCCACCCATCCTTCGGCGCGGTGGCCGCCGCGAACTGAGCACCTGTCATGGCGAGCGCCGCCGTACCCCCGAGAATCCCGGCCGACCGCAGCAGCCCGCGCCGCGAAACCTCCGCCGGCGACAGGTCACTGTCCGGCACCGACTCGTCCAACGCCGCCAGCGTCGCCTGATCCAACTCGGCATTCGGATGGTGATGCCCGTGACTGTGGTCGTGCTCGTGGTCGTGCGAATGCGAATGCGGGTGATCGTGCAAGTGCCCCATCGACAGTCCTCTCCCAGGCGGATTCGGCGCGATCATCACCCGTCCGCATGACCACCAGATGTTCCCCGGATGAACACCACTCCGGCGCCGAGTTGTGGACAACACAAAGTGACGGAGTTTCAATAGCTGGCGGGGGGAATCATGAATGGAGAACCGTATACACGCACGCATTGTCACCGGCGGGACGAGCGCGGTAACGCGACGCTGGCAGCGCTGGGAGGGGTGGCGGTCGGCGTCATCCTGGTGCTGCTGACCTGGCTCGTGGTGCTGATGACGAAGGACGATCCGGCACCGCGGGCGGCGGACACCACGCCGTCGACAGCGGCCCCGGCGCCGGTCGCGTCGGCACCGGTGTCGGTGTCGGTGATCACGAAGACCGTCGTACCGCAGCCGACGGTGAAGGGGATGTCGAAGTCGGCGCCGGCGGTCGGAGATGTCCGGTCGTTGCCGGCCGGGCTGTTCTGCCGGGACCTGAACGCCAAGGGATACAGCTATGTCGCGGCGATCGAATACTGGCGACTGCACGGTCAGCCGAACCAGATGGATGCCGACCGCAACGGAATTCCGTGCGAGACCGTGTACCCGCGCGGTGACGTCGCGGCCTACTGGAACGGGCGTGAGATCAGCGGCGTCGTGTTCTGGTCGGCCGGGCTGTACTGCCGGGACCTCGCTGCGCGGGGTGCGTCGTACTCCGAGGCGGTCAGATATTGGTGGTACTACGGCATGCCGGATCGGATGGATGCGGACAAGAACGGGATACCGTGTGAAACCGTGTACTCGTCTGCAGCAGTCAACGCGTTCTGGTATCCGTGACGCGGCGCCTCTGGACGGTCTTTCTCGCAGCGCTGGCGGTCGTCGCCGGCGGTGGGTTGTTCGCGCTCTCAGCAGCCGGCGTCTTCGACCGGGCGCAACCCACCGCCGACCCGACACCAAGCGCATCAACACCGCAGCCGTCACGCATACCGCAGCCGTCCACCACATCGACGACAACGAGCACCACTATGCCGCCGGCCGCGCAGGCGCACCCAAGCACTCCGCCACACCCGAGCAACCCTGCTCCAACGGCGCGGCCTTCTCACCCGGAGCGCCCAGCACCGCGGTATGTGTTTCCCGTAGGTGGGTGCCGAGCGGACGCCTCGCAGAGCCACCATGACTATCCGGCGTCGGACATCTTTGCGCGTGTCGGGTGTTTGTTCGTTGCGCCGGTTGACGGGCGGGTGGACGAGGTGACGCGGGTCGACTCATGGGATCCGAAGACAAACCGAGGTGCTGACCGCGGCGGGCTCTCGGTGTCGGTGGTGGGGACGGATGGCGTTCGGTACTACGGCTCCCACTTGTCAGCGATCCAGCCCGGGATCGCGCCGGGGGTGTCGGTGCGGGCCGGGCAGACTCTGGGTCGGACTGGGAAGACGGGGAGCGCTCAGGGCACCCCACCGCACCTGCACTTCGGGATCAGCTGGCCGACCGGGCCCAACATGTGGTGGATCCGGCGCGGGGCGGTCGCACCGCAGCAGTTCCTGAACAGCTGGCATCACGGCGGGCAACTGTCCCCCGCGGCGGCGGTCGCCGCGGGTCGCCGGGCGTACGGCGCAGACCACGGCTGCCGCTCGTACTGCTGACCACGGGCGGTGTCGTCCTGACCCCGACAGCGGTGTCGTCTTGCCCCGACGGTGTCGAGAGTGCGTCGGCGGCTCCGACGTACCGGGGTCAGCGTCAGGTGAAAGGACGGATCGTGATTCTCAACAGCATGTTGCTCGGCAGTGCGGATGCGGAGCGGTTGAAGGCTTGGTACCGGGACGGGTTCCGGGCGCAGGTCGACGGGTACGGGAACCTGGACCTCGGCGGGTTCGGGCTGGTGATCGAGCAGCGCGACGACGTCGCGGCCAAGAACGCCGAACCGGGGCGGCACATCGTGAACTTCGCCGTCGACGACATCGAGGCGGCGGCCGCGCACCTGCGGACGCTCGACGTCGACTGGCTGGTGCACCCGGAGGATCGTGGGATCGGGTGGTTCGCGACCTTGATCGACCCGGACGGTAATTACGTGCAGCTTATCCAGATGAAACCGGAGTATTACGCGCAGAAGTGAAAAACGTTCGCACCGGACCTTGGGGGATCCGGTGCGAACGGGGTTTGTTTCGTCAGGCGCATTTGCAGGGAGAAAATGGCGGCAAGCGAGGGGCAGAACGCCCACACTCGCTTGCCGCCGCGTGCCCTGGGAAGAGCACTGCACCGGTTCCTTGGTGGTCGAGGTGAGGCGACTCGACCTGGCCGCGTTCCGCGTGGGTTGTCTGGTGAGTTACGGAACGCGAAAGGCACCGGGGGTATTTTCTCAGCGGGGCGCTACATCCCACATACGCTCGCCGGGCAGGGGGTCGGGGAGCTTGTCGACGTTGGGCATCGGGTCGTTGGTGACCCGAAGACCCGCGAACCGACGGCTCATGGCGTCTGCGTACCGCTCGGCCAACGCCGGCTCGGCGTTGTAGTCGGCGATCACGTGCTCACCGAACCAGACACGCACGCGTCGACGCGAAATGGTCTGGGTGGCGGTGGCGGTTGTCACTTGTCCTCCTGGCTGTACTTCGAGGGGTGGACGGCCTGGAAAACGCGGGCGAGCGCGGTGCCGGTGCGCCGTGTTGTGTTCACCGTCACGTCACTTCCAACGGAGGACGCGGAGTCGAGGTCACGCCCGGATTCGGATTTTCTGGGCAACCGGCAAAACTTTTTCGGACCCGCCAGGATCCAATTCTTTCGACAATGTGTTCGATTACTCGAATGGCCCGCGCACGGAGACGCCGCCGTCCAGCACGAGCTGCTGACCGGTGATGTACGACGCCGCGTCGGAGGCCAGGTAGACCACTGCCCGGGCCACCTCGTCGGAACGACCGAACCGGCCGACCGGGATCTCCTCGACGACGTCGGCGGCGACCACTCCGTTCGCGACGGCGGTCGCGATCGCCCCGGCCGCGGCGACGTTCATCCGGATCCCGTCCCGCGCGTACTCGGCGGCGACCGTGCGGGCCAGGCTGAGCAGTCCGGCCTTCATCACGCCGTACGCCGCCTGTTCGGGCGCGGCCATGAATCCGGTGACGGATCCGACGCTGACGATCGCGCCGCCGGTGCCCTGGTCGAGGAAGACGCGGAGCGCGGCCCGGACGGCGCGGGCGACGTACCGGAGGTTGACCTCGTAGATCGTGTCCCAGTCCTCGTCGGCCATCTCGTGCAGCTTCACTGCGGGCACGAACGCGACCTGCCCGCCGACGACGGTGACGAGTACGTCGAGTCCGCCGAGTTTCTCGACCGCGCCCGCGACCATCGCCTCGAGATCGGTCGCCGAGCGGACGTCGCCGGAGATCGGGTACGCCGTACCGCCGGCTGCCCGCACCGCGTCGGCGGCTTCCGCGGCGCGCTGCGGATCGAGGTCCGCGACCATCACCGCGGCCCCTTCGTTGCCGAAGGCGTCGGTCGTCGCGCGACCGATCCCGCCTCCGCCGCCACCGATCACCAGGACGCGTTTCGCACTCGGCTGCATGGGCGGAGCGTAGATCAACAGTGTCGGGAGATTCACAGGGTTTCCTCAGGAAAGACACGCCGAAGCTGTCAGAACGGCTACGTACGCTGGGAGGCGTGACCATCGAAGACGCTGGTGTCAAGCCGCTGATCAACGGATCCACGGAGAGGGGATCCGAGGACAAGCCGGTCGTGGCGAATGCCCTCGTGGTGCCCGAGCGGGTCATCGGCGGCGTCGTACCGTCTCCCGTGCGGCCTGGTCCGACGGGGATCGCGGCCGTCCAGACCGAGCACCTGATCAGTGACGTCGGCGATGCGCTCCGGCTGCTCGACGCGGTCGAACGCGTGCGCGGTCACGCGCACCCGCTGATCCTGGGTCTGCAGGAAGCGATCGGGATCAAGATGCCTGCCGCGCTGGTGCTGAGCGCGATCGCGAACGGCCGTACGTCGGCGCCCGAGGTCGCGAAGCAGGTCGGGATCACGACCGGCGAGGCGGAGCTGGCGATCGCCGACCTGGAGGCGCTCGGGATGGTCCGGACCACGCCCGGCCTGACCGTCACGTCGATGGGTCAGGCGCGCCTCTCCCAGCTCGACGGCCTCACCGTCCGGGTCCTCGACGTCATCACCGGCATCCTCGGCCCGACCGACGCGGCCCACCTGGTCCGCCTCCTCCACACCGTCGCCGACGGCCTCGAATCCGCCTCAGTAGCCGCCGCCGTAAACCCGACCCTCCCCCAAATCATCCACAACTAACTCCGCCCACACCTTCCTGCACGGGGCGGGGATATCTGGCTGTTGAGACTGGTGTCTGGGCGGTCGACGGGTTTCCAGGCCGGGCTTGGTGTGATGTGCACGCTCGACAGGACATGTCCAGTGGCCGGGTAGTGCACCTGAGCGTGAACGCGCCCGCGCGTACACCGTCTCGCCGGTGCACTACCTGTCGAGCGTGCACACCACCCCGCCGCAAGCAGCCGTCCCACCACCAACCCCATCACCCAGCCGGCAAGACAACATCCACCCATCCGGCACAAGAACGGATATCCCCTGGTGTTGTGGGTTCTCCCCTCTAACACCAACGGAGAAGCCACAACACCGGCGGATATCCCCTCGTGTGCGAGGGCTCTCGTCGCGCCCGACCTCGGGGCCGGCCGACGGGATGGACCGGGCGGTGCATGCGGTGGTGCGGTGCGTGCGGTCGTGCGGCGTGACAGGCTCGGGGGTGTCGAGAACGGGGTGTTGGTCTCGACGTAGCTGGTGTCGAGCGAATCAGGAGGGCATCAGATGTTGAAGGACAGTAAGGCGTTCAGTGGGTTTTCGGTGGATGACGTGCCGCGGGCGAAGGAGTTCTACGGCGGGACGCTGGGGATCGACGTCGGCGAGGAGAACGGCCTGTTGTACCTGCGGACGGGTGGTGGGAACACGGTTCTCGTGTATCCGAAGGACAATCACGTGCCGGCGGAGTACACCGTGCTCAACTTCCCGGTCGACGATGTGGAGGCGACGGTACGCGAGTTGATCGCGCGGGGTGTCGTGTTCGAGAGGTACGTCGACGAGCAGGACGAGCTCGGGATCAACCGCGGTCAGGGTCCGTTGATTGCCTGGTTCAAGGATCCGGCGGGAAACGTGTTGTCGATCATTCAGGCGTGAGGGATCGGGTCGTCGTACTGACCGGATGCCGTTGACGTACGGCCACGCGTAAGCGGTGCAGCCGTGCAGGCCAAGCGTCTGCTGCTGCATGACCGGCGCCGGTTGGCGGTGGCCGGTCTCGTGGTTGACCATGTACTGCCGGTACGTCGTCAGCGGCGCGCTGTATCCCGGTACGCTGTGCACCCACCGCGCTACGTTCGGCACGACCCGGTTCCCGATCCGGCAACTCATGTACCGGTCCGGTGCCGCGCCGCAGATCAGGTCCCGCGTCCCAGGCGTCACCAGCAGCACCGTGAAATCCGGGCTCGTCCCCGGCCCGACCTGCTGGAACCGCCACAGCCCGTGCGACGCCCACCCCTGAGCCCCGCCGTACGTCGCCCGCACGAACCGCGCGAACTCGCGGCGGTCGATGCCGCTGATCCCGCCCTCGATCGCGATCTGGAACCGCATCAGCTTCCCCGCCTGCCCGATCACCGCGGGATCTCCCGGGAGTACGGCGTACGATCGCGTCCCCGCCACCGGGTACGAGATCACCTGTGGAGGCCGCTGCAAAACCACGGACCGCACCGGCTGAGCACGCTCGACAGGCTGTGCCGACTGAGCCGATGCCGGTACGACGCCACGCCCCGGGTACCCGTGCCGACCGAACGGGCCGGCGGGCAACAGCACCCCGCCCGCGACCACTACAGCGATCGCGACGACAACAGTCCAGCGGCGCATCCGATGAGCTCCTCACACCACGCCCGGGCGGGCGTGTCCTCACTCCTTACTTGCCACTGTGCCCCGAATCCCTTCTCGTCAGCGGTACGAGCAGCGCTATGCCTTGGTGGTCCGGAAACGGAGCGTCGGGTACTTCGCCTCGGTGAATCCGAGGCCGCGGTAGAGCTCGATGCCGTAGTCGGTCGCGTGCAGTTCGACCTGGCCGACGCCGGTCTCGTCCCGGAACCAGTCCATCAGCGCGACCACACACGCCCGCGCGAGACCGCGCCGCCGGAAGTCCGGTTCGGTGCTGACGTTGAACAGGTGACCGCGAAGTGTGGTCAGGTCGTTCGGGCCCGGCGCGTGCACGTACACGTTGCCGGCCGCACCTGCCACCACGCCGGCGTTCGGGTCGTCGACGACGTACGCCGCGAACGTGTCCGGGGAGGCCAACTGTCCAGTGAACCACTCGCGCGCGGTCGCCCGCCACGGGGCGTCCGGTCCGCCGACGTCGGCGCCCATCGCGGCGAGCATCAGCCCGCGTAAACGGACCAACGACTCCGCGTCGTCGGCCTCCGCCCGTCGTACCAGCACACGTCGTACCTGAATGTCGGTCACTTCGTGGATCATGCCAACTTTTTGCCGCGTCAGTGAATCGAAGGGGTCATGGCCCCGAGCAGAGCGACGCGCGCTATCCGGGCACGTCGTCCGAGTCCACGCCGGCGGTCCGCGTTCGGCGCCCTGACGATCGCCGTGCTCGGCGTGCTGCTCCCCGGTACGGCGTACCTCGTCGCTCGCCGGACCAAGCTCGGTTCGACGCTGATCGTGCTGAGCCTCGCGCTGTACGGCGGCGCGGCGTACGTCGGCCTGCGGAAACGGGACGCGGTGATCTCGTGGGCCGTGAATCCGTCGGTGCTGAACTGGATGATCATCGGCCTGGCCGCGGTCGCACTCGTGTGGGTCGTCGTCCTGATCACGTCGTACAAGATGCTCCGGCCGCTGACTGTCGGACCGGGATCACGGATGGTCGGAGCACTGGTGACCGGCGTGCTCTGCTTCGCGATGACGGTGAGTACGGCGACCGGCGCGCAGACGTTGATGGCGCAGCGGGACCTGGTGACGAAGGTCTTCGGGGGTCCTGAGTCGAAGAGTCAGACGCGGCCGACGATCACCCCGAAGAAGGACATCTGGCAGCAGCTGCCGCGGCTCAACATCCTGCTGCTCGGCGCGGACGACGGCGAGGGCCGCGGCGGAACGCGGACCGACACGGTGATGGTCGCGAGCATCGACACCAAGACCGGCAATACCTCGCTGATCTCGCTGACCCGGAACTTCATGCGGATGCCGTTCCCGGAAGACTCCCCGCTGCACAAGATCTACCCGACCGGGTTCTGGGATCCGAACGGCGAGAAGGAACAGTCGGAGTTCTACTTGGACGCGATGTACCGGAACATCCCGCGGCTGCATCCCGGCATCCTCGGCCCGTCGGACAACGAGGGCGCGGACATCCTCAAGGTGTCCGTCGGCGAGGCGCTCGGGCTGCGGATCCACTACTACGTGCAGGTCAACCTGGCCGGCTTCGCGCAGCTTGTCGAGGCACTCGGCGGGATCATGGTGAACATCAACTACCCGGTCCCGGTCGGTGGCAACGACGACAAGTCGATCCCGCCGAGCCGGTACCTCGCGCCGGGACCGAACCGGCAGCTGAACGGCACCGACGCGCTGTGGTTCGCGCGCGGGCGGTACCAGGTGCCGACGGCGGACCTCGCGCGCCAGGCCCGGCAGCGCTGCACCGTCAAGGCGATCGTCGAACGCGCGACCCCGCAGAACGTGCTCACGAACTACCAGGCGATCGCGAAGGCCGGCGAGCAGCTGATCCGCACGGACATCCCGAAGGACCAGCTGGGCGCGTTCGTCACGCTCGGGCACCGCGTCAAGACCGCGAAGATCGCCAACGTCGACCTCGACAAGAAGAAGAACTTCCCGACCGGCCGCAACCCGAACTACGCCGGGATGCGCGAGATCGTGGCGCAGGCCCTCAACCCGGTCCGCCGTACGACGCCACGCAAGATCACCACCGTGCCGCCGTCCACCGCAGCCCAGCCGAAGCCCAAAGCCGACGGCGACTTGACCTCGGCCTGCGCCTACAACCCAGGCCCGCCGAGCTGATCGCTGCGCCTTCGCCGCCCGCCCGGATCAGCGCCGAGATCCCGTCAGGCGTAGCGGACGCCGAGGCCGCCGTCGACGGCCCAGTTGGCGCCCGTGACGAACGCGGCAGCGTCGGACGCGAGGAAGCAGACGACCTCGGCGACGTTCTCCGGCGTACCGATCCGGCCGAGCGGGTGGACGCCGAGCGCCTTCTCGCGTTCGCCGGGGATGGTGTCGAAGAACTCCTCGAGCAGGTCGGTGGAGATGTAGCCGGGGCTGACCGCGTTCACCCGGACGTCGTACTGCGCGACGTCGAGGGCGAGCGAGCGGGTCATCCCGACCAGGCCGGACTTCGCCGCTGCGTACGGGAACATGCCGGCCGTGGTCAGCTTCGAGTGGATCGAGGCGATGTTGACGATCGAGCCGTGCCGGGCGTCGATCATCGGCTGCAACACCTGGCGGGACATCAGGAACGCGCCCTTCAGGTCGACGTTGAACACGTCGTCCCACTCGGACACGGACATCTTCGCCGGGTCGGCGTACGAGTTCTTGCCGGCGTTGTTGACCAGCACGGTGACCTGCTTGCCGAGGTCATCGGTCAGCTGGCCGACTGCCCGCCGGACCGACACCTCGTCGGTGATGTCGCCGACGGCCGCGGCCACCGTCGCGCCGGTCCCGGCCAGTTCCGCGGTCGTCGCTGTCAGTTCGTCGGTCAAGATGTCGACGAGCGCGACCGCCGCACCCTCTTCCGCCGCCTTGACCGCGACGGCCCGCCCGATCCCGCGGGCGGCACCCGTCACCAGCACAACCTCGTTCGCCAACCGACCTGTCACAAACGCCTCCTCGACCTAGGGCTCGCTGACGACCCTAGTCGGAGATGAGCCTTACCCTCGCGGACTGGTCAGGATGCAGAACTCGTTGCCGTCCGGGTCGGCCATCGGGATCGCGTCCGCGCCTTCCTGACCGCTCTCGAGCCGGGTCGCGCCCAGCCCGATCAGCCGCTCGACCTCGGCGTCGACGTCACCGTCGGCCGGCACGACCAGGTCGAAGCGCATCCGGTTCTTCGGCGCCTTCGGTCTGATGGGCGGGCCGCCCCAGGCGAGCTTCGGTCCGCCGGACAACGCCTGGATCGCGGTCTCCTCGTCCTGGTCCCAGACCAGCGGCCAGTCGAGCGCCTTGCTCCAGAAATACCCGACCGCCCGCGTGCCGTCCGAGGCGAGCTCGCCGAGGAACGCGGTGTCGGCGAGGAAGTTGTTCCCCGCCTCGATGACACAGAACTCGTTGCCTTCCGGATCCGCGAGGACGATATGTTCTTCGTCCGGCAACTGCCCGACGTCGAGATGCCGGCCGCCGAGCCCAAGCGCCCGCGCCACCGTCTCCTGCTGTTGCTCCGGCGTGTCGCTGGTCAGGTGGAAATGGATCTGGTTCGGGCGATCCTTCGCGACGTCGCTCTGCAGGAAGCGGAACCGGAACCCGGTCTTGGCGTCGGGCAGCAACTCGTTCCCGTCGGCCTGCTCCCAGCCGAGCAGGCCGGCCCAGAACCGCGCCAGCCCGGCCGGATCCTTCGCGTCGAACGACAGCGCATAAAGCTCGATGCTCATGTGGATCTCCCAATCCGCCGGGTAAGTGCCACGGTAGGGCGGGGCGGATCGGCGCCGCAAAGCAATTAGCGTCCCGCCGCGACCCGCGCATGGTGATCCGCCTGGGATCGCGACATCGGCTGCTGGAGCAGGACCAGCTGGTGATAGAGCGGCGCGGTCGCCGTCAGCAGGATCGGATGCGGATCCGTGCCGGCCGGGAGCTCGCCTCGCCCGACGGCCCGCTCGACCACCAGAGCGGTCCGCGCATAGCGATCTTCCCAGAAGCGGGTGAGTGCGTGGGCCGCGTCCGGCGTACGGAAAGAGGCCGCGAGGGTGATAGACGGCCGAGCCGTCAGGCGGCGTGGATCTCGCGGTTGACGGTGGTCCACGTCGATGCCGAGGGCAACATCACTCAGCAGGTCGCGTTCGGGACGGGGCCGAGCCGCATGGCCTGTACGCCGACACCTCGGTGTGGATTGCGCTGGAGAAAGGTTCCGTGGCTCACATCCAGCCTGGCGGGTGAGGAGGTTCACTCGGTGGAGGGAGGACGCGGTGCACTGCGGAGGTGGACAGTGGTGATGTGAGCACGGTGGTGCAGGTTCGAGGGTCGGCGGCCCGGGTACGGGACATCGTCGCGGTCGGCCGCCCGGCGTTCTGGGTGGTGTCGATCGTGCCTTATTGCACGGGGATTCTGCTCGCGACGCATCGGCTGATCCCGCCCGTCGAGGAGTGGCCGCGCCTCATCGTCGGGGCGGTCGTGATGGGCCCACTCGTTTGGCTAGCAGTGCTAGCGGTCAACGACGCGTACGACCTGCCGAGCGATCGGCTCAACCCGCGGAAGGCCAAGTCGCCGCTGCTCGACGGGCGGATCACGCTGCGAGCAGCGAAGCGGCTGGCCTTCGCGGCAGCCGTGGCGGCGGTCGGTTTGAGCCTGCATGTCGGGATCGTGTTCGCGCTGGGCGTCCTGCTCGCCGTACTCCTCGGCTACGCGTACTCGGTCCCACCCGTCCGGCTGAAGACCCGCGCCGGCTTCGACGTCGCGGTCAACGCCCTGGCCCTCGGCGCCTTCGGCCCACTCGCCGGCTGGGCCGCGATCAACCCCGACCTGAGCGACTTCCCCTGGCTGATGGGCCTGCAGGGCACCCTCGCCGCGATCGGCCTCTACCTCCCCACCACCCTCGCCGACCTCGAAGCGGACCGCGCCGCCGGCTACCAAACCATCGCAGTCCGCTTCGGCCCACGCACGACGTACCTGATCGGGTACGCCGCCTGGATCGCAGCCGCCGCCCTGTCGGTAGTCCTCGCCGCCACCAACACCATCATCCCCCGCAGCATGCTGCCCCTCGAGGTGGTCATGGTCCCCGTCCTGATCGCCGCCTACCGCAAACTCATCGGCCCCCACCAATCCTTCAAAGGCATCATCGCCCTCGCTACGCTCTTCCTCTTTCCCTGCGCCACCTTCGCGCTCACCTACACCGGAGTTCTGTAGATGTACCCCGACATCGAGCCCTACGACCACGGCATGCTCGACGTCGGCAACGGACACCACATCTACTGGGAAACCTGCGGCACCCCGGAGGGCAAACCTGCGCTCGTCATCCACGGCGGGAGCTGACCGGATCGGCCGGGGATGCAGGTGCACGTGCGTGGTGGGAAAAGATTTGATCACTGATCTTTACAGCGATGGAATGGTCATGAACTCTTGGGTCCCATGACTCTGACCCGCCCGGAGCTCGAGACCGACTACACCCTCAGCCGGTCCGACATCGCGCGTTTTGCCCAGCACGGATTCGTGAAGCTGAGGAACGTGCTCAGTGCGGAGACGATCGCGGAGTACGAGCCGGAGATCACCGACAAGGTGATCGAGCTGAACACGCAGGACCAGCCGCTCGACGAGCGCGACACGTACGGCAAGGCGTTCCTGCAGGTCACGAACCTCTGGCAGGACAGTGAGCGGGTGCTGGAGTTCGTGTCGTCGCCGCGACTCGCGCGGATCGCGGCGCAACTGCTCGGCGTGCAGTCGGTGCGGCTGTACCACGACCAGGCGCTCTACAAGGAGTCCGGCGGCGGCGTCACGCCGTGGCACGCGGACCAGTACTACTGGCCGTTCGCGACGGATCGTTGTGTGACGCTCTGGATCCCGCTGCAGGAGACTCCGATGGAGATGGGGCCGCTGTCGTTCGCGGCCGGCAGCCACACGTTCGAGCACGGGCGGGACCTGCCGATCAGTGACGAGTCGGAGCGGGTGCTGCAGGACGCGCTGGCCGAGCAGAACTTCCCGGAGATCTCCGAGCCGTACGAGCTCGGTGAGGTCAGCTACCACCTCGGCTGGACGTTCCATCACGCGCCGCAGAACACGACCGGCATCCCGCGCCGGGTGATGACGGTGATCTACGTCGACGCCGCGATGGAGATCTCGCCGCCGGCGAACGCGAACCAGGTACTCGACCTGGCCAGCTGGATGCCCGGCAACCAGCCCGGCGAGACCATCTCCTCGCCGCTCAACCCGATCCTCTACTGACCGCCTCCGCTCCGCCGTCGGCGAAACTCGCGCGCGTTCTGTACCTATTGGTATGTACGATGCTGCCATGAACTCATCGATCAGCCGGGTAGTCGTCCTGGATCAGCACCTGCCGGAGGCGCTCCCGGTGCAGCGCGTCGAGGTCCGCCGGATCACGATCGACCCGCACACCGCGCTCGGCGCCCACGTCCACAACGGCCCCGTGTTCGGCAACATCGTGTCGGGGTCGGCGATCTACCAGCAGGCCGAGGACAGCGAGCCGCAGGTCCTCCACCCCGGCGACGTGTTCTACGAGCCTGCCGTCGACCGCATCGCCCGCTTCGACACGGAAGACGAGGGCGTCACCTTCCTCGCGTACTTCCCCCTGACGGCCGGCCAGGACGCCACGCTCGACCTGGTGTAGGGCGAACCGCCACGCAGGCAGAACCCCGCAAAACGGAGCCAAAGCGCCTCGAAACGGGACTTCTGCCTGCGTGGCGGTCCCCCTAGAGCGAACGCTTCTGCGGGTAGATCGTCTCGCCGCGGGACAACTGCTCGACGTACAAGGCGACCCGTTTGGCCCGCGTTTCCGGGCGTTTGGCGCTGGTGACGCGGTGGACGACGGAGAAGCGGTTGGCGCTGGTCAGGATCTCGAACATCGCCTGCGCCTTCGGTTCCGCGGCCAGCGCCGCCGCGAGATCGTCCGGGATCTCGAGCGCGCCCGCACCGCCGTACGCCTTGTCCCAGCGGCCGTCGGCCTTCGCGCGCTCGACCTCGGCACGTCCCGCCGGGCGCATCCGCCCTTCTTGCTCCATCCGCGCGATCAGGCCGACGTTCCGCTTCGACCACAGGCTCCGCGCGCGTCGCGGCGTGAACCGCTGCACGAACGTCTGCTCGTCGCGTCCCCGCCGCTGCCCGTCGATCCACCCGTGACACAGGGCGTCCTCGAGCGCCTCGTCGTACGTCAAGCTCGTCGGGGTCTTCACATTCTTCTTGGCCAGCACGAGCCAGACGCCATCCGATTCCTCGTGATGCTCGTGGAGCCAGGCCAGCCAGGCGGCACCATCGACGACGATCAGTTCTGCGGTCATGAGGCGGCCTCCTGATAGCGCGCGGCCAACTGCGTCGCCGCATCCTTCAACTCTTGTGGTCCGACAAACTCCAGGTCGCACTCGAACATCCCGAACGTCGCGGCCAGCCCGGTCCACGACCATCCGCTGAGCGCGAGCCGGCAACTCGTCGGCGTGAGCTCCTCGACAACGGCGCCGTGACCGGCCCATTGCGCGATATCCGACGCCTTCGCCTGCAGGATCGCCTCACCTCTGTAAAGGTTGCGGTCCTGTCCGCGGAACTTGCTGGAGATGTACGTCGCCACGTCCGGAGCGGGAAGCTCGCGCGGCGTGAACCGTGGTCCGGTCGGTGTCTTCGGTGTCATCCGATCCACGCGGAACGTCCGCCAGTCGTTGCGGTCCAGGTCCCATCCGACGAGGTACCACCGCCCGCCCCACGTCACCAGGTGGTGCGGCTCGACCTTCCGGGGCGGCACCCATTCCTCCCCTGCTGCGCCTGGTGCGGCGTAGTCGAACCGGAGTACCTCGTTTGCACGAAGCGCCGTACCGATCGCGATCAACTGTTCCGAGTCGACCGTCGTACGGCGGTTGGCGTAGCGGTCGACCGTGGTCACCTGCAGGGCGTCGACTCGTTGCCGCAGCCGCGCCGGCATCACCTGGCGAACCGTGGCCAGCGCCCGCAACGCGCCCTCCTCGATCCCGGTGACCGTGGTCGTCGCGGTCTGCAGGGCGACCGCGACCGCGATCGCCTGATCGTCGTCGAACAGCAGCGGCGGCAGATCCGCGCCTGCATCCAGGCGGTAGCCGCCGTCAGGTCCCTTGGTCGCGCGCACTGGATACCCGAGGTCGCGCAGCCGGTCCACGTCGCGGCGGACGGTCCGCGGGCTGACTTCCAGGCGGTCGGCCAGCAGCTGGCCGGGCCAGTCGCGGCGGGCCTGAAGCAGGGAGAGCAGCGCGAGCAATCGGGCTGAGGTCTCGGACATGACTTCAGATTGCCACGAGTAGCGGCCAGAACCTGTCCTCTTTCACTGGAAATGTCTCCTGCAGAGACCCTGACCGAAGGAGAGATCGTGATCAGCACCCGAGCGCTCACCCGGGACTTCGTGGTGAGCCATACCGAGACCGTGCACGCGGTCCGCGGCATCAGCCTGGACGTCGAACCCGGCGAACTGGTCGCCGTCCTCGGCCCGAACGGCGCCGGCAAGACGACCACATTGCGCATGCTCACCACCTTGATCACGCCGACCTCGGGCACCGCGACGGTCGCCGGGTACGACGTGGCCACGCAACCCAGCCAGGTCCGCCGCCGGATCGGGTACGTCGGTCAGGGCAATGGCGCCGGCCACGCGCAACGGGTCGGCGACGAACTCGTCGGGCAGGGCGTGATCTACGGACTCGACCGCCGTACCGCCAAGCTGCGGGCCGGCGAACTGCTCGAAGCCCTGGAGTTGAAGGACCTGGCACAGCGCAAGGTGTCGGATCTGTCAGGCGGCCAGCGCCGGCGGCTCGACGTCGCGATGGGGCTCGTGCACGCGCCTTCGTTGCTGTTCCTGGACGAGCCGTCGACGGGCCTCGATCCGCAGAACCGGGCGAATCTGTGGGACCACATCCTGCGGATGCGCGAGCAGTACGCGATGACGATCGTGCTCACCACGCACTACCTGGACGAGGCCGACTCGATGGCCGAGCGGGTGGTCGTCGTGGACCACGGCGAGGTGATCGCCGACGACACCGCCGACGGGCTGAAGGCCAAGCTGGCCGGCGACCGGCTTGCGGTGACCGTTGCTCCTAGCAACATCGCGCGCTTGAGCAAGCTGGCCGAGAAGTTGCCCGGGGCCCGCGAAGTGATCGCCGTCGGCGACGAGGTGAGCGTCCGGGTCGCGGACGGCCCGGCGGCGCTTCCCGAACTGATCGCGGCCGCCCAGCGTGACGGCGTACCGGTCGCGGCCGCGCAGGTGCACCGCCCGACTCTCGACGACGTGTTCCTCAACCTCACCGGCCGCAGCCTGCGTGAAGACTCGAACGGAAAGGCAGCCTGATGACCACCCTGACCCTGTCCGCAACCTCGACCCCGACCACGCCCCACCCGTCCCGGAACCTCCTGCGCGACATCCGGATCGTGATGACGCGGGAGCTGAAACCGGTACTGCGCGACCCGTTCAGCCTGCTGTTCGGGATGATCCAGCCGCTGGTGTTCCTCGCCCTGTTCGGCCCGCTGCTGTCCGGATCGATGGGCGGCAGGTTCGGCGACGGCGTGTGGCAGTGGTTCGTCCCGTCGATCCTGGTGATGACCACGCTGTTCGGTACGTCGACCACCGGCGCGAACCTCCTGTTCGAGTTCCAGACCGGTGCGCACGAGCGGATGCTGGTCACGCCGTTGTCCCGCTCCTCGCTGCTGATCGGCCGGGCGCTGAAGGAGATGGTGCCGTTGTTCGGGCAGGCGGTGATCGTGATCGCGGTGATGACCCCGTTCGCGTTCGACCTGCACCTCGGCGGCGCGGTGATCGGGCTAGCACTGCTAGCGGTTTTCGGCGTCGGCCTCGGTTCGTTCAGCTACGCGCTGGCGATCGCGGTCCGCAAGCAGGACTGGATGTTCTGGGTGGTGCAGCAGACGTTCCTGTTCCCGTTGATGATCCTGTCCGGGATGCTGCTGCCGCTCGAGACCGGTCCCGGCTGGATGCGGGTCGCGGCGAAGTTCAACCCGCTGTCGTACGTCGTCGACGCGGAGCGGACCCTGTTCTCGGGCGGCGTACTGTCCAGCGCGGTCCTGTGGGGCTGGGTCGCGGCGATCGTGACCGCGGCGCTCGGGCTGACCGTCGGCATCCGCGCGATGCTCCGCTCGGCGGATTGACCCAATTGCGTCGCTGTCCCGCCTGCGCCGTCCTCATCGATAGAAATCACCTACGGTAGCGCTCAGATCACCCACCGCCCCCGAAGGAGATCTGATGAGGCCCCGCCCCGCCTTGTTCGCCGTACTGACTTCTCTGGCCGCTGCCGCGCTCGCCGCCTCGAGCGCGGTGGCGGCCCCGCTCCCTGACACCTCCAGTGCGGTTATCGCCGCGACGGACACCGACGGCGACTCGCTGCCGGACACCTGGGAGACGAACGGGTACGACGCGAACGGCGACGGCGTCGTCGACGTGGACCTGCCCGGGATGGGCGCGAACCCGAAGAAGAAGGACCTGTTCGTCGAGATGGACTACATGGCCGGCCGGCTCACCACCACGGCCGGATTGGACCGGATCGTCCAGGTGTTCGCGTCGGCCCCGGTCAGCAACCCGGACGGGAGCACGGGGATCAAGATCCACCTCGACGCCGGCTCCGCGCGCGGTACGGCGTACAACCTCGGTGGTGGCAACGAGGTCGCGTACGACGCCGACCTGAACCCGTCGGCCACCGAGACGAACGCGATCAAGGCGGCCAACTTCGCGTCGGCGCGCAAGGCCGTCTTCCACTACATGCTCTGGGGTGACAGCTACGACGGCGGGTGCAGCAGCGGCCAGGCGTTCAACATCCCGAACGACACGTTCATCGTCACCGTTGGCCCGAAGTGCAACTGGAACGCGACCGACGACATCAACGTCGGCACGTTCGTCCACGAGCTCGGCCACAACATCGGCCTCAAGCACGGCGGCACCGACAACCTGAACTACAAGCCGAACTACCTGAGCGTGATGAACTACTCGTTCCAGCTCGGTGGTGTGCTCAAGGCCGACGGCACCAAGTACTGGGGTTACTCGAGTGTCCAGCCGACCTCGATCAACGAGGCGCGGCCGGATGAGACGGTCGGCCTCGGCAGCCTGGGCGCCGGGTACAAGACCAGCTGGAAGTGCCCGAACGGCTCGACCAAGACGACGGCCGGCGCCGCGAACCAGCCGATCGACTGGAACTGCGACGGCGACACGACCGACACCACGACGGCCGCCGACATCAACGGCGACCAGACCACGTCGATCCTGATCGCCCAGAACAACTGGGCCAACATCGTCTTCGGCGGCGGCGCCGTCGGCGGAGGCAGCGAACTCCGGTCCAAGACCCCCGCGTCGGACCTCCAGGAACTCACCCACGACGAGTGGACGGAGATGCAACACCGCTGACCCGCACCTCAGGTGGGCGGGGAGGCGGATCTCCAGCACTCATCAATTGGCCTTGGCGCGATCGGCTGAGCGTGCGACCACCGCCAGAACCTCAATTGATGAGTGCTGGGCGTCCGCCAATCACTCCGCCCAGACCCCGGACTTCGCGGTTTCGAGTGCCCAAGCGGTGAAGTCGCGAGGCGCGCGGCCCAGAACCCGCTCGACGCCGTCGGAGACGTACTCGGAGCGGTGGTTGCGGATGACGGCGAACAGGTCGCGGACTGCGTCGGCGTCCTCCGGCGTCAGGCCCTGCTCGATCAGTTCCGCGACGTGAGTCTCCGGGTCCAGGTCGACGTACGAGATCTTGCGGCCGGTGGCCGCGGTCAGTTCGTCGGCGATCTCGGTCATCGTGAGGGTGCGCGGGCCGGAGATCGCGAGGGTCTGGCCGACGTACGACTCGTCGAGCAGCGCGGTCGTCATCACGTCGCCGACGTCGTCGGTGTCGATCCACGCCTCGCCGCCGGTGCCTGCGGACAGCCGGATCTCGCCCGCCAGCACGTGGTAGCGCAGGAAGTCTTCGCTGAAGCCCTGCGCGAACCAGGCCGGCTGCACGATCGTCCAGTCCCGGCCGCTCGCCTTCACCGCGTTCTCCAGGTCGAGCTGCCCGTCGTACACAGCGAAGTCGCGGCCCGCGCTGCCGACGCCGCGGCCCGACAGCAGGACCACGCGCCGCAGCCCGTCGGCCTGCTCGATGAACTTGCCGGCCTGCGCGAGCCCGGTCGGCCCGACCGGCGGAGCGAGGTACGCCGTGTCGGTGCCGCGGATCGCGTCCGCCCAGGTGCTCTCGTCGTACCAGTCGAAGCGTCGTTCGCTGGAGCGGGACGCGAGCCGGTACGGGACGCCCCGCGCCTCGAGCTGCGCCGCGACGCGACGGCCGGTCTTGCCTTTGCCACTGAGGATCAGAATCGGGTTCATGGCTCTAGTCCACCGGAGCGCGATGAGACAAACCATGGCCGTACGCCGCAATTCGATGTTCGGAACGCTCATCCTGGCGTAGGCTCGTCGCATGGACGTGCTCGACGAACTGCTGGCCGGGACCCGTGCGCAGGACGGGGTGTTCAACCTGACGATCCTGGATCTGCCCTGGGCGCTGGAGATCCGGGACGAGGCGCCGCTGGCGCTCGCGACCCTGATCCGCGGCTCCGGCTGGGTGACCCGCGAGGGTCTCGAGCCGCAGCGCATGGAGCAGGGTGACGTCGCGATCGTCACCGGCCCGGAGCCGTACGTCGTCAGCGACAGCCTGACGACCGCGCCGCAACTGCGGATCCATCCCGGCGGTATCTGCGAACCGTTGCCTGGGGCACCGATCGACTACTCGGCCCGGCTCGGCGTGCGGACGTACGGCGCCCGCAAGTCGGGTGAGGTGATGGTTGCCAGCGGCACCTACCAGGTGGCGGGTGATGTCAACCGGCGGCTCATCACCGCCCTCCCGTCGGTGCTCGTCGTGCCGGCGGCCGAGGTGGCGGGGTCGGTGATGGACATGATCACCAGCGAGATCCAGCGGGACGCGGCCGGTCAGCAGAGCGTGCTGGACCGATGGCTCGACCTGGCGCTGATCACGACGCTGCGCGCGTGGTTCGCCCGGCCGGATTCGCACGCGCCGGGGTGGTACCAGGCGCAGACCGATCCGGTGGCGGGTACGGCGTTGCGCTTGCTGCACGAGGATCCGGCGTACCCGTGGAACGTCACCGAGCTCGCGGATCGGGTCGGGATCTCGCGCGCATCGTTGGCCCGGCGATTCAGCGCGGTCGTCGGCGAGGCGCCGATGAGCTACCTGACCGGCTGGCGGATCACGCTCGCCGCGGATCAGCTGCGGTCGACCCGGGACACGGTCGAGACGATCGCCCGGCGGGTCGGGTACGCGAACGCCTTCGCGTTGAGCGTTGCGTTCAAGCGGGTCCGTGGTGTCACGCCCACCGACCATCGCCGGGCGGCGTGAAAGCTTCAACCGACGGGTTCAACGATACGATTGAGGCTCATGGGTCATGAAGAAATCCCCTTGAGCCTTGACGAGCTGAGACAGCTGAGCCTGTGGACGGCCGACTGTGCCGAGCAGGCCTTGCCCCTGTTCGAGGCGGCGGTCCCGGGCGATCGGCGGGCGCGGGACGCGATCGAGGCGGTCCGCGAGTTCGGTGCCGGAGGCAAGCGAACGAAGGCGATCCGAACCGCCGCGTGGGCGGCGCTCAAGGCGGCCGGTGAGCTGGACGATCCGGCCGCGGAGGCAGCTGCGCGGGCCGCGGTCGGTACCGCTGGTTCGGCGTACCTGCATCCGTTCGCGGCGGCCACCCAGGTGAAGCACATCGTCGCGGCGGCGCAGTATGCGGCGTACGCGCAGGAGCTGGCGACCGGCGATCCGGCGGCCGCCGATGCGGTCATCCAGTGGGCGATCGAACGCGTTCCGCCCACGGTCCGCGAAGTTCTCGCGCGCTACCCGAACGGCACTCCCGGACGCAGTCGGCTCGGTCAGCTGCACCGTCAATTAGAGGCTGAGCTCAGGCGACCGTCGATCTCATGAAGGCGAGCGCCTGCGGCCACGCCAGCCGGAACGCGTCCGCGTTGACGTCCTTGCCGTGCCGGGACTTGTCCGAGAACCCGTGGTCCGCACCTGGGAAGTACTGCGCGAACGTCGCGCCGGCGGTCCGCGCCTGCAACACGGTCTGCAACGTCTCGAAGTCAGCATTGGGTACGGCGGCGTCCGCGCTCGGGTAGCTCACCAGCACCGGCGCCGTAATCCCAGCCGCCTCGGCAATCGCGTCGTACGTGTGATGCGGCGGCCGATTCGACGGCACGGTCGGATGGAATGCGACGACGTTCGCCACCCGCTGGTCGCGCGCCCCGAGCAGGAAGGCGAACCGCCCGCCGAGGCACCATCCGATCACGCCGACCTTGCTGCACCCGAGGTCGGCGAACAGGTAGTCCAGCAACGCGCCCTGCTCCGCGAGCGCGGTGTCGTCGTCCATCTCCCGCAGCATCTCGCTGAGCTCTTCGCGGGTGGCGTTGTCGGTACTGCGGCCTTTGAACGGATCCCACGCGAGCGCGGTGATCCCCTCCCCGGCCAGCTCGTCGGCCCACTCCCGGATCTGCTCACCGATCCCGGTGATCATCGGCAGCAGCAACATGCCGGCCCGCCCGACCCGCGCGAGATAAGCATCCTGCTCCCCAACCGTCACAGTCACACCCATGCGCGCATCCTAGGTCAGCTGACGCCTACGGTCTGGTGGTCCACCTCGATGACGCCGATGATGCGTTCCACGTCGCGGCCGTAGGGCTGACCGATGTACTTCTGGGCGATCTGGTCGACGAGGTCCCAGCCGGCGTCGCCGTCGATCCACTCGACGACGCGGCCGCGGACGATGACCGGCTCGTACGGGTTGTCGACCGGCGCGAGCGACAACGCGACGCGCGGATCGCGGCGGAGGTTGCGGGCCTTCTGGGAGTTGGGGCCGGTCAGGAAGATGATCTTGTCCTCGAGCGAGCTCACCCAGAGCGGGATGGAGTGCGGCGACCCGTCCGGCAGAACGGTGGCCAGGTGGGCGATGGAGGTGCTCTCCACGGCGCTACGTACGGCGGGCTTCAACATGGTTCTACTCCTTCAGCGGACGGTCTCGTGGTGCAGGTGGCGCAGCGTGCTTCACTTTCGCGCGGAGTTCCTTGAAGGAACGCTAACATGATGGAGTTCCCTTAGGGAACCCAAAACGCTAGACTGGTGTCATGCAGCGAACGGACTTCAGTGCGATGGCGTGCTCGATCGCGCGCACGCTGGACGTGATCGGTGAGCCGTGGTCGCCGTTGATCCTGCGCGACATCTGGGTCGGGTTCTCCCGGTTCGAGCAGCTCCAGACCGATCTCGGGATCTCCCGCAAGGTGCTCACCGAGCGGCTGAACCACCTGGTCGACCGGGGCGTGCTGCAGCGCCGGCCGTATGACCAGCGGCCGCGGTACGAGTACGTGCTGACGGACAGGGGCCGCGAGCTGCTCGACGTACTGATGGTGATGGTTGCCTGGGGCGACAAATGGCTGGCCGGTGAGGCCGGTCCGCCGGTCCTCTACCGGCACCACGCCTGCGGGGAGATCAGCCACGTGGACCTCGCCTGCGCCCACTGCGGCAAGCCGATGCACGCCGACGACATCGACATCCTCCCCGGCCCCGGCGCCGCCTGACGTGCGTTGCGCAGGCAGACAGCGCGTGACGAACGGTGCACGTGCACATCTGCAGCTCGACAGTACGTATGCGTCTACTACCCAAGGCCCACACGCCTGGCGCCGCCTTCGCCGGTGGGCCAGTGCGCATATACGTACTGTCGAGCCGTCGGGCTTCGGGAAGGGAGCGTCCGCCGAGTCGTGGCCGGGCTCGGCTTTGCGGAACCTTTTCGCCGCGGAGTGCAGACTTGTTTCCGAAGAGCAACCGCGCTGCCGGGGCCAGCGACCCGGCCCGGGTTGGAGCCGCGCGATGGACCGAACAGCGCCTGACCCGCGGCACTTGGCGCAACGGCGGGACAGGAACTGGTGACCGGAGACAGGCAATAGCAGGTCCCAACCCTCCACAACCTGTCTCACGTCCCCGCTTGTGGACGCTAGTTGCAGTACGGGCGGAACACCTCGAGGTCGCTGTCCACGCGGGCGATGCGGTCGAAGCCCCAGGTGTCTACGCCCGGTCGATCGACCTCGAACATCACCCGGGCGGACATGTCCCGCAGGCCGCGGGCGAGCAGCGCGAACTCGAGGTGGTCGAGGTCCAGGTCGTCGGCGCCATACTCGTCGAGGAACTCCCCCAGCCGATCACCATCGGCCCCGACCCATACGTCGTACTCACGGGGCCCGATCACCGCGTTCTCCCAGTCGAGGATCGCCGCGACCTCACCGTGGTGGTCGATCAAGACGTTCAACCCGTGGAGGTCCGTGTGACACACGACGTCGCGCACCGGCTTGAGGCGCGTTCGTACGTCGTCCAATCGCGCGATCGCCGCGGCCACCACATCCGCCCGATCCGCGATCCACGGATGCTCGAGCTGCTGACCAAGCGTACGAATGTGCGGCTCGCTGACGTCCGCGGGCGGCAGCGTCACCCGAAGCGGCGCCTCATGGACCTGACGCAACGCCCGGGCCACCACACGCCGGTCGCCCCAAGTCGCCGTACGCCCTTCAACATAAGGGAAGACGGCGACATTCATCGCGGACAGCTCACCCTTCAGCGTCCGCAACGGCTCTACGACAGGCAGCCCGAGAGCGGCCAGCTCCGCCAGCTGCGACAGCCCCGACGGCTGCTCGCCTTCCTTCCACACCTTCACGAACCAGCGGCCGTCCGCCACCCAACCGTCGGTGGCGAACCCGCCGGGGTGCGGCTGCAGCGAGGAGACAGTCAGTCCGTAGTCGCGTTCGAGATCCACACCCGCATCAGATCATCTGGACTGGGCGGCCAGCATGCGCATTACGGCGGCGTTTACCAGGATCAGGATCAGGGCCGAGAAGAGGAGCAGGGCGACCTGGGCCGGGAGGAGTGCGATGCCTAGGCCGATCGCGAGGACCGGGATCGCGAGTCCGGCGTACGCGATCAGGAAGAGGGCGGCCAGGACCTCGCCGCGGGACGACGGGTCGGCGAGCGATGCTGCGGTCGCGACCGCGCCGCGGAAGACGAGGCCTACGCCGACGCCGGCGACGATCCCGCCGATGACGAAGAGGTACAGGTTCGGGACGAGACCGCCGACCGCCACGCCTACGAGACCGACGGACATCGAGACGAGTCCGAGGCGGAGTTGAGCCGGGCGGGTGAGGCGGACGAAGACGGCCTGGCTCGCGGCGCCGGCGATGAAGACGGCGAACGTGACGACACCGGCGAGCAGACGAGACGTGTGGTGCAGGACGCCGGCGAGGAACGTCGGCGCGAGCGACGTGAAGAGACCGAAGATCGCGAACGCCGCGAAGGCACCGATCGCGGACGCGAAGAAGAGCGGACGCGCGGATGACGGCAGTGCCACCCGCTGCGGCCGGTACGCCGGACGCTCCTCCAACCGCTCCACCGTCTCCGGCACCAGCGCGATCCCCACAGCGCTGATCAGCAGCAGCACCAGGAAGATCTCGTACGGACGCTCCAGCGGCGCCGACACGTACTGCGCCAGCAGCCCACCCACGAGCGGACCGAACGCCAGCCCGCCGAGGTTCACCATGCTCGAGATCAGCGCTGACCGGCTCGGGTCCTCGCTCGGCCGCGCGACCTGGCGCAGCTCGGACAGATGCGCTGTCGCGGTCGCAGTCAGTACACCGACCCCGATACCGCAGATGAACCGCGCCAGCAGCAAACCCGGGACGGCCGGCCAGATCAGGAAGATCGCCGCCGACAACGCCTCGGCCAGTACGGCGACCAACGCCACCCGCCGCCGCCCGAGCCAGTCGCTGACATGCCCCGCCAGGTACAGCGACGCCATCACCCCGACCGCGTAGCTGGCGAAGATCACCGTGATCACGTACGTCGGGAAGCCGTCGCGCTGCTGGTAGATCGCGTAGAGCGGCGTTGGGATGGTCGAGAAGGCCATCGTGGTGAGGAAGGCCGCCGCGATCACCCAGAACCCCGGAGCATGAGCGAACCGGATCCGTACGCCGGCTCGCGAAGACGTCATGGTGGACATGTTCCCAGCGTGCCGCGCGGGATCTATCGAGTCCAACGAAAGTTCTTGCACGCTCTTATCGCCAGATCCGATAATTCGGGGTGTGGACAGTCGCCAGCTGGAGTACTTCGTCGCCGTCGCCGAGGAACTGAGTTTCACGCGCGCGGCGCACCGGCTGTTCACGGTGCAGTCCACGGTCTCGGCCGCCGTACGCGCTCTCGAGACCGATCTGAAGACGACTCTCTTCGATCGCTCGACCCGGCGGGTGGTTCTGTCGGCGGCCGGTCAGGCGTTGCTGCCGGAGGCGAAGGCTGCGCTGGAGGCGTTGGACCGCGCGCGGGCCGCGGTCGAGGAAGCGTCGTCGGGGTTGCGCGGCAGCGTCCGGATCGGGACGCTGGCCCGGCTCAGCATGGTGAACCTGGCCGAGCTGCTCGGTGCGTTCCATCGTAAGTACCCGCTGGTCGAGGTGCAGGTCGCGACTTCGCCGACCGGGTCCACCGGCCTCGCGGACGACGTACGGCATGGTCGTCTGGACATTGCGTTACTCGGGCTGCCGCGTCCGGAGTTGGCCGGTCTCGAGGTCCGCGACATCGCGACGGTTCCGTTCGTGGCACTGGTCCCGTTGTCGCATCCGCTCGCCGAGCGCACGAGCATCGGACTCGAGGAACTCGGCACGGAGCGGTTCGTGGACATGCCGGCCGGTTTCGGGAATCGGAAGCTGGTCGACCGCGCCTTCGACGCGATCGGGATGCCGCGGCGGATCCAGGTCGAGGTGCCGGAGCTGACCACGATCCCGGATTACGTCCGGGCCGGTCTGGGCGTCGGCGTCGTACCGGATCTCGAGCTGGACGACGAGCCCGGCGTCGCCAAGCTGTCGATCACCGGCGCCGAGCTCGTCTGGACGTTGTCGGTGGCGACGATCGGCGGACGGCGACCGAGCAGAGCGGTGACCGCCCTGCTCGATCTGATCGGCGAAAGCACTCGCCCGTACTTCTAGGCGGCCCAGATCCTCCAGTCCGCCAGCTCGTTGAACCGGCGGAGCGCGGCGATGCCGCTGAGCCAGCCGAGCCAGGCGCCGTACGGCGGGTTGGAGTCGTCGAACCCGCTCATCACGAAGGTGAGCCGGGTCTTCCCGTCGGACTCGGCGAGCTCCCAGGTACTGATCCCGGCCGAACCCCAGTCCAGCGACATCGAGCGGCCCTCGACCAGGTCGACGATCTCCACGCCCGGGCCGGCGTCGAACCCGCCCATCGCGAACCGGCCGCCCTTCCGGAGGTCGATCTCGACCGGGTACCCGAACCAGGCCGACGCCTTCTCGGACTCGGTCAGCGACGAGTACACCTGCGCGACCGGCGCGTCGATCAGCGCCTGACCCTCGAAGACTGGCGAGGTGAAGTCCGGCCTCGTGGTCAGCTCGCGACCCTCGAGATGGTCGATCAGGTTCGCCAGCGCCAGTGACCAGAAGGTCTGCAGTACGCCGCGGATGTTCGCGCCGCTGATCGCGTCCGCGAAGTCGAAACCGGTCTGCGACAGCTTCACCACCGTCGCGTCGTCGCCGTCGGACGTCAGCGTGAACTCGGTGGTGGTCTCCTCGCCGCCGAGCGTCCACGCCAGCGTCAGCGTGCTTCCGTCGTACCCGACGACCCGCTGGTGCGGCGCGTCGCCCTCGGGGATGTAGCGGCCCCAGAACTCGAACGTGCCGGGCAGGTCGACGGTCGAGTGCTCGCCGAGCCAGAGGTTCAGGGCCTTCGGATCGGTCAGCGCCTGCCGGACGTCGTCGATGCCGGCCTTTGCGCGCGCTTGCAGGACAAGTGGTTCAGTCATTGGTTCGGTCTCCCTTGGGGTAGCAGGCCACCGCGAGCTTGAAGGCGTCACCCTCACTGCCGCCGTAGCGCTCGAAGAGGTCCTGCAGCGTGCCGCGCAGGTCCTCGAAGAACTCCCGCCGCCGGTCCGGTGGAACCCGGATCTCACCGGACACCCCGATGGACGGCAGCTCCGGAGCCGACCGATCCAGCGCGGCGATGTCGGTCTGGACCTCTTCCATCAGGTCCAGCATGTAGCCGAGGCTCAGCTCGTCACGGGTCCGGCGGAGTCCGCCGATCCGGCCGACGAGCGTCGGGGACAGCCAGTACGAACGGGCCGTCGCCTGGTAGATGCCCTCGCGGATCCCGCGCACCTTGCGCTCGTCCACCTGAGTCACCAGTCCCGCCTCGACGAGGCGTTTCACGTGGTAGTAGACGCGCTGCGGAGTCTGGCCGAGCTGCTCGGCCACGTCGCCGCAGGTCGAGGGCTCCGCCAGCCGCCGCAGCACCTCGATCCGCTGCGGCTTGAACAGGGCCTCGGCCTGCTCGAGCTGCTCCAGATGCATCACGTCTCTCATCACACAAAAAAGTTTGTACGTAAAAAAGATCCTTGTCAATCTTCCATCACGCGGGAATGCAAGTCAGCGACAGGTGGTTGTAAGTAATGCTTCGGTGATGCGTCACCAAGCAGACACCCAAGACCTGGGGGCCTTTGCTACGGATCGTCCGGCACGTTCCTGCCGGCGAAGGAAAGGAAGCGCGACATGGCAACTGTCTCGTTCAAGGGAGCCACCCGGGTCTACCCGGGCACCGACCTCCCGGCGGTCGACAAGCTCGATCTCGACATCGAGGACGGCGAGTTCATGGTCCTCGTCGGACCGTCCGGGTCCGGGAAGTCGACGGCGCTGCGGATGCTCGCCGGGCTCGAGGAGGTGAACGACGGCGCGATCTTCATCGGCGACCGGGACGTCACCAACTCCCCGCCGAAGGAACGCGACATCGCGATGGTGTTCCAGAACTACGCGCTGTACCCGCACATGTCGGTGGCCGACAACATGGGCTTCGCCCTGAAGATGCAGGGCATCCACAAGGACGAGCGCGCCCAGCGCGTGCAGGACGCCGCGAAGCTGCTCGGTCTGGAGGAGTACCTCGACCGCAAGCCGAAGGCACTGTCCGGTGGTCAGCGTCAGCGTGTCGCGATGGGTCGCGCGATCGTCCGTAACCCGCGGGTCTTCCTGATGGACGAGCCGCTGTCGAACCTTGACGCCAAGCTGCGGGTCCAGACCCGTACGCAGATCGCCGAGCTGCAGCACCGGCTCGGGGTCACCACGGTCTACGTCACCCACGACCAGGTCGAGGCCATGACGATGGGCGACCGGGTCGCCGTACTGAAGGACGGCGTACTGCAGCAGGTCGACACTCCGCTGAACCTGTACGACAGGCCGCGGAACAAGTTCGTGGCCGGCTTCATCGGATCGCCCGCGATGAACCTGATCGAGGCCGAGATCGTCGAGGGTGGCGCGAAGGTCGGCGACTACGTGGTGCCGATCGCGCGCGACGTACTGGCCAAGGCCGGTGACGACAAGACGCTGACGCTCGGCGTCCGCCCGGAGGCGCTGCATCTCGCGGACGACGGCCTGCCGGTGAAGGTGTCGGTGATCGAGGAGCTGGGATCGGACGCATTCCTGTACGGGACCGCCGAGCACACCAGTGACCAGATCATCGCCCGGATCGGCACCCGGCTGCACAACGACAAGGGCACCGTCGTCTACTTGGCACCGGACCCCGACAAGCTGCACCTCTTCTCGACGTCGACCGAGGACCGGCTTGTGTAGTTTGATCTTGTGGGCCTTTGGATCAAGGACGCACCAGGAGTGATGGAGCTGCCGTCGGGTCGGCTCGTGCGCGGACGCGGTCTGCGGCACGGCCCGGCGGCAGAGCCGTTTCCGACGTACGGCGTGTATCTGCTCGGCAAGGAGCCGCCGCCGGACGTGCCGTGGGAGACGCACTGCATCAAGTGGCCGGACTTCCGGCTGCCCGCGGATCATGCGGAGGCGTTGACGGTCTTTCGCGAAGCGTTGGAGCGGACTGGCACCGGGCGGGTCGAGTTCGCGTGCAGCGGCGGCCGCGGGCGGACCGGGACCGCGCTCGCGTGTCTCGCCGTACTGGACGGGCTGCCCGCGGATCAGGCGGTCGACTATGTACGACGGAACTATGACCGGCGTGCCGTGGAGACGCCGTGGCAGAAGCGGTACGTGCTAAATCTGTTGACCCGGAGCTGAGGGATCGCGTTGGGTCGAGGCGTGACGATCGAGCGGAGCAACCCCGACGGCCTGCATGCGACACCTGGGTATCACCACGTGACGCGGGTGCAGGCGGACACCTTGGTTTACCTGGCCGGGCAGTGCCCGTTGCAGGCGTCCGGTGAGTTGGCCCCGGGCGGTCTCCAAGGGCAGACCGCGCAGGTGATCGCGAACATCCTCACCGCGCTCAAGTCGGCGGGCGCCACGCCGGAAAACGTCGTACGCACGGTGATCTATGTGGCCAGCTCGGATCGCGCCGAGTTGGGCGCGGTGTGGGCACAACTCAACGAGTCGCCGCTCGCACCGGCCTTCACGACCGCGAGCACGCTACTCGGCGTCGCGCAGCTCGGTTTCACCGGCCAACTCGTCGAGATCGACGTAACAGCAGCCCTGTGATCGTTCCCGCCGAGGTTGTCGACTACGACCCGCGGTGGCCGCTCCGGTTCGAGGAGCTGATCGCTAGAGCTGGTGGTTCGCGTGCAGGCGGCGGGTCGGGTCGTAGCGGCGCCTGAGCGTGACGAGACGTTCGTAGTCGTCGTACGCCTCGGCCACCTCTTCGTCGGTGAGCTTCGCGAAGGTGAAGTTGAGGGCGCGGCCAACGGTTGACGGGCCCCAGGGTTCGAGCACGTCCAGTCCGGCGTCGCCCATGCCCGGGGTGAGGACGGTCAGCGAGTACGCCGCATCGCGATGACCGACCGCGTTCGGGATCTCCGGCTGACGAGCGAGCGCGCCGCCGAGGTGCCGGATGCCGATCACATACATTCTCGACGCGCCCGGACCGGCGAGTTCGGGCAGTGTCTCGAGCGCGTCGAGGTCCTTCAGGAGTACGTTGCGGGAGCTGTAGCTGTCGGGGTGCTCCGGCTCCGCGAAGATCTGCCCGGAGTCGACGTACGGCAGCTCCTCCACGGTGTCGAGGACCGGCTTGCCGATCGCCCGGAGCGGTTCGATCAGCTCCTCGCCGCCGTCGCCGAGGATCGCGAGCTGCACCTGCCCGATGTACTTGCCGCGCAACGGCGCCGGCACCTGCGGGATGTTCGGGATCGGCAGGATCGCGATCGCCGACGTCACCTCCTCGGGCACGGACCTGGTCCACTCCCGCCACACCTCGGGCACCGCCGGGTGCTCGGCGAGATCGAAGTACAGGCTGCCGCCGTACAGCGTCGGTACGTCGAAGAGGTCGACCTCGATCCCCGTCACGACACCGAAGTTCCCGCCACCGCCACGCAGCGCCCAGAACAGATCCGGGTCCTCCTCGGCATAGCGCCGTACGCCGTCCGCGGTCACCACCTCGATCCGCCGGACGTGATCCGCGGCGTACCCGAACCGCCGGGCCATCAGCCCGAGCCCACCGCCGAGCGTGTACGAGATCGCGCCCACGCCGGGTGCACTGCCGGAGAGCGGAGCGAGACCGTGCGGCGCGGTCGCGTCGAGCACGTTCCGCCAGGTCGCGCCCGCCTCGATCCAGGCCGTCCTGCGCTCCGCGTCGACGGTCACGCCGTTGAAGCCGCGGGTCGCGATCAGGACGCCACCGTCGATGCTCTGCGTGAGGCCGTGCCCGGACGCCTGGACGGCGATCCGCAGGTCGTGGTCGATCGCGTACCGCACCGCCTCCTCGACCTCGGCCGTGCTCGTCACCGGAAAGATCACGGCCGACCGATGCGGGTCCCGCCGCTGGAACCCGAGCCGCGCCTCGTCGTACCCCGAACTGGTTCTCGTCAACATCATGCAGATCACGCTAGACACCCTTGCGGACACATCTTGTCCTCAAGGCATGATCTGTGGATGAGTACTCGCAAAGAGATGCCCGGCCGAATGCTGCGGCTGCTGTCGCTGTTGCAGAGCCGGCGCGAGTGGTCCGGTCGCGAGCTCGCCGACCGCCTCGGCGTCACCGAGCGCACGGTACGGCGGGACGTCGACCGGCTCCGGTCCCTCGACTACCCGGTGACCGGGACGACCGGCACCGCGGGCGGGTACCGGCTCGGCTCCGGGACGCACCTGCCGCCGCTGCAGTTGGACGATGACGAGGCGATCGCCGTCGCGCTCGGACTGGTCGGCGCGGCCGGTGGCGGCGTGAGCGGGATGGCGGAGAGCTCGATGAGCGCGCTGGCCAAGCTGGAGCAGGTGCTGCCCGCGCGCCTCCGGCCCCAGCTCGCGGCGGTGAGCTCGGCAGCGGAGGCGATCCCGCGACCCGGCGTACCGCAGGTCGATCCGGGCGTTCTCGCCGTACTCGCACGCTGCTGCCGGAACCACGAGATCGTTGCCTTCGACTACCACGGCCGGCAACGCGGTACGACGCGACGCCGGGTGGAGCCGCATCAACTGCTGACGTTGTCGTGGCGGTGGTACCTGCTCGCGTTCGACCCCGAGCGCGACGACTGGCGGATCTTCCGGGTCGACCGGATCGCGTCCGTGACACCGGTGTTGCATCGTTTCACGCCCCGGGTGCTCGACGGGCCTTCCTACCTGCTGGAGTCGTTCGTGTCGGCGCAGTACGAGCACACGATTCAACTGACAGTCGACGTACCGGCCGCCGAGGTGACCGCGACCTTCGAAGGTGTCGTCCGCGGCATCGTCGAACCGCTCAGCCCGTCATCCTGCAAGGTCCGTTTCAGCGCGGACAGTCCCGCCATGCTGCTGACTCAGGTAGCCGCGATCGCCCACCTCGGCACCTTCACCGTCGACCAGGCGACCCCCGAGACCGCGGCACTCATCACCATGGCCGGCGAACGCCTCGCGCAGGGGTTCGCCGGGTTGTCCTAGGCAACGATCAGGCCGATGCCGAGAGTCAGTACGCCGACCGCCAGCGACAGCGCGCCGAGCCAGAGGATCCACAGGAACTGGTTCGGAGCGATGCGATCCTTGCCGGCGGACGAGGCGAAGAAGCCACCGGACATCAGGACCGCGGCGACCGGGATCCCGAGCCGGCCGACCCACAACCAGAACCCGGTCAGCCCGGTCTGGTCGACGTACAGCAGACCGACCAGGCTGAAGATCACCAGGACGCCGGCGTGGGCGTGGCCGGCCCGCGCGAACGACTTCTGGAACCCGGTCATCGGGACCTGGCCGCGGACGATCTTGGTCATGAAGTAGCCGCCGAACTCGATCGTCACGACGGTGAGCAGGATGACTCCGGCGATGACGCGGGACACATCGGTCATGCGTAGACCTCTTCTTTGACAGGCGCGGTTGCGCGGGAGGTGCGCGCTACCCAGAGGGCAACGGCGAGGTACAGGATCAGTACGAGCGGGATCATCCGACTCGCCTCCTTATGGATAGTCCAGGTATCCGCTTATGGATACTGATACTATCCATCACAGACGACAGGAAGGCAAGCGATGCGAATCGGGGAACTCAGCAAGGCCACCGACGTCCCGGTGCCGACGATCAAGTACTACCTGCGCGAAGGCCTGCTACCCGCCGGCGAACTCACCAGCCCGAACCAGGCGTCGTACGGCGACACGCACGTCCGCCGGCTCCGGCTGATCCGCGCACTGATCGAGCTCGCACAGGTCCCGGTCGCCACCGTGAAGGAGATCCTCGAGTCGCTCGACGACGACACCGAGCCCTTGCACGAGCAGATCGGCCGTGCCCATCGCGCGCTCACACCGACGCGCCGACTATCCGCCACCGACGAGGCGCGGACCGCCGCCACCGCGCAGGT
This sequence comes from Kribbella sp. NPDC055110, assembly GCF_053607525.1. Lineage (NCBI taxonomy): Bacteria > Bacillati > Actinomycetota > Actinomycetes > Propionibacteriales > Kribbellaceae > Kribbella > Kribbella sp. NPDC055110. Next base: position 112,703 of record NZ_JBSGTS010000008.1, read on the forward strand.
CACCGGCCTCATCGCCGACCGCGGCTGGTCCGTCGACCCCGAGGCGCCCGCGCTCGCAACGCTCATCGACACCATCGCCGCTCTCCGCACGCTCGGCCAGGACAACCTCGTCGCCCACCTCGACACGTACGCCGACGCGGTCGAACGCTTCGCCCAGCTCGAGATCGATGCCGTCACGACCAACCCGACCCGCGACCAACTCGCCGAATCGGTTGTCATCGGCACCATTCTCGGCGAGACCCTGATCGCCTCGCTGCGACTGCTCGCCCAGGAGTCCATCTCCGCGGACCGCTGGAAGGACCGCTAGCAGTCGCCGAGGAGTCCCGGAAGCAGCCTCCCCATCGCCCTGTGCAGAGCACGGCGGTCGGTCTCGGTCAGCGGGTCGAAGACCAGTTGGCGGACCAGTTCGACATGTCCCGGCGCGGCCTTCACGAGTTCGGCGTACCCATCGGGGGTGAGGATCGCGTTGGTGAACCGCCCGTCGTCCGGGTCGGGTTCACGCCGTACCAGGCCGCGGTTCTCCAGGCGGCGGATCAGGTGGGACAGCCTGGAGAGCTCGGAGTTGGCCAGAACCGCGAGGTGACTCAGGCGCATCGTGTGATCGGGTTGATCGGAGAGGCCGGCGAGGACGTAGTACTCCAGGAAGCTCAGGCTGGAATCGCGCTGCAGTTGCTCGCCAAGCTCCCCGGTCAGTAGCGCCATGACGAGTTGCAGCGTCTTCCAGGTCTCCAGCTCGTCGGCTGACAGCCAGCGCGGCTCCTTCCCCATGCCTGCAGCATAGCCATCGAGGCAATGACTTGAACGTTCACGTCAAGCACTCTATCGTGGTCATTGACATGAACTTTCAAGTCAACCCCTCTGAAGGAGCCGTCGCCATGAGCGACCTGAAGATCGCGATCATCCTCGGCAGCACGCGCCCCGGGCGGAACGGCAAGGCCGTGGCTGACTGGGTCCTGGCCCAAGCCGAGCGGCGGACCGGCGCGAGCTACGAGTTGATCGATCTGCTCGACTACCCGCTGCCCCACCTGGACGAGGCCATCCCGCCGGCCGCCGGGCAGTACGCCGGTGAGCACACGAAGGCGTGGGCCTCGACGATTGCGGCGTACGACGGGTTCGTGTTCGTCACGCCGGAGTACAACCACTCCACGTCCGGCGTACTGAAGAACGCGATCGACTACCTGTACGGCGAGTGGAACAACAAGGCAGCCGGCTTCGTGTCCTACGGCTCCCTCGGCGGGGCACGCGCGATCGAGCACCTGCGCGCCATCAGCGCGGAGCTCCAGCTCGCCGACGTACGTCAGCAGTTGTCGTTCTCGATGTTCACCGACTTCGAGAACTTCAGCGAGTTCCGGCCCGGCCCGCAGTACGCCGACCAGGCAACCATCCTGTTCGACCAGCTCGAGTCTTGGGCGGCCGCCCTCAAGCAGGTCCGCGTCGGGCAGCCGGTGGCGGCATGAACATCGTCGTCTGGACCGTCTCCGGCCTGCTCGCCGCGATGTTCCTGATGTCCGGCGTGATGAAGGTGCCGGCCACGAAGGCGTCGCTGGCCGGCAATCCCCGGATGGGCTGGTCGGCCCCGTTCCCGATCGAACTGATCAAGACCATCGGCGTCGCCGAGATCGCCGGCGCCGCGGGCCTGATCCTCCCCCGCGTCTTCGACACCGCCACCTGGCTCGTCCCCGCCGCAGCCATCGGCCTCGCCGTCGTCATGATCGGCGCCATCATCACCCACGCCCGCCGCTCCGAATTCTCGAGCGTCGCAGTCAACGCCGTACTACTCGCCCTAGCAGTCTTCGTAGCAATCGAACGCCTCTAACCCCATAGCCCGGTGCCCGCGGGACCGTGAGAACCGCTAACGGTCCTGCGGGTTCAGCGGTGCCGATCGAGGAACGTGGTGAGTTCCGTGAGGTACTCAGGGCGGTTGTCGCGGCGCACCGAATGGCCGGCACCGGCGATATGTACCGCCCGGAACTCGCCGGCCGCCGCGCGGGCGCACCGCTCCGCGTACTCGGTGGAGATCAGCGAGCCGCGTTCGGTATCGCCATGGATCAGCAGCACCGGGCACGTGATCTCGGCCAGCAGGTCGGTCAGCGGGCCGGCGTCGCGGAACGGCAGATCGAACAGATGTGGATTGACCTGACCCTTCGACACGGCCCAGGGCTCGAGCTCGTCGTCGGACCAGCCAGCGTCCGCAGATCGGCCCTGCGCGATCCGTGACGGCAGGTCGAGTGCTCGGAGATCCGCGAGCCAGCTCGGCTCGGACCATGGTTCGTCCTGATGGTCGCCAGGCGCTCCAGTCGGCGGGTCCTCCAGCACAACCGCGCGCATCAGGTCCGGCCGCGACGCGGCCAAGTGTGCGGCCGCCATCGCGCCCATCGAGTGGCCGACCACGACGATCCCGCCGTCACTGGGCTGGCTCGAAAGCACGAGCGCGGCATCGTCGCGGTGCGCGGCATAGCGAATAGGTTCGTCCGGAAGTCCGGATTCACCGTGCCCGCGCGCATCGATCGCAAGCGCCCGAATCCCAGGCATCTCCCGGATCAGCGGCTCCCAGCACCGCGCAGAGTCGGAGAACCCGTGCAGGAAAGCAACCTCGGCCGCCGCCCCATCGGTCCGATACCACGCCAGATGAGCCGCCCTGCCCCGCACACCGAACACGGACCCATCACCCGTCATGCGCCATGTCCACGAACCGCGAGTAGTGGCCTTGGAAAGCTACGACGACGTCGGCGGTGGGACCGTTGCGGTGCTTGGCAACAATAAAGTCCGCCTCCCCAGGCCGGGTCGACTCCCGCTCATACGCATCCTCCCGATGCAACAGAATGACAACGTCAGCATCCTGCTCAAGGCTGTTATGTAAGGAGATTCCGTTAGCCACGAAGTTGTGGGTGCCGAGGACGGTAGCGTCAAATACTTGTTGCTCGCCCACGGATTCAATCGACGTAATGGTGTCCCAGAAGATGTCGTTGGTGGCGAGGACCTCGAGGTCGGCGTCGTCGAGGATGTCGGCGACCTTGGCGAGGCGTTGCCGGCTCGGGGCGTGTTTCCACATCGTCGAGCCGGAGAACTGGGTGCCCATTGCAGCCGCGAACTCCCGGTGCGTGACGTTGCGGTCGGCAAGCACCTCGCGAACGTGCGACCAAACCTCCTGCGGAACCGTGTCGAGGTTGGTGTTCGACTTGATGTCCCGCAGAGCCGTCGCGACCTCGCGCGCCTTCACACCACGAAGACCATGTACGCCGATGCCGTCGCAGAACCGCAACTGGTTCTCAGCACCATAGATGTACAGGTGATAGCTGTCGCGGTAGCCCGCCTTCTTCGCGGTCTTGATGCGGCTGAAGATGTTGTGGCGGAGGAGGAGGCGGGCTAGGTCGTCGACCAGACGGCGGCTGGTGCTGGCGTAGTAGATGCGCGCCTGACCCGCCTTCTCGTCCCAGCGGACGGAGCCGTCGGTGGCCCAGAGGTGGCGGATGAACTGGGCCACCTGCTCCTTCGGGAGGCCGAACACACCGTCAGGAACGAACTTCTCGTGGCTGCGCAAACCGAACAGGCTAAGACCGTCCAGCCAGGCGGCGATCGGGTTCCGTTTGCCACGAGCCAGTCGGTACGGCGCCGGCAGACGAAGCGTGGTGACCCGGGCGGCGGCGTACTCGTCGCGGATGCCGGTGATGCCGAAGCGCCGCTGAGCCGCCTCAGCCACCGCGGTCAGGTTTGCCTCGTCGATGCTCGCATACCTGATCGGCTGCCGCTTCACGAACGATCCGTCGCCCAGCAGGTGGGCGAGCAGTGTGATCTCGTCCTCGTCCCACGGCTTGCCGTCGAGCGGCGCCGGAACGTGCCGGAGCGAACCCACGCGAGCGCCCGGCGACAGCTCCCCCAGCGGCTTCCATCCGTTGTACGTCAAGAACGGATGGTTCGCGGTGGCCTTGATCTCCCGGCCGGAGGCCAGCTTCACCCGGAACGCCTCCTTCACCCCACTCGGGAAGGCGTGCGTCAAGGTGCGCGGCACCAGCTTCAGCCGGTCGTCGAGCGACCAGACCGGAATGTCACGGGCATCCGCCGCGAGCAGCTCACCGAGCGAGATCTCCGCACCGGTGTCAGCCCGCATCAGCCGGGTATCCGCGGTCAGGCAGCCCGATTCGCGGAGGTCGGAGGCCATGGGGCGTTTGTCGGAGCGTTGTTCGGAGCCTCGGTTGAGCTGGCAGATGGCTACTACCGGGAGCTCGAGTTCCTTGGCGAGGAGCTTGATGGAGCGGGAGAACTCGGAGACTTCCAGCTGGCGGGACTCGACCTTCTTGCCGGAGGTCATCAGCTGGAGGTAGTCGATGACGATCAGTTTGAGGTCGTGACGCTGCTTGAGGCGGCGGGCCTTGGCGCGGATCTCCATCATCGTCAGGTTCGGCGAGTCGTCGATGAACAGCGGGGCCTCGGAGACCTCGCCCATCTTGCGGGCCAGGCGGGCCCAGTCCTCGTCGGTCATCTTGCCGTTGCGCATGTGGTGCAGCGGGACCTTCGCCTCCGCCGACAACAGTCGCATGGTGATCTCGTTGCGGCTCATCTCCAGCGAGAAGATGCACGAGGTGAGGCCGTGCCGGATCGAGGCGGAGCGGGCGAAGTCCAGGCCGAGGGTGGAGTTGTGGGTCGGGATCATCGACTTGCCGGCCAGGTACAGATGATCGGGGTTGTCGACCTCGACGCAGCGCACCGGCACGCCGACGACCGGGTCGACCCACTCCACCCGCCGCTCGCCCTCGCCGTGTAGCGCGGCCGGGAAGCCGTGCCCGGTGATCTGCCGCGGCGCCGACCCGGGGATCGGCGGTGTCAGCCCGGGACTCGCCGACATCGCCGTGTACAGGTCGGCGGTCGTGCAGACCACCGGGCGGCCGCCGTCCTCGACGCGCCACTGGTGCTCGGCGTCGGCGACGATCGTGCTGCCGTCGGAGAACGACACCCGGAAGCACGGCCGGTCCACCATCACCTCGGTCGCCGCGACCACCGTGGTCGGCATCCCGTCGGCGTCCAGCAGCTGGTCGCCGACCGCGACGTCGGCCATCGTGGTCCAGCCGGTCGGCGTCGGCAGCGGGGTGTCGAGCGCGAGCGCCTTCCCCATCGCGGGACGGGCGGCGACGATGATCATCTGGCCCGGGTGCAGCCCGTTGGTCAGCTCGTCCAGGTCGGTGAACCCGGTCGGTACGCCGACCATCGCGTCACCGCGGGAGTCGATCGCCTCGATCTCGTCGAGGGCGCCTTCCATGATGTCCTTCAGCGGCGCGTAGTCCTCGGCGGTGCGCTTCTCGGTGACCGAGTAGATCTCTGCCTGGGCCTCGTCGACGACATCGTCCACCTCGCCCTCACCGGCGTACCCGAGCTGGACGATCTTGGTGCCGGCCTCGACCAGGCGGCGCAGGATCGCCTTCTCCCGGACGATGTGCGCGTAGTAGCTGGCGTTGGCGGCGAGCGGGACGGACGCGACCAGGGTGTGCACATACGGCGCGCCGCCGATCCGGGTCATCTCGCCGCGCTTGTTGAGCTCGGCCGCGACCGTGATCGCGTCGGCGGGCTCACCCCGCGCATAAAGGTCTGTGATCGCGTCGAAGACGGCTTCGTGCGCCGGCCGGTAGAAATCCGTACTGCGCAGATTCTCGATCACATCGGCGATCGCATCCTTGCTCAGCATCATCGCGCCGAGCACACACTGCTCGGCCGCGAGATCCTGGGGAGGGGTGCGGTCGAAGCCCATCTCCGGACGCCGCTCTTCGTGGCCGCCGTCCTGGCCCCCGCGGAACTCCGCCACGCTCACTTCGTCCGACCTCCTCGTCCGCCCGCTGCCCTGCCACCGCCGGCCGGGCTCGAACACCTGATCGAACCTTAGCCAGGCCCACCGACAGTCTTCGGCGACAGGCCTCGCGACCGTACGCCGGTCGTGTCACCAAAGGCCACTCGGTCGTCCACACCCCCTGTGGACGACCCGTGGATAACCCCCGGAAGGGGTGTGCACAGGTTGGGCACAACCCTGTGGATATCTGTGGGAAAGAACTCACAACAGGCCCGTGACCTGCGGTTTCTCCAGTTCACATCTGTGGAGAAGAAAAAGTCTGGCACCAATTTCCGACGCGCCCGCGAGTCCTGGGTAACCTCGCTCCGGTGAGACGTCGACGATGGGTGGGGGAACCGGACCGGGAGATCCTCCGGCTGGCCGTCCCGGCGTTCTTCGCCCTGGTGTCGGAGCCGCTGATGCTGCTCGCGGACTCCGCGATCGTCGGCCACCTGGGCACCCCGCAGCTCGCCGCACTCGGCGTCGCCGGCACCATCCTGCAGACGCTTGTCGGCATCTGTGTCTTCCTCGCGTACGGCACCACGTCCGCGGTCGCGCGCCGGATCGGCGCCGGGGACCACAAGGGCGCGCTGGCCCAGGGCATCGACGGGCTCTGGCTGGCGTTGCTCCTGGGAGTCGTACTCGCGCTCCTCGGGCTGGCGCTCGCGCCGCAGGCCATCGCGGCGTTCGACCCGTCGCCGGAGGTCGCCGACTACGCGGTGACGTACCTGCGGATCTCCTGCTTCGGGATCCCCTCGATGCTGCTCCTGCTCGCCGCCACCGGCGTACTGCGGGGCCTGCAGGACACGAAGACCCCGATGGTCGTCGCCATCACCGCCAACCTCGCCAACATCGGTCTGAACGTCCTGCTCGTGTACGGCCTCCATCTGAACATCGCGGGCTCCGCCCTCGGTACAGCGCTCGCGCAGACCGGCGCCGGTGTCGCGCTGGTCGTGGTGGTCGTCCGTGGCGCCCGCCGCGACGGCGCCAAGCTCCGCCCCGATCGTCCCGGGATCCTGGCCTCCGCGCAGATGGGCGTACCGCTCGTCGTACGGACGCTGACGCTGCGCGCGGCGATCATCCTGCTCACATTCGTCGCCACGGCCCTCGGTACGACGTCCGTCGCGGCACACCAGGTGGCCTTCACGCTGTGGTCGTTCCTCGCGCTGGCCCTGGACGCCATCGCGATCGCCGCGCAGGCGCTCACCGGCCGCGCGCTGGGCGCCGGCGACGTCGCAGGGACCCGCGCGATCACCCGCCGGATGATGTGGTGGGGCCTGTTCTCCGGGCTGGTCGGCGGCCTGGCGCTCTGGGGCCTGCGCGACATCTACGTCCCGTGGTTCACCACAGACCCCGAGGTACGTCGTACGCTCGCCGCCATCCTGATCGTGTCCGCGCTGTGGCAGCCGATCAACGGGGTCGTGTTCGTGCTGGACGGCGTACTGATCGGCGCCGGGGACGGGCGATACCTCGCAGCGGCCGGAATCATCGCGCTCGTGCTGTACGTCCCGCTCGCGCTTGCGGTGCTCTGGCTCGGCGGCGGGATCGTCGCGCTGTGGTGGGCGTTCGGGGGGTACATGCTGCTGCGATTCCTCACTCTGACGACGCGTGAGCGGCGCGACGCCTGGCTGGTCACCGGAGCTACCCGCTGACCCTGCGGTGCGGCATCGTGGAACAGAAGGAAAGGAGCGGCATGCCCGACACCGACGACGACCAGTCCGTCGAGCTCGTACCCGATCAGCGGGAACAGGGCGACGACGACACTGAGGCAGCGAGTGAGCGGCGGGCCGCCCAGGCTCGGACCCAGGCCGACAAGTACCCGACCCACGACCTGGCGGAGCAGGAAGCCGAACGCCAGGAAGCGGAGGACGAGCAGGCCCGGCAGGAAGAAGACGCGGACGCGCGCGCGGAGCGGCTCGACGAGCGTGCTCACAAGGATCAGCAGGAGCTCGATGAGCGCCGCAGCCGCGAGGAGCTGCTCGACGCCACCGCGGAGACGTCTCGGGCGATGCAGCTCGCGTACGCCGACGAGGACGGCCGCGACCGATACCGGCAGTACGCGACGAACGACGTACAGCGCGGGATCAGCGACCGGGCCCATGGGCGGCACGAGCTGGACGAGGCGGCAGCACACCGCGACGAGACCGGATCGGCAGGGCTGGTCGCGGAGGGCCGCCGGTACCAGAACGCCGCCACCATCGAGGAACGCAAGGCCGTCAGCGACGACACGATCTCTCGGGAGTACGACGCCTCCGCGCGGGAGCACCGCGCCGAGGCCCGCGAGGCGCAGCCGAACCCGAGTGAGGCCGTTCGCAAGCCGCCCGAGGAAGCGCCTGAGGCCCAGCTCCCCCAGGACCGCCTGCACGTCCGTGGGCACGGACAGGTTCGGGACAAGCAGGGCAAGGTCGTGAAGCCGAACCCGAGTCGCGCCGGCACGCCCGACCTCAGCATGGACAGGCCCCGGGAGCGCTAACTCAGGGCTGCAGCTTCTGCCGGTGAATGATCGCCAGGTTCGCCGCAACCACTACGACGAACCCGCCGGCGAGCAGCGGGTGCCCCGAGCTCCACAGGGCGGCACCCGCCAGGCCGAACACCAAGACCTTCACGGTCCATCGCCGTACCGGAGTCCCGCGAGCTGCTGTCGGTGCCGCGAACTGGCCCCACACGACCGCGGTCGCCAGCGGCAGCAGGACCGCCAGCACCCAGCGGTCGAGCGTCGAGCCGCCGGCGTTCCAGCCCCAGTACGCGAAGATGCCTAGGGCAACCAGCTCGGCGAGGAACGCCAGCAGGAGGTTGCTCCACCTCCACACCTGCTAGATCCCGCGGATGTTCGGCTGCCGCTGGTCGAAGAACAGGCCGGCCGGCGGCTCTTGTACCGGGAGCGGTGGGATCGGGTAGTCGGTGTGCTGGTTGTTCCGGCACGCGGCGAACGGGCCGTCCGGGTCCAGCAGCGACATCATGTGCGGGTCCGCGTGGTCACGCCACCAGACCGACATACCGGTCGCCGGGTCCAGACGCAGGTGCTCCCAGGCACGCCAGATCGAGTCCAGCCGGCTCAGCGCCTCCGCGTGCCGGTACCACTCCGGGCACCAGATGAACTGCTGCCCGAGCCGGCGCGTGTAGAGGTAGATGAGCCGGTCTTCCACGAACGCCGCGACGTGCGGGTAGAACAGCTCCTGCTCACCATCCACCGCGGTTGTCTCCCTCGTTCTGCTCCCAGACCGGTCGCTCCGGCCCACGCGGCGGAGGCGCCTGGACGCTCGAAGCCACCCACGGGTTGTTGCTCCCCGGGACGTTCGCTGCCGCTCCCGGATCGTACTTCGCCAGCGACGCCTTCACCGCACCGGCGTCCGGCCGGGTGAACCACGGGACCGTCTTCACCAGCGTGGCCGGGATCCCGGACGGGAACACGACCGCGCGGCCGGGCGGCATCGAGGCGAGGTCGGAGACCTCCATGATGTTGTGCCGCTGGACCTGCTGGCTGGTGCCGCGCTTGCCCTCGTTGTACGAGACCGAGTTCGAGCTGATGTCGTAGTCGCCGATCATCTTGCTCAGGTTCTCGAGGAAGGACGCGTCGGCCGCGCCACCGCCGTACACCCGGATATTGGCCGAGCCCCAGAGCTTCTGCATGCCGTGGTCGCCCCAGCACTCCTGACCCTGCGCCCAGGACTGCAGGATCGTCATCAGCACGATGCCGCGGGAACCGAAGTGCGAGTACAGGTCGGGCAGGTTCTTCCACCGGCACACGTTGGCGGCCTCGTCGAGTACGCCGACCAGCGGGCTGGGCATCCGGCCCATCGGGCAACCGCGAGCGTACTGCTCGGCGGCCTCCACGACAGCGACCGTCAGCGCGGTGACCAGCGGACCCGCCGTACCGGCGCCTTCCTTGGACAGGCTGTAGAGCGTGCCGCCGTTGCGGACCAACTCGTGCGGGTTGAACTGCGGCCGGTTGTCGTTCGGGCCGTTCGGGGTGACCCAACGGGTCACCTTGCGGTTGACCAGGAACTGGGCGCTCTGCTGCGCGGTGCCGTAGACACCGGCGCGCTGCTTGTCCGGCGCGTTGATGACGCCGGACAGGGCGTCCGCGGACAGCTGCAGGCCGGGGGTGTTGCGCAGGATCCGCTCCGGCTCGTCGTTCCGCTGGTCGGCCAGCCAGCTGTACACCTGCGTGATCGGCCGCTTGGCGACCGCGGCCGCGAGCAGCAGGCCGGCCAGCAGATCCGTACCGGCTGCGTCGAAGAACGCGTCGGTCTGGGCGCCCACCTGGCGCTGCGAAGCGACGAAGTGCTCGGCCAGCTCACGCGCCTTGGTCTCGTCGGTGATGTAGGTCAGCGGGTTCCACCACCAGTTCGGCGGCTCCTCGCAGACCTCCTGCGGGTCGAACACCCACAGCGGCCCCTTCTCCGAACGCGGCCCGCGGGTGGCGTCGACGATGTCCCGCTTGTTCGAGGTGGCGACGACGCAGCCGGGTGCGTCCAGGATCGCCGGCACCGCGCGGGACGTGGTCTTACCGGTTCGAGGACCCCAGATGTCGACGTGCATGTCTTCCCAGTTGCCGAAGACCTCGACGTTGTCCCGGACGGTCCGGCCGATCAGGATGCCCGGACCCGCGTGCCCGGCGCCGAGCTGGTTCGCCTTCTCCTGCGCGCCTTCGCGGGTGAGCTTGTAGATCTCGGACCGCTTCGACATCAGGCTCGCCTGCCGGTCGACGCGTCCGACCGAACGCTCCCGGCCGCGGAAGTACATCCACCCGCCGCCGGCCAGACCGAGCAGCACCACGATCTCGACGACCAGGATGCCGGTGGCCGCGCCGGACCACTCCAGGTTCCCCTTCGACAGGTCGACGATCGCGTCGAACGGGTTCCCCGGCGTCCGCGAGCCGTTGATCGCGGATGCGACCTTCAGTGCGCCCCACATCGAGAAGACCACCAGCGCGACCACGCCGATGATCACGAAGATGAAGACGGCCTCGGGAGAGATCCCGCTCGGACCGGTGCTCTTCCTGCCCTGCGCCATTACTCGTCAGCTCCCCACGCGCGTGCTCGGGTCGGGCGGCGGCAGCAGCATCGGGTCGTCCAGGCTGTACTCGCCGACCACCTGTTCGGTGCCGTCCGGCGCGACCTCGACCTTCTGGGGCTTGCCGTCGGCAGCCGTCGTCCACAGCTTGTTGGTGTCGTTGATCTCGCGCTCGACCGAGGTCAGGCCGACGTGTACCGGGATGCCCGGACGGCCACCGACCTTGATCAGGAAGTTGCCTCGACCAGGAGGTGCGGCCTCCTTGCCGGTGGCCGGGTCCCACGCGGGCGGGTCCTGCCAGCCGACGAGCATGTTCTGCTCCTCCATGGACATCGACACGACCTCGGTCAGGTTCTCCATCTCGGCGCGCGGCAGACCGCCGCAGATGACCATGCCGGACCGCTCGACGAAACCCTTCGCCTTCATCCGGTCCTCGGGATTCGGCAGCGCGAGCAGGTCGGACATGGTGTGCGAGATCATCGCCATGCCGACACCGCGCTGCCGGTTCAGACGGGTCAGCGCGTCGACGCGGTCGACCAGACCGCTGCCGGCCCGCAGCACCCGCCACAGCTCGTCCAGGATGACGAAGTAGTGCCGCCGCGGCTCCAGGCCGGCGTCCGCCAGCGCCTGCGAGACCGCGACCGCGCCGAACCCGTACGACCAGCAGGCCAGCAGTACGGCGGCCTGCAGGCTGGTCTCGGAGTCGTCGACGTTGGACACGTCGAACACCACCGGGCGGTCCATCTGAATCGGGTTGTCGGTCGGTGCGGAGAAGATCTCGCCCAGCCGTCCGCCGCCGACCAGACCGATCAGCGATGCCTCCAGGCCCTCGGTGATCTGCCGGTAGCGGTCCAGGCTGCCGCGGTCCAGGGCGACGTTGCGGACCCGGTCCGGGGCGTCCTGGACGACCTGGAGCAGGTCCTTGAGCACCGGCGTTCCCTGGAACCGCTCGTCGAGGACCTTGAGCGCCTCGTCGAGGATGGTCTCCTCGCGGTCGTTCGGGTTCTGGTTACGCATGATCGCGATCAGCGCCGAGACCATCGTCTGCCGGCGGCCGTGCGCGTCGGCCTGGATCGCCTCGCGGGCCTTGCCGGTCAGCCGGAGCGCGGCCTCCCGGGACTCGCCCGGGTCGAGCACGTTCAGGTGACCACGACCGCGGCCGAGCTGGATGACCTGACCGCCGAGGGCCTCGATGAGGTCCTTGTAGTCCGGCTTCAGGTCACCGAGCACCAGCGGCATCACGCCGTACCCGGCCATGCCGAGCGCCATCCGCCGGGTGATCGTCGACTTGCCAAGACCCGGCTTGCCGAGCACGAACATCGACGGGTTCGAGATCAGCTTGGCCCGCATGAACCAGCTGATCGGGTCGCAGCACATGGTCGCGCCGGAGAGGATGTTCCGGCCGATCGGTACGCCGACCATCGGGCTGCCGGTGCCGGCCGAGAACGGCCACATTCCGCAGACCTGGACCGTCGTACCGCGCCATTCCTGTGGAGCCTGCAGGTACGTCGAGTAGCCGCCGCCCATACCGGGCCAGCCACGCGGCATCGGCCGCCGGCCGCGGCGGGTCGGGTCTTCGGGCTTCTTCGGCTTCTTGCTCACTGTGACCCCCCAGGTGTCACTGTGCGGAGTCCCATCATAGGGATTCCCGCAGGCCGGCCGGTACCGCGAGGTGATTCTGTACGACGATCCCCAGCGGCAGCGCGGCGACGAACGCGGAATCCTGCGAGCCGTACACCGGCCGCAGCAGCACCCGCGCGGTGGCGCCGAGGTTGTCGATCGCGGCGATCATGTCCGGAATCTGCTCGGCAGTCATCACGGTGCCGGTGACCGCCATGCCGAAGTTGACCAGGCCCGCGCCCCGCGCCTCTTCCTGCGCGGAACGGTCGGCGGCCCGTGCCTCGGCCAGGTTGCGCGCGGACGGCCGGGCGGACGCCGTGGCGCGGAACGACGCGTTGCGCTTGTCCGCCTCCACCATCCGGGCCGCCGTACCGGCGTCGAGTGGACGGTAGAGCAGCGTCACGCGCTTGCGGTCGATGTCGGGGTGCGGCGCGACCAGCTGCGACAGCACCGACGAGAACACCTCGCCGCGGGGAGCCTGCGACATCTGCCAGGTCACGGACCAGGCCGAGTCGTGCCGGTACTTGTCCCAGAACGCTTGGGTGGCAGCCGGGCCGACATCGGTCCACTGCAGCTCGGGCGGCATGCCCTGGCCGCGCGCCTCGTCGATCAGGGAGGCGGACGCCGGGTCGTACGCGATCCGGATCGCCTCGCACAGCTCCTGCGCGCTGACCGGACGAGCGGCGCCCGCACCGGTCGCGTTCAGGCTCTGGGTCAGCGCGGGCAGCCGGGCCGCGAGCTCGCGGCCCATGTCGTCTTCCTTGCGCCGCTTGCCGCTGCGGTCCGTGCCCTTGAAGGTCAGCGCGACCCGGGCCGAGACCAGCGCGGAGCCCTCCGGGTACGTCTGCACGACCTCGGTCAGCATGGCCCGGGCGATCGCCGGCGTCCCGTCGACCATGTTGTTGCCGACCTCACGGCGCAGCCGGATGCCGGTGTCGGGTGCGCTCTCCACCGTCACCGACGCGGCGACGATGCCCGGCTCGTGGCCGAGCGAGGCGAGCCACTGGCCCCAGTGCGCCACCCAGATGTCCACCTGCTCCTCGTCGACGAGCGAGGCGCCGTCGGGCTCGGCGTTGATGACGACGGTGAAGTGCCGGGTGCTCGGGTAGAAGAGCAGCGCGAACGGGCGCCCGTACGAGTCCTGGTACTCGCTCAGCTGTGAGGCTGCGGCGAGGCCCGGAAGCTGGAATTTGCCCCAGGCGGTCCGGCCGAGCGGGCCGGAGCGGTAAACGTTGTGCTTAGCCATCTTTGCTCGTTGCCATCCAATGTGGGTCGAGAGCCGTTGCAGCGTGGAATACCCGTGCTTGTCCTTGGTGATCAGCAACCCGAGCGCCGCGCCCACGATCAGCAAGGTGACGAGCGCGGCCTTGATGCCGCCAGCCATCGTCGCGATGACGACCAGCAGCAGGCCGCCCATCATGATGCCGGTGCCGAGCATGCCCAGGCCGGCGATACCCGCGGAGGCGGGCCGGCGCCAGTTGCCGTAAGTGCGAGGTGCGCGTCGTAGGTTCTCAGCCGCTGCCACTTGGTCCGTCCGGTGGTGGGGGTGGTTGGTTGTTTCGGTCATCGTCGCGGTAGTCGCGGGCACGGTCTCGTTCGCGGTTCGGGTCGCCGCCACCGGCGCTGCCGCTGGGGCCGCCGCCGTCATTGCCGCCGCCTCCCCCGCCGCCGCCTTGGGAGCCTTGAGCTTCGTCAGCACCGCCCAGCGATTCGTTCGCGACGTCTGTCGCGGCGCCCTTGGTGGCCTTGACAGCGACGATCGCGGCTGCGACCGGTATGCCCACCCCGGTGGCCGCCGCACCACCGGCCGCGGCACCACCGGCTGCACCGCCCGCGGCACCACCCGCTGCGCCACCGCCTGCCGCACCACCGGCCGCGGCGCCCTCGCCACCGGCCGCGGCACCTTCGGCTCCACCGGTCGCGCCACCGCCGGTACTCGGGGCCTGCTGCGACGCCCGTCCGACGTTCTGAGCACCGGACGGACCGTCGTCACCGCCACCGCCACCGCCCCCGCCGCCGCCGTCGTCCGCACCCTGGCTGACGCCCTTGTTCGCCATGTCACCCAGCTTGTCGGCTCCGACCATCTTGGCCGCCATCATCCCGGCACCCGCCGCACCGGCCGTCGCGCCGACCATCGGCACGATGAACCGCATCAGCGCCGGCATCGCGAACAGCGCGAGCACCAGCATCGTGAGACCGGTGACCACGTTCATCACCATGTGGCCGATGTTGTCGGCGTTCAGGAGGCCGTCGCCTTCGGTGATGTACTTGAACGACAGTTCACCGTTGTTCGAGACCAGCCGGATCGCCGTCGCGTAGATGATCGCCGCCACCGGTTTGTAGAGGATGAAGGCGAGCAGCCAGGAGATGATTCGTTTGAACCAGTTCCGGCCCATCTCGGTGTTCGTCGCGGCGGCCGCGATCGGCAGCACGCCGATCAGCAGGATCAGCATGGCGCTGCGGACGACCATCAGCACGATCTGGATCAGGCTGGCGATCACACAGAGCAGGCCGATCGCGATCATGATGCCGATCAGCAGCGGTGAACCGGCGATGCCGGCGACCACACCGAAGCCGAGCACCGCCGCCATCGTGTCGCCGAACTTCGTCGCGTCACCGGACCCGATGTTCTGGCAGCCCTGGACCCAGGAGGCGTTGGTGGAGTTCGAATCCAGTGCGGAGCTGATGATGCAACTGGAGAACATGTCGCCGGCCGTGATCAGCGCCTGCGCGACGGCGATCGAGAACGCCGCGGCGACCGCGAGCGTGATCAGTGAGCGGAGCATCTCGCGGGCCGACTCACCGCGCTGGGTCCAGGCCATCTGCAGGGCGCCGAAGATCAGCCCGATGGCGGCGATGAAGAGCGCGATGAACTCCGTGTGGCTCCAGATCCAGGCGACCGTGTCGTTGGCCGGCTTGCCGCTGGTGTTCGGATCGCTGCCGTCGTTCCCGATCCCGATGGTCGGTACGTAGACCCAGAAGGTGGCGATCGTGCTCATGAGCGTGCCGACCGCATGGGCGATCGCATCAAGGATTGGCTTGAACACGTGCGAGAGTATCCATTCCACGGCGGGGCCCAGGAGCACCCCGAGGATGTCTTTCATGAGGTTGATCGCCCATTGGAGGACGCCCAGGGGGATCATGTCAGGACGTCCTCGGCGAGACGAAGCGAAGAATGGCCGGCAGTGCGACGATGGCCACCAGCATCAGCGTGACGCCCATGATGATCTTGAGGATGTGTCCCGTGCCTTCCGAACCCATCAGACTGATCGAGCTGGCATAGATGATCGCCGCGACCGGTTTGTAGATGATGAACGAGGCCAGCCAGGCGAGTGCGCGTTTGAACCACATCATCCCCATTTCGGTGTTCGTGGCGGCCGCGGTCAGCGGAAGCATCCCGACCAGCAGCACGAGCATGCCGTAGCGGACGATCATCAGCGCGAGCTGGATGACCGCGGCGATGACCATCAGGATCCCGACGAGGATCACCAGTAACCAGCCGAACGGTTCGTCCAGCGTGTCGAGCAGGTTCTTCGCGTAGTTCTGGTCGTCCTTCTTCAGCGCCTCGTCGATGATCCACGACGAGAACCCGTCCGCGGCCGTGATCAGCGTGCTCGCGAAAACCGCGGCGGAGCCCGTCACCACGACCAGGGTGATCAACGATTTGAGGATGTCGCGGGCCGGCTCACCACGGTGCGAGATCGCCATCTGGACCGCGCCGACGATGACCGCGAGCGCGGCGATGAACAGCGTGATGAACTGGATGTGTCCCTGGACCCACAGCGCCGGGGTGTTCTCCGCGATGTTCGGGGTCGGGATGTAGACCCAGAGCAGGCCGATGGCCTTCATGACCGAGTCGACCGCATCGATGACGACCTTGGCGATCGCCTCGAAGATGAAGTCGAAGACCTTGCCGAAGGCCCACTCGAGCGCGGTCTTCAGGCCTTCCTCGAAGCAGTCGTCCCAGTCCCAGGGCCACCCCGAACAGCCGAGCGCGATCATGCCGCACCACTGAACCTGACGTACCCGCTGAGACTGGACAGGATGTCCGGCTCGAGCGAGCCGTTGAAGCTGCCGTCGGGCTGGAGCTCGACGTACCAGTCGTCGTGGTACCACCGCATGGTGATCGGCATCGCGCCGTACGCCTTGCCGTTCAGGTCGGCGACGATCTGGATGATCGCCCGGGTCGCGTTCTCCGGATAGTCGAGGACCTTGAAGGCGGCGAACTGGAGGTCGCCCGTCATGCCTGCCGGGGTCACGGGCGTCTGCTTGGCCTCGGCGATGGCCGCGTCCCGGCCCGGACCGGGGTACACCCGGCTCCGCAGCGTGGCGACGCCGACCTCTGGGTTCTGGAGCTGGCCGAGCGCCACCATCGCGGCGAGGACCGCACCCGTCGGCGAATGCGCGAAGCAGGAGCGCACACCGTTCGGGCTGGTGGTCACGGGCCCGTTCGCAGCCTGGATGGGAATCATCATCTTTCCCTCGAACTGCCACGAGACCGCGACCGGGGCGGCGAGCCTGGGGATCGCCTGGTTCGGGTTCTTGTTGTGACAGCCGCCGGCGCTGCTGTTCGCCGGTGGCGGCGTGGGCCGCGTGCCGGTCGGTACGACGGTCGGCGACGCGGGCGGCGGCTGGATCGTTTCTTGTCCGGTGGGCTGTCCGGTAGGAGCGCCCGTGCTCGGTGTCTGGCTGGGGTTGGCCGTCGGATTGTCCGAACGGCCGCCCAGCATGAACCAGACCACCAGGCAGATCAGCACCGATCCGACGACGATCGCCGACGCGATGAAGCCACGCTCCTCGAGGAAGGTGGTCTTCTCGCCGTCGGAATCGTCGTCGGAGTCCGGGTTCCTGCTGAACAGTCCCACCTACGATCAGCCTCCGAGCAACTCGCCGTGCGCCCGGGTCACTGCTTCAGGGCGTCGACGAGGGCGGTCGCCGCACCGATGACGATGCAGGCCGCCAGGACCCAACCGAGGCGGGCGGCGTGCTCGCCGCCCTCGCCGCGGCGCTGACCGATGGCCATCATGCCGCCGGCAATGATGATGCCGAGGCCACAGATCAGGTAGGCGATCCACTTGACCCAGCCGAGAACCTTGTTCAGGCCGCCCGTCACCTCTACAGGAGGCGCCTCCAGCGGCAGCGAGTTCGGGAGCTCGGTAACCAGGTGGTGAAGCAACATCATTGTCTTGGTGCCTTTCAGTATGGGGCGGGATAGTCCGCTGGGTTTGACGCGCGAAGTGCGTAGATGGATTCAAGTACTTCGAAAACCTCGTCCGGCGTGTTGTCAGGCGTGGGAGCCTCCCCTCTGCGCCACTCCTCGATCCACGGGATGTCCCAGACCCTCGGAACACCTCCGCCGACGATGTCGGCGAAGTCGTCGAGCACGCGGGGCAGCCGGCCGGGAGCATCCGCGATCAGCACCAGGCCGAGCACGGCAACACCCTGGACAACACCCGAGGCCCACTCGATCGCGGCTCGCTGCGCGGCGCGCAGACCGGACCCGTGGGTCCGGGCGACCAGGATCACCGGCGTCGGCACCGGCGGCGGCGGAATCGGCCACCGGTGGTTGGACGCCCGGGTCCCCGGCAGCAGGACCGACATCGTGGTCTCGCCGGCACCGCCGTGCACACCTACCCACCACAGGGTGTCGGCGGCCGGAATCGCGAACTTGGGCAGGCGCTGATCCTCCGCAGGCGCCGGCACCCCGTGCTGGGGCGCGGACGGCCCCCGCGGGGTGATGTCCGGCTGAGGCCCGGGGCCTGGCGACGGCTGCTGCTGCGGGCCCGGAGACTGCTCTCGTGTCCACGGGTTCTGCGTCATGGCCCCTCCTCTCGCGGTCCGTCACAGGCTGTTGCCCACCGTATTCTCTCGCTTTCCGGGTGTACTTGCGTGACCCATCCACAGGCGAGGATGTTTCTACCCCCTTGTCGGGGTCAGTCGAGCCGACCGGCCCGCGTGGTTTCTGCATGCCCGGAATCCCCGGCATGCCCTCATGCGGGGGACATGCTAGAACGAGGAGGCCGGAACCGGATGAACGAGGGAGACCTGTGGCGGGAATGAGAGGACATCGTGGCTGACAAGATCCCCTCCTGGCCGAAGGTCACGATCCGGCTGTACGACGACCACAACGCCGAGGTGAAGATCGCCGGGCGCAGTCACCCGGTCAACCACCACGATCCGCGAGCAGCCGCAATCCAGCTCGTCAGCGAGCAGGCCGCCCAGCTGGGCCGCGCGGTGAAGGCGACCGCGGTCGAGGCCGACGGCGCCTCTTGGCCGCTCGTCATCCACCCGGACGGCCAGGTCGAGGCGATCGAGACCGATCCCCGCAAGGGCAAGAAGCCGATCTGGCCGATCGTGCTCGCGATGGCCGTGGCCGTCGTGCTGATCGCCGGTACGACGCTGTACATCACCGTCTTCAGCAAGCTCGGTGAAGGCAAGCCGCAGGTGACCGAGTCGCCCAAGCTGCCCGAGCTCCCCGGGCCGAACGTGCACCCCGACGAGTTCGCTCCCAGGACCCAGCCGACCGGCTACTCGACGCACGCGAGCTGGACCGTCGACCTCGCCGCGGACAGCACGCCGGCGATCAAGCCGGACGGCACCGAGGTCGCCATCCTGACGACCGACGAGAAGGTCGCCGTGTTCGACAGCAACGGCAAAGTGCTGTGGCAGGACAAGGTGCCGAAAGACGCCGAGAACCCGGTCTACACGACGATCGACGGCAAGCAGGTACTGGCGATCGCGACGCCGACCACCCTGTACTACTGGGCCGGCGGCGGCGCCGAGGCGAAGCTGATCGAGTTGCCGGACAGCGCCAAGGTGCAGTTCTTCGGCAAGTCGCCGCTGATCATGCTGTCCGACGAGTCCGGGGCGATGGTGATCTCCGGCGGTGAACTCAAGACGGTGCCGGACCAGCCGCGAAGCTCCACGATCCTGCTCGCCGAGGGCGACCGCACGCTGATGGCGCAGTACCTCGGCCCGCTCTACTGGACGCAGCCGGGCAAGCCGCTCGTGCAGGTCAACCTGCAGGCGCCAGGTGGCGCGGGTGCCCTCATCCAGGTGGTCTCGGCGACCCCCGACTACGTCCAGACCCTGTGGACCAATGCCAAGAACCCGGCAGAGGAAGTGATCCCGGCGGTGAACTCGACCGCGAGCGGCAAGATGGTCGCGAGCTGCGGAACGGTACGCAACGGCGACACCGACGGCTGGAACTGGGTGCCCGACCCGAACCGCAAGTTCGCCGCCTGGGGCGAGTGCCTGATCAACCTCACCCTGACCAAGAACAACACCAGGCCGCTCACCGGCTTCCAGCCACTGTCGGTCAGCGGGTCGATGATCTACGGCACGGTCAGCAGCAAGCCGTACGCCGTGTCGCCGAACTGGAACACCTACCCGATGAAGGAAGGCACCACGCGGCCTTGGGGTGTTGTCGGCAAGCGCGCTCTCATCGTGTACGACTCCGTTCTCTACGCATTGGATCCGGCGAAGTGAGCCGGCGAACCCGCCGCACGGCGCGGATCACGGCCGCACTGCTCGCCGTCGGCGTTCTGCTGGTGCCCGCCCAGGCACTCGCGGAGAGCGTCGAGCCGGAGCCGGTCGAATGGCCCAAGGTCAAGCCGGCCAGTGACCAGGCGGTCGAGCCGCAGCCCGTCGAGTGGCCGAAGCCCGCCAAGACCTGAGGCCGGCTCCGGCAACGACAAGGCCCGCGTCCCCCACCGGGGAACGCGGGCCTTGAACGTCAGGCAGAAATCAGCCGGCCGCGACCTCGAGGCGGACCGTAGCGGCCACCTCCGGGTGCAGCTGGACGGCGACCTGGTGCTTGCCGGTCGTCTTGATCGGCGACGCGATCGCGATCGCGCGCTTCTCGACCAGCGGGCCGCCGGCGGACTTGATCGCCGAGGCGATGTCGGCCGGAGTGACCGAACCGAACAGGCGACCGGTGTCGCCGGCCTTGACGGCCAGGGTGACGGAGAGCTGCTCGAGCTGGTTCTTGACCTCGCTCGCGTGCTCCTTGCCCTGGATCGACCGGGCGTCACGCGCCCGCTTGATCGTCTGGATCTGCTTCTCGGCACCGCGGGTCCAGCCGATGGCCAGGCCGCGCGGGACCAGGTAGTTACGGCCGTAGCCGTCCTTCACCTCGACGATGTCGCCGGGAGCCCCGAGGCCCTCGACCTCCTGAGACAGGATGAGCTTCATGGTCCGCGCCTCCCTCAGCGAGCGGTGCTCGTGTACGGCAGCAGGGCCACCTCACGAGCGTTCTTGATAGCGGTCGCGACATCGCGCTGGTGCTGCACGCAGTTCCCGGTCACCCGGCGGGCGCGGATCTTGCCGCGGTCCGAGATGAACTTGCGCAGCAGCGCGGTGTCCTTGTAATCGACGTACGTCGCCTTGTCCTTGCAGAAGCCGCAGACCTTCTTCTTCGGCTTCCGAATGATCTTGGCCATTGTGGTGCTCTCTTCCTACTTCCAGAGCCCGGCACGGATGCCGGAATGGTCACTAACGGGATTGCGGGCCGATCAGAACGGGGGCTCCTCCATCGAGCCGCCGCCCTGGCTGGCCCAGGGGTCGTTCTGCGGAGCGGCCTGGCCGCCACCGCCTTGTGGTGCACCTTGCGGGGTCGCCCAGGGGTCGTTCTGCGGAGCGGCACCCTGGCCGCCGCCGAAGTTACCGCCCTGGTTGCCGCCCTGGCCGCCGCCACCCTGGTAGCTACCGCCACCCTGGTTGCCGCCGCCACCGAAACCGCCACCGTCGGAACGCGACGTCTTCGAGATCTTCAGCGTCGCGTACCGCATGCTGGCGCCGATCTCCTCGACATCACACTCGAACACGGTGCGCTTGTTCCCGTCGCGGTCGTCGTAGCTGCGCGCCTTCAGGCGCCCGTGCACGACCACCCGGGAACCGCGGGTCAGCGACTCCGCGACGTTCTCGGCGACCTGCCGCCACACGGCACACGAGATGAAGAGGGTCTCGCCGTCTTTCCACTCGTTGCTCTGCCGGTCCAGCGTCCGCGGAGTAGAGGCGATCGTGAAGTTCGCGACCGCGGCCCCGGACGGCGTGAACCGCAGCTCCGGATCACCTGTCAGGTTTCCGATCAGAGTGATAGGTGGTTCACCGGCCATGACAACTTCCTCCTGTACTGCAGACGATGGGTGGTGTGACGCCAGACCACCTGACGCCCGAGGTTCAGTGCTGGTCCGGCCGGATGACCTTGGTGCGCAGGATCGACTCGTTCAGCGTGAGCTGACGGTCGAGTTCCTTCACGACCGCCGGTTCGGCGGTCAGGTCGACGACGGCGTAAATGCCTTCGGACTTCTTCTTCACGTCATAGGCAAGCTTGCGACGACCCCAGATGTCGAGCTTCTCGACCGTGCCACCTTCCTTGCGGACGATGTTCAGGTACTGGTCGATGGACGGCTCCACGGTGCGCTCATCGAGCTCCGGGTCGAGGATCACCATGACTTCATAACGACGCATGCGCGAACTCCACCTCCTTCGGACTTGGCGGCCACGGTCTCTCCGTGGCAGGAGGGCGATGCGGACTGCTCCACGCCGGCACTTGCCGCCGACGCCAAGCAACGAGCCCGGTCGATGGACCGGGCCACATCCAAAAGAGTACCAGCGTTCGGACTATCACTTGACCATATCCACAGGCCTGTTCCGGTAACTCCGCGTCATCGAGAGACGCCAGCGAGTTCAGCTCGGCGTGTCACCAGCAGGAGCAACGGTACGACGAGAACGACCGAGACGACCGCTAGAACCGGGAACCCGCCGAGCGTGAACAGCCACGGCGACGAGGCCGTGGCGAGCGCGGCGACCGTCCAGATCGACGACTCCACGCGGCTCTCGCGCTCGGCCGACCCCAGCTGTGCACTACCGCCGAGGTAGCAGAGGTTCCACGCGTACCCGAGCAGGAACAGCGCCGGTGTGAAGACCAGCCCGGTCCGTGTGACCAGTACGGCGGCCACGAGCAGACCGACCAATCCGCAGAGTGTGACCGCCCGCGGCCCGAAGCGGTCGATGGCCCAACCGGTTAGCGGTGACAGCGCGAACATCCCCAGGGTGTGGACAGACAGCATCACTCCCAGCACCCCCAGCCCGTCGTGGTGCTGGTGTGTGTGCACAGGGACAGCTGTCATCACAGACACCATCACCAGATGGCCCACGATCATCACTCCGGCTGCCAGCGCCACAGGTCGTCCGCCGGACGTCTGACGGACCTGTGGTGCGTGAGCCGAGCTGGTACGCCGGATGTACGTCGACGCGACCAGTGCGGCGAAGACCGCGGCCAGAGCAAGCAGGAACGGACCTGCGATCGCCGGCAGGCCGAACCCGGACGCAAACGTCTGGGACGGCGCCATGAAGAACGGTCCGCCTGCCGCACCGAGTGTGCTGGCCCAGACCACGGTGCTCATCGCACGTGCCCGGCGAGCAAGCGGTACGGCGTCTGCAGCGGCGTACCGGGAGAGCAGGCTCGCTGCGTTCCCCACACCGAGCAGGAACATGCCTACGAAGAGCAGTGCGACCGGTGCGCCGACAGCAGCGACGACTGTGAACGCTCCGCCTGCGACGCCGACGCCGTACCCGGTCCGGAGGGCCTGCGCGCGTCCGAACCGGGACGTCCAACGGCCGACCGCTACAGCGCCGGCGGCGGTGCCCAGGACACCTGCGGTGTTGGGAAGTCCGGCCAGCGCCGGACCGAGGTCGTCGGCGATCAGGATGGCGCTGACCGCGCTGGCGGCGACCATCGCGGCGTTCATCAGGGCGGCGGCGAGAACGACGGGAATCAGCATGCCGACAACGCTAGAAAGGCTGAACACTGTGATGAATGCGCGAAACAAGGCGTCTGCCCTTGTGGACCGTCGATATCGAAGGTGTTCTGGACAGATGACCTTTCAGGAGCGCGAACTCGACTCCACCGACTGGCAGATCCTGGCTGCGCTGCAGTCCGACGGCCGGCTGTCGTTCAACCAGCTCGGCAAGCGGGTCAACCTCTCACCACCCGCGGTGGCGGACCGGGTACGCCGCCTGGAGGAGGCCGGTGTGATCACCGGCTACCGCGCCGACGTGGACCCGGCGAAGGCAGGCCAGCCGCTGTCCGCGTTCGTGCAGATGCGCTGTACGACGGGCCGTTGCCTGCTCAAGACCACCCGGGCCGAGGACTTCCCCGAGGTCCTGGAGATCCACAAGCTGAGCGGCAACTCGTGCTCGATGCTGCGCGTCCGCGTCACCTCGATGCGTCACCTCGAAGGCCTCTTCGAACGCCTCGGTGAACACGGCGAGATGAACACCCACATCGTCCTGTCCACAGAATTCGACGGCCGCCCCGTCCAGCCCCCACCCCCCGGCCAACGCAAGATCACCCGCTCCGCCGGCTGGTCGACCGCGGCGGATTGAGCTGCTGAAGAGTTTGTCGGTGGGCGGTTCTAGGGTGGTGGGTATGACTGTGAAGCTTGGTGCGCATGTGGACCAGGAGGATCCGTTGGCCGAGGCGGCCGATCGGGGTGCTGATCTGGTGCAGTTCTTCCTGGGGAATCCGCAGGACTACAAGGCGCCCAAGCTCGCGTACGCCGACGGCGAGGACGCGCTGAAGGAGCGGGCCGCCGCCGCGGGCGTGGACCTCTACGTGCACGCGCCGTACCGGTTGAACGTGGCGAACACGAACAACCGGATCCGGATCCCGAGCCGCAAGCTGTTGCAGCAGACGCTGGACAAGGCGGCCGAGATCGACGTCAAGGGCGTGATCGTGCACGGCGGGCACGTCGGCGACGAGGACGACCCGGAGGCCGGGTTCGACAACTGGCGTAAGTGCATCGAGCGCGCCGAGCTGCCGGTGCCGCTGCTGATCGAGAACACAGCCGGCGGCGAGAACGCGATGGCCCGGCAGCTGGACCGGATCGCGCGGCTCTGGGAGGCGGTGCAGGCGTCCGGCAACGACCGGCTGGAGAACGTCGGGTTCTGCCTGGACACGTGCCACTTCCACGCGGCCGGCGAGGAGCTGCCGACGATCGTGGAGCGGGTGCTCGCGATCACCGGGCGGATCGACCTGGTGCATGCGAACGGCTCCCGCGACGAGTTCGGCTCCGGCGCGGACCGGCACAGCAACTTCGAGGACGGGCACATCGACCCGGCCGACATCGTCGCGGTCGTGCAGACCGCCGGTGCCCCGGTCGTCGTCGAGACCCCGAACTCCGACAACGGCCAGAAGGCCGACCTGGACTACCTGCGGGCGCACCTCACGTAGTCGGGGCCTTCGTCTTGTCCAGGCCGTGCAGCCAGTAGGTCACGGCCCAGGGGAGCAGGATCGCGAGCGCGGCGCTGTTGTTGGCCGGTACGAGCAGACCGCAGATCACGACGACGACGGCGACGAGGGTGCTGGCCTGGAACAGGTCGGCGGGGCCGACGACCTTGGTTCGCAGCGTGATGCGGTTCAGCGCGCACCCGGCGTACGCGACGAAGAGCGCGAGCAGGCCGAGGATCGCCACTACCGCGCCGACCCACGCGAGGATGTTGTAACTGCGGTCGACCTGGAGCATGCCGGACACCAGGAACACCCCGACCACGACGGTCAGCCAGGCGCTGGTCCACAGCAGGCGGTCGACCGTGCTCCGCGCCTTCTCGGGATCCGGCGTCGGCTCAGCCTCGTCGTCCGCTTCCTCCTCGGCTCCGGGCTCTGCAAGCGCGGGCGCCTCGGGCTCTGTGCGCGTCTCCGGGACCGCCTCGACCTTCGCGACCGCCTCCGTTTCTGCGACCGGCTCGGAGTCGGCCGCCGCGGCGGGCTTGGGTTCGGGGTCTGGCTGCACCATGGCAGCGACGGTAGCGCCTGGCAGGTCCGCTCAGCTGGCTTGGGGCCCATCGCGCGGACCATCGCCGCGCGGCGCCGTACCGTCCGCATCTGCCGCACCCGGTCTCGTACTGGGCGAACTACGTCGTGGACGTCGTTATCGAGCAGGAGCCGACGAACCCCGAGGACGGCGAACAGGTCACTGACGTCCTGGTGCTGCCGCCCGACGAAGCGGCCGCGTACCTGGACGGGCAGCCCGAAGAGGTGGGCTCGATCGTCAGGCTGGCTCAGGCAATGCAGCTGGTTTAGCCGCTCGCCAAGGAAGCAGTACGGCGCTGAGCGTGCAGCAGATGCCCGCGACCCACAGCGCCCCGCGCATCCCGACCAACGTCGCGAGCACGCCGCCGAGCGCCATGAACGCGGGCTGCACGCACCGCGAGCTGATCGACCACGACCCCACGACTCGCGCCATGAACCCGTCCTCGGTCATTTCCATGCGGTACGTCGCGAACGACGGGTTGAACGCGCCTGCTCCCACCAGCAGCCCCGTCTCCGCCACCGTGAGCAGCACGAACCCACCCCACCCGTGCGGTGCCAGCGGGAACAGGAGCAGCCATGGCGCCCGCAGTACGCCGAACACCAGCAGCATCCACTGCAGTCCGTACCGCCGGGTGAGCCGCGGCGCCATCCGCGCGCCGATCACCCCGCCGATGCAGGAGACCCCGAGCATCACCCCGTAGCTCCACGCGGACAGCCCGAGGTCACGCAGCATGAAGACCGCCAGCAAGGGCGACGTCATCATCACCGGCCCGCCGAACAGCTGGGAGTTCCAGAACAGGATGCGCAGCCCGCGGTGCCGCAGGATGTACCGCCATCCGGCGGTGATGTCGCGCGTCCCTTCTCGCTTCACCGGCTCGGGCTCGGGCTGCTGGATCCGGCGGATCCCGAGCGCCGATCCGAGGAACGAGACCGCGTCGACCGCCAGCGTGACGGTCGCGCCGACCAGACTGACGAGCACACCACCGATCGCCGGACCGATGCTCAGTGAGGCCCAGTTCGTCTGCTCGAACCGGCTGTTCGCCTCAGCCCGCCCATCGGCCGGCACCAGCGCCTTCAGATGCGCGCCACTCGCCGACTGGAACGCGATCGTCCCGGCCGCTTGGAGCACACCCGCGATACACAGGTGCGTATAGGTCAGTACGCCGAACGCCGCCGCGACCGGCACCGAGACCAGGCCGGCGAACCGCACCAGGTCGGACGCGATCATCACCGGCCGCTTCCGCCGCTGCTCGATGAAGTCGCCCATCGGCAACGCGAGCGCCGCGCCGGCCACCGCTGACAACGCGGCGAGCATCGAGACCTGGAACGTGCTGGAGTCCAAGGCGAGTACTGCGACCAACGGCAACGCGCCCAGCCCCACCGCCGATCCGAACGCACTGACCGTGAACGCGACCCACAACCGACGGAAGTCCCGACCCAAAGACATCCCGCGATCGTAGAAGCCGTCACCGACACAAATTCATGCCGCCGTCGAGCATGATCACTTCACCAGTCAGGTAAGGGTTGTGGACAACTGCCGAGATCAGGTCGGCGACATCGGCCGGCTGAGCGGCGCGGCGCATCGGGCTCGAGGTTTTCCACAGGTCCTGAGCCTCGGTCCACGACTCGGTGAGTGGTGTGTCGACGAGACCGGGTGCGACCGCGTTGACCCGTACGTCGGGTCCGAGCGCGGCAGCCAGCAACTTCGTCACGTGATTCAGCGCTGCCTTCGAGGCGGCGTACGCGATCGAACTGCCCTTCGGACGGACGCCGGCATGACTGGTGACGTTGACGATGCACCCGCCCGACGAGCGGAGCGCCGGGAGGGCCGCCGTACACAGCAGCCAGGGTGCGATCAGGTTCACGTCGAGCAGCTGCCGCCAGTCGGACGCGGTCAGCCCGTCGAGGTCCGCGTGCGGGACGGGCCAGCTGATGCCGGCGTTGTTCACGAGTACGTCGAGACGCCCGTGCTCGGCCACCACCTCCGGCACCAACGCCTGGGCAGCCGCGTCGTCGGAGAGGTCAGCCTGGTGGTACGAACCGCCCAGCTCAGCGGCCAGCGCCTCTCCGGCGGACCGGCTGGATCGCGAGTGCACCGCGACGGTCATCCCGTCCGCGGCCAACCGCCGTACCGTCGCAGCTCCGATGCCGGACGCGGATCCGGTCACCAAAGCAACCTTCATGCGCCGTACCGGAGGCCGTCCATCAGCAGGTCGAGCAGGCGACCGGCCTGTTCCCGATCGTCGGTCGCGGCGCCGGCGACGCCACCGATGCTGACCAGCATGTCCGACGCCGAGATGTCCGACCGGATCTGGCCCGCTGCAGCGCCCGCGTCGAGCAGCGGCTGTACTGCGCCGATCAGGAGTTCGAGGCTCTGTGCATAGGGATTCGCACCGGACGCGAAGACCGCTCGCAGCGCGTCGGCCATTCCGCGTTTGCGCGCCATGTAGTCGATGAAGCGGTCCATCCACGCGCGCAGCGCCTCGTCCGGGGGCAGCTTCTCGAGCAGTTCCACGGACGCGTCGCAGACCGCCGCCAGCTCGTTGCGGTACGCCGCCTCGATCAGGAGCTCGCGCGTCGGGAAGTGCCGGTAGAGGGTGCCGATGCCGACCCCGGCGTCCTTCGCGATCCCTTCGAGGGTCGCCTCCAGACCGCATTTCGTGAACGCACGGGCCGCCGCGGCCACGATCAGGTCCCGGTTGCGCTGGGCGTCCGCGCGCAGCGGACGCTCGCTGATGCCGGTCATCTCCCCCACCTCCCGTGACCCCACAACCTAGCGGACTTGATAACCGGAGGTGCCTCCGCTTAACTGGGATTACCGGAGGCTCCTCCGGTTAAAGCGTAGCTCGTAGAACAGGAACCGACCTGATGAGCAGGATCACCACTCCTTTCACGCATGAATCCACCGCGGCCGAGGTCGTCGCCGGCATCGATCTGACCGGTCGCCGGGCCGTCGTCACCGGCGGCGCGTCCGGCATCGGTGTCGAGACCGCCCGCGCGCTGGCAGCGGCCGGTGCGGAGGTCACCCTCGCCGTACGGAACACCGCGGCCGGCGAACGTGTCGCCGCCCAACTCATCGAGAGCACCGGCAACAGCCACATCTTCGTCGCGCCGATCGAGCTCGCCGACCGCGCCTCGGTGCGCGCCTTCGCCGCTACCTGGGACGGCCCGCTGCACATCCTGGTGAACAACGCCGGTGTGATGGCCGAGCCGCTGAACCGGACGCCGGAAGGCTGGGAACACCAGTTCGCGACCAACCACCTCGGCCATTTCGGCCTCGCGCTCGGCCTGTACGACGCGCTCGCGGCAGCCGGCTCCGCGCGGATCGTGTCCGTCAGCTCCAGTGCGCATCACTCCTCGGACGTCGTGTTCGAGGACATCCACTTCGAGAACAGGCAGTACGAGGAATGGGCGTCGTACGGACAATCCAAGACCGCGAACATCCTGTTCGCTGTCGAGGCGGCCAAGCGCTGGGCGAGTGACGGCATCGTCGCCAACGCCTTGATGCCGGGCGGGATCCGGACCGCGTTGCAGCGGCACGTGCCTGAGGACGTGCAGCGGGAATGGGACCGCTTCGAGTGGAAGACCGTCGAGCAGGGCGCGTCGACGTCGGTCCTGCTGGCCGCTTCGCCGCTCGTCGACGGCGTCACCGGCCGCTACTTCGAGGACAACAACGAGGCGCTGCCGTTGACGGCAGGCGATCCGATGCACGGCGTCGCGGAGTACGCGCTCGATCCGGAGTCGGCCACTCGGTTGTGGGACCTGTCGGAGAAGCTGCTCGCACAGGTTTGATCAGAAACCGGCTCAGCTACGGTTCGTGTGGCTGGGCCGGTAACCTGACCCACCGTGAGTGACTTGAGCATTCGGACCATCTCCGCGGACGAGCACGCCGCCTACATCGCGGCTCAGCCGTCGGCGAGCTTCCTGCAGACCCCGGGGTGGGCGGCGGTGAAGAGTGAGTGGAAGGCGGAGTCACTCGGCTGGTACGAGTCGGGAAACCCCGGCAACCTGGTCGGCGCCGGTCTGGTGCTGTACCGGCAGATGCCGAAGGTGAAGCGGTACCTCGCCTACCTGCCGGAAGGCCCGGTGATCGACTGGGACGCGATCGACCTCGGCAGCTACCTGCGCCCGCTGGCCGAACACCTGCTGGAGCGCGGCGCGTTCGGCATCCGGATGGGTCCGCCGGTGGCGACCCGGCGCTGGAGCGCGCAGACGATCAAGGACGCCATCGCCGGCGGTCAGCAGCCGCGCCTCGGCGACGTCCGCCCGGACGTGATCGAGCCGTCCGGTGCCACCGTCGCCGACAAGCTCCGCAAGCTGGGCTGGAAGCCGCCCCGGATCGCGGAGGGGTTCGCGGCCGGACAACCGCAGTACGTGTTCCAGGTGCCGCTGGCCGGCCGCACCCCGGAAGACCTGCTCAAGGGCATGAACCAGCTCTGGCGGCGCAACATCAAGAAGGCCGACAAGGCCGGCGTCGAGGTCACGCAGGGCGGGACCGAGGACATCAAGGCCTTCCACGGGCTGTACGTCGAGACCGCCGAGCGCGACCACTTCACGCCGCGGCCGCTGCCGTACTTCGAGAAGATGTACGACGCGATGGCCAACCAGCCGGCCGACTGCTGTGACTTCCGGATCTACAACGCCCATCACGAGGGCGACCTGGTCGCGTCGACGATCTGGGTCCGGGTCGGCGGTCACTCCTGGTACTCCTACGGTGCCAGCTCGACCGCCAAACGAGACGTCCGCGGATCGAACGCGATCCAGTGGCGCATGATGTCGGACGCGCTCGCGGCGGGCGCGTCCGTGTACGACCTACGGGGCATCACCGACACCTTGGACCCGAACGACCCGCATGTCGGGCTGATCCAGTTCAAGACCGGGACCGGCGGCGAGGCCGTCGAGTACGTCGGTGAGTGGGATCTGCCGTTGAACAAGGCGCTCTACACCGCATTCGACCTCTACATGAGACGGCGTTGACACCATGCCCCTAGTCCTGCACGTCGATTCCGATCGATGGCGTGACCACCTGCGTTCCACCTGGAACCCCGACATCGTCCCGGTCGCCAAGGGCAACGGGTACGGCTTCGGCAACCACCGGCTCTTCGCGGAGGCCCGTGCGCTCGGCGCCCGGACGGTCGCGGTCGGCACGTACTTCGAGGTCCCCGCAGATCCGCGCGAGGACGTCGTGGTCCTGTCGCCGTGGCGGCCGTTCCTCGAGGTGCCGCAGAGCAAGAACGTGATCCATACGGTCAGCCGGCTGGCCGATCTGGTCTCGATTCCGGCCGGCAGCCGGGTGCTGATCGAGGTGATGACCTCGATGCGCCGGCACGGCATCGGCGCCCGCGAGCTGCGGCACACGATGCTGCTGAACGCGCTCGACCGGATCCGGTTCGAGGGCTGGTCGCTGCATTTCCCGATGGGCGCCGGCGGTACGTCGGCCAACCTGCGCGAGGCCCAGCAACTGGCGAAAGCGGCCCTCGATGTCCGCAAAGGCACGCTCTGGGTGTCGCACGTACCGGCGCAGAAGCTGGCCGATATCGGTCCGGACGTGAAGCTCCGGATGGGCACCGGTCTGTGGCTCGGTGACCGTGGTGCGCTGACGGTCCGGGCGACCGTTCTCGACGTACATTCGGTCCGCCGCGGCGAGCGCGTCGGCTACCGGCAGCGCCGGGTCAGCGGTGACGGGCACATCCTGATCGTCTCCGGCGGTACGGCGCACGGCGTAGGTCTGGAGGCGCCGACCGCGGCGGCGAGCGTCCGGCAACGCGCGATCGCGATGGCCAAGGGCAGCCTGGATGCGGCCGGCATGGCGCTGTCGCCGTTCACGATCGAGGGCAAGCAGCGCTGGTTCGCCGAACCGCCGCACATGCAGGCCAGCATGCTGTTCCTTCCGTCGTCGGTCGCCCCGCCCGCGGTAGGCGACGAGGTCGACCTCGACGTCCGCTACACCACCACCTCGTTCGACAAGGTGTCGATGGACTAAGGAATGGTGAGTTTCTGGCCCACCTTCAGCTTGTTCGGGTCCTTGCCGATGACCGGCTTGTTGGCGGCGTACAGCTTCCGCCACAAGCCGGCGT
The DNA here is from genome assembly GCF_053607525.1 of Kribbella sp. NPDC055110. NCBI lineage: Bacteria > Bacillati > Actinomycetota > Actinomycetes > Propionibacteriales > Kribbellaceae > Kribbella > Kribbella sp. NPDC055110. The sequence continues at coordinate 144,048 of NZ_JBSGTS010000008.1, forward strand.
TGCCGTAGAACCTGGCTGCGATCTTGCCGAGGGAATCACCGGACACGACCTGGTAGACCCGTAGCGCCGGTGCCTGTTGCGCGATCGCCGGTGTGGGATCGGGTGCCTTCGGCAACGTGCGGCACTGGAACGCCAGCACGAAAACATCGGCGGGATCGGTCGTGGTGACCACCGGCGGGTTCGGGACGGGCTGCGGACCGGGCTTCCAGATGATGGGCGGACCTTCGCGGACCGCGATCGAGCGGCGCACGGCGGGTACCGGCACCATCCGCGTGACCGGGGCGTCAATGAGCCGAGCGGATAATGAGGCAGGCTCACTATCCATCGCCATCATCATCTCGGCGGCGGAGTTGGTCTGCACCGGGACGAAGCCCAGGCTGCCGTCCGGCGGAGTGCCGCCGACCGTGCGACGTTGCACGGTGACATTGCGCGCCAGCACCAGCCCGCTCACGTACGCCGTACATTCGCCCTTCGGCGGACTGCCGCCGTCGGACAGGATCCGGGACGAATCGGCGAACCGCCACGCGTGGGACGCGAACACCTCGGGCGCGAACCAGGGCCTGGTCACGGTGACGAACGAGTACTCGAACGTCAGGACCTCCGTCCCGGAGTCTCCGCCGCCGGCCAACCTGGCGCGCAGGTCGGCCGGCGCTCTCGCAACGAGCTGGGTCAGCTCGTCGGCGGTGACAGTGATCCGTGCCCAGTCCACCTGGGTCACGTTGGACGGCAGGATGCCGGTGGGCAGGTACGTCAGCCCGTCCGGCGTGGTCAGCGACGGGTCCCCCGCCCCGGTCGGGTCGTACAACTGCCGGTACTTCTCCCACATCAGGATCGGTGAGGACGACCCGAGATCGGCGATCGTCCGCTGTGCCTTCTCCACCTCGGCGCGTTTGCCCTGGACAGTCCAGGCCGTCGACGCGTCGGTGACCGCCGCCGCGAGGACCGGTTCGTCCGCCGTCCACTTGGCCTTGACCGCCGGATCGGCGGACAGTTCGGCTTCGCCACGCCGGTTGTTGTACTCCTGACCGGCCGCGAGGAAGGCGTCTCGGTACTGCTGGTAGGCGACCATCGTCGGACTGGGCACGAGCCGCCCGCCGTCCTCGACGTACAGCAGGGCCGAAGCACTCCGGTACGCCGCCTCTTGCGCGGGCGTCCGCGGTACGTCGTCGACCTTCGCGCCGAGCACGTCGGCGTACACCTTCCAGAGGCGATCGCCGTCGGGCTGCCACAGCGGCCCCTCCGGGATCTCGTTCACCAGCAACGAGAACTGTGCCTGTGCGGCCGCGCCGGCGCCGAACGGGTCGTTGGCCATCGCCATCAGGCTCTCGGCCCGGATCCCGATCGGCGCCATCGGGAAGCCGTGATAGGCCCCGTCCTCGGCGAACACCTGCTCAACCTTCGCCGCCATACCGAGCACGACCGTCGCGTCGATTCCTGTCATCGTTCCGACTCCCCCAGCGGTTGGTCCGGCCTACTCGAAGTCCGCGTCCTTGAGCTCTTCCAGCGGGTTCGGCGCCTTGCCGATCAGGTGGTTGACGAACCCGATGATCTGCATGCCGGGAACCCGCAGGGTCTCGCCGTCCTCGGTCGAGTTGAAGTCCTCGTGGCTGTTCGACCGGCTGTAGCCGCCGGAGAGCCGGAACGGACCCCAGCCGACGCCGCCGGACACCTCGGTCTTCGACGTGGTGGCCTTGTACGCCGAGACGAAGTCGCGCGACTTCACCTCGAGGTTGCGCGCGAAGATCGCCTGCGTCGCGTACCCGATGAACTCGCCCTTCGGCGGGCGGGCGCCGTCCGACGGCATGTCGTCGAAGGACCAGCCCTCGCCCTTGCGGAGGATCCAGCCGCGGTTGGCGAAGAACTCCGGGTAGAAGCCGGCCCGGACGATCACGGCCTGCGCCAGGTCGAACTTCAGGCTGAACTCGTTGACCTGGTGGTTCTCGGTGTACTCCGTGTTCTCCTGCTTCACGCCCGCGTTGAAGCTGAAGAAGCCCCAGCCGACCCCTGCACCGGCGTTCCAGCTGGTGTTGGTCTGGTCCTTGGACCACTCGGTGTGGTTGTGCGTGACACCGATCTCCGTCCAGCCGTTCGAGTTCGCGATGTCACCCGGCACCAGCGTGGTGTACGGGAACGAGACGCCGACCTCCGGTGTGGCGATCAGGGCCTGCTCGTACCGCTCCTCCAGGCTCTGCTTCCACAGCGCCAAGCTGCGCTCGGTGGTCTGGTTGATGTAGGCGTTGATCTGGTCGACCTGGTTGCGGTACCCGCCGCTGGTCCAGGCGTCCATCGCGGCCTTCACCTTGAGGGCGTAGTTCTTCTGATTCAGGATCCAGTCGGCGGAGGCTACCTTGCCGTCCGGGCCGGTGGCTCCGGCCGCCGCGGCGCGCTTGGAGTTGTACTCCGCCGCCGCGTCGAGGTACGACGCCATCTTCTCGGAGTAGGCCAGCATCATCGCGCTGGGCTCGGTCACCTCCTTCTCCTCGTCGGTGACCAGGTCCTTGACGGTCTTCTTCTCCCAGAGCAGGTTGTTGAACTTCTCGAGCTTCGCCTTCTCCGCGTCGGTGAGCTCGTAGTGCGCCACCTTCGAGAACCGCAGGATCTGCCGGTAGATCTCGCTCAGCCGCTTCTCGGCGTCCGGCTTGTACATCGCCTCCTGCCGCTCGACGCCGTACGGACCCTCGACGTCGGGGATGAAGTCGAGCAGGGTCGACAGGTTGTAGGCGTGCATGACGCGCTTGTTCTGGGTCTCGGCGTCAGGTGCGGAGAAGATGCCGTCCGCGGCGAAGTCGAGTTCGTTCGGCGTGAACGGCAGCCCGGGCGTCACCCAGGTGAAGAACGTGTTCGGCGACGGTTTCACGGTGGCGTCGCCGCCGACCACCGTCTGGTAGATCTGCGCACGGACGGCGTTGCCGAGGTCGTTCAGTGGAAAAGGCATGGTGTCCCCCAGGTTTCAGAGTGCGGTCGGGTAGTAGACGAGAGTGCGGTCGATGCCGCGGGCAACCACCGCGGCGGCGTTCGCGAAGAGCTGCCGGTTCGCCTTGTTGCGCGGCGCGATCCCGGGGTTGCCGGCTTCGGACAAGGTGCAGTGGGTCACCGCGGCGGCCCAGTCCTGGGCGTTCGCGGCGGTGTTGAAGTTGGGCCACTTGTTCGGGAAGTACGCTCCGGCCCACGCGATGCTGTGCGCGCCGAGGCGAGCATCGGCCGGCCAGTTCGCCCAGTCCGGGTAGAAGGCCGCGAGCCGTTTCTCGTTCGCGTCGAACTTCGCCTTCACCAGCTCGTCCATCGCGGCCTCGGTCATCTTCAGGGTCGCGATCTTCTTCGCCGCGAGATGGCCGCCCTTGGCCAGTCCGGGGGCTTCCTTGATCCGGTGCCACTCCGCGACGATCTCGTCGCGGGTCGCGGCCAGACCGGTGTCGATGTGCACCCAGGACAGCGCCACCGCGTCCTCGGGCCGGTCGATCAGGTTGCCGACAGCAACCGTCACCAGGCCTTTCACGTCCTGGTACATGTACGGGACGCGGCCCTCGAGGGGCTGGGTGAAGGTCGGGAAGTAGTCACGGACCGAGATCGCATGTCCATCGGGCTGGGTGGGCGGCGCGGCCGCGCCGATCGGCAGTCCCGGCCAGTTGCCGCTGATCGGTTGCGGGTAGCCGTCGGCGACCTTGTCCGCCTCGGCGTCGTACTGCGCGTACTGGTCGCCGGAGAAGAAGTAGGCCTTGCCGCTCGGCCACCACAAGGCCCCGTCGATACCGGACTCGAACAGCCCCGGCCAGTTGCCCGCGATCGGCAGCGGCCCGTCCACGACCGCGTTCGCGGCGGGGTCGTACTTCACGTACTCGCTGCCGGAGAAGAAGTACGCGTTGCCGCTGCTCCACACCACTCCGGCGTCGACACTTGAGAACAGCCCCGGCCAGTTGCCCGCGATCGGTTGCGGGTAGCCGTCCGCGACCCGGTCGGCGTCCCAGTCGTACTTGGCGTACTGGTCGCCGGAGAAGAAGTACACCGCTCCGTCCGGCCAGCACACGGCCGCGTCGATGCCGGACTCGAACAGCCCCGGCCAGTTGCCCGCGATCGGCAGCGGATAGCCGTCGTCGACCCGGTCCGCCGCGACGTCGTACCGGACATATTGGCCGTCGGTGAAGAAGAACGCCTTGTCCCCGGCCGGCGATACGAATCCCGTGAGCTTGCCCATGGCACCAGTCCCCCAGTTCGCTGTGGCGGTCCGCGTGATCGCAGGGCCGCTCCCAGAACACTGTGCCGTCGGGCTACTTCCGCCCGGTATCCCTGAATTCAGGTATTCAGGCGTCCGGAGGCGACGAGCGCCGCGAGCTCTGCCCGGGAGGACAGCCCGAGCTTCGCGAAGATGCGCTTGAGGTGCGTCTCCACGGTGAAGTGCGAGAGGAACAGGTGCTCGGCGATGCGGCGATTGGACAGTCCGCGCGCGACCAACTCCGCAACCGTCGTTTCGGCAGGCGACAGTTCGGCGCGTGGTGCCGGATCGGCTCTCAGCTCCGTCGCGAGGGCAGCGGGCAGAACCACGACGACCAGTGGTTCCTCGCCCGGTGTGCCGTTGTCCTCGAAGACCATGGCCTGGCGACCCAACAGGTCGCGCAGTCTGGTAACAAGCCGCATGGCTGCCACGTCGTCCACATGCATGGTTCCCCCCGAAACCCCGTGATTGGCCTTCACAGTGTGTTTCCGTGACCACGCAGTGTCAACGGACTTACACAGGACGTGCCCTTTCGTGCGCCCGGTTGACTTCAGGTGGACCTGAAGTTGCAGCGTTGACGTATGAGCTTTCTGGAGCGGGTCGAGGAGCGGCCCGGGGCGGCGGAGTTGCGCGCGGCGTCGTACCGGATGCTGGGGCTGAAGCGCGGCGCGACCTGCGTCGATGTCGCGTGCGGAGCGGGTCACGCGGTCGCCGAGCTGTCTCGAAAGGGCCTCAAGGTGACCGGGGTCGACGCCGATCCCGACGCGATCGAGGCCGCCCGGGAGCGGGCGCCCGGGGCGATGTTTCACGTGGCACATTCCGACCAGTTGCCGCTCGAGGACGCCTCGATGGACGGCTACCGTGCGTTCTGGCTGTTCCACCTGCTCGAGGACGCCGCGCCGACGGTGGCCGAGGCCTATCGAGTACTGCGTCCCGGCGGGCGGATCGTGGTCGGCGGGCAGGACTACGGCTTCGTGCTGATCGACAGCTCCGACCAGGACCTGACCGATGTGATCCGGCTCGGTCTTGAGTCCCGCACAGTGTCGCCGCGCGCGACTCGTACGCTCCGTGACCTACTTCTCGACGCCGGCTTCCACGACGTCGAGGTCGCCGTACACACCGAGGTTGTCACGGGCTTCGAGCTGATGGCGCCGCAACTGCAGGCGGCAGCCGGGGCCGCGGTCGAGAAGGCGTTGATCACGCAGGATGACGCCGACAGCTGGCTCGCCGAACAGGCTGACCGTGGCCGCCGGGACCGCTTCCTTGCCGTACTTCCGACGCTGCTTGTCGGTGCGCGCCGCTAGCGTGTCGTAGATGAGCCACACGAGCGGGCGATGGCCGCCGGGGCGCGGCTGATGGAGTTCCAGCCGCAACCCGACGTCCGCGTGTACGCCGACCCGGTCGGTCACATCTTCTGCTTCTTCACCGACTGAGCGACCGCCGCGAGCGCGCCGATCGACAGCACGCCGGCGAAGGCGATCATCGTCGGCTGCAGTGCGAACCGGCGGACGGCGAGGCTGAAGGCGATCGACGGCACCCCCGTGCCGATGTATGCGATGACGAAGAACGTCGCTAGGACGCCGGCGCGGGAGGCCGGCTCCGCTGCCAGGACGGTCACGGTCACCGCGCTCTTGAAGAGCAACCCGGCCCCGGCACCGGCCAGTGCGGCGGCGGTCAGGAAGAGCCACAGCGTCGGCCGGTACAGAGACACGGCGGTCAGTGCGAGACCGATCGGGAACAAGACGGTGCCGACGGCCAGAACTTTCGGATGCGTGAGACGGCCGAGCGCTAGCTGGGCGATCGCGGACGCCGCGAACGTCACGAACGGCGCCAGCCCGGCGACGAAGTACGACCTGTAGCCGAGCTCCCCGCGGACGATGACGGCGCCGAGCGACGAGAACAGCCCGATCAGCGCGAAGGCGAAGAACCCGAGCGCCGCCGCCGAGACGAACGCCCTCCGCAACCCCGGCCGGAGAGCGAACCGTACCGGCCGGGTCTGGTCGGCCAGCTCGGTGTCGACCGTCTCCGGCGTCGAGACCACCAACACCAGCAGTGCCGCCATCAGTACACCGAAGACGACGTACGACGTCCGCATCGGCGCCGGCACCCACTGCGCCAGTGCCCCCGCGACGAGCGGCCCCAGTGCCAGACCGCCGAGGTTCGACGCGGTCGCCACCAGAGCGGGGAAAGTCGCGCTCGCCTCCGGACGGGCCTCGCGGTAGAGATCGGTCAGGTACGCCGTTGCGGTCGACGCCATCAGCCCGATCGCGGCCCCGGTCAGGACCCGGCCCGCCAGCAGCCCGGGAAGCTGCGGCCAGATCGCGAGCACCGCGGCCGACAGGATGCCGGTGAGCAACGCCGGCACGATGATCCGGCGACGGCCGAGCCGGTCGGACAGATGGCCGAGCAGCCCGAAACTCGCCGCGGCTCCGATCACCATCACCGCGAAGGCGACGGTCACAGTGGTCGGCCCGAAATGATCCCTGACCTGGTAGAGCGGCCAGAGCGGGGTCGGGACAGTGCCGAACGCCATCACGCTCACGAAGGCGACGGCGACGAACCAGAAGCCGGTCAGATGCCGGCTCGTGGATCGCACTGCGGTAGCGGTACTCATGGGGACAGGCCTTTCGTCGTGGAACAGATCCACTGAGTCCGAACCCGCAGCCGTCCCGGCGCCTTACCAGCTCTGCAGGGACTGTTTCAGATGCTTTCCATCTCCATGGGAGATACTGGACTGGTGGAACTCCGGCACCTCCGGCATTTCGTCGCGCTCGCCGAGGAGCGCAGCTTCACCGCGGCGGCGGCGCGGGAGCACATCGTGCAGTCAGGGCTGTCCACGTCGATCCGGGCGCTCGAGAAGGAGGTCGGCGCGCTGCTGTTCGTCCGCGGCACCAGACCGATCCGGCTGACCGCAGAGGGTGAGGCCCTGGTTCCGGCGGCTCGCCGTACCTTGGAGAGCGCGGCCGCGGCGCGGCAGACGGTTCAAGAGGTGCACGGCGTGCTGGCCGGGCAGTTGCGGATCGGGGCCATGCAGACGACCGGGCACACCCTGCCGTTCGCGAGCTGGCTGGCGGAGTTCGCGACGACGCATCCGCAGGTCGATCTCTCGGTGGTGCAGCGGTCGACGGCCGAGATGGTCGCGATGGTGCTCGATGGCGGTCTCGACTGTGGCCTGGTGGCGCTGGTCGACGACGAGCCGAGCGGGCTGGACGTCGTACCGCTGCTCGCTGAGCCGATCGTCCTGGCGTGCCGGCCTGATCACCGGCTGGCCAAGGAGTCCGGCGTTCACCTGGAGCAGCTTGTCGAGGAGCGCTTCGTCGAGGTGCCGCCGACCTGGTCGACCCGGGCTGACACCGACCGTGCGTTCGCGGCCGCGGGTCTGCAGCGCCGGATCGGGTGCGAGGTCAACGAATGGGTGATGCTGCTGGACCTGGTGACGGCCGGCGCCGGCGTCGCCCTCGTACCGCAGGGTCTCGACTTCAGCCTGCACCCGCGGTCGGCCGAAGCGCTTCAGCTCGTCCCGTTGGCCGGGGTCGAACTGGAGCGCCGGGTCGATCTGGTGCTGCCCAGCGGCCATGCCGCCACGCCGGCGGCGCGGCGGTTCACCGAGTTGGTGCGGTCGAAGGTCGGCGGTGCTTGAGGTGGCCCTGCCAGCGGACTGTCGGTAGCAGCGCGGCCGGGTCGACGCGGTCCTTGTTGGCGGAGACGATGTCGAACATCGACTCGATCAGGGTGTCCGAGAGCAGGTGCGGCTGGAGGCCGAGGCCGACCAGGCCGGTGTGCTTGACGGTGTAGTAGTGCTCGGCCTGCTCGACGCGTGGGTTGTCCAGGTGCTCGACCTGGACCGGACCGGGGAAGCACTCGGCGACCAGGACGGCGAGCTGCGACACCGAGTAGCTCTCGGTCATCTGGTTGAAGACCCGGAACTCGCCCGCGTCCGCCGGGTTCTCCACCGCGAGCCGGATGCACTCGACGGTGTCCCGGATGTCCAGGAACCCGCGGGTCTGCCCGCCACTGCCGTAGACGGTCAGCGGCTCCCCGAGCACCGCCTGGATGGCGAACCGGTTGAGCACCGTGCCGAACACGGCGTCGTAGTCGAACCGCGTCGCCAGCCGCGGGTCCAGCACGGTCTGGTCGGTCTGCTGCCCGTACACCACGCCCTGGTTCAGATCGGTGACGCGCATCCCCCAGATCCGGCAGCCGAACTCGAGGTTGTGCGAGTCGTGCACCTTGCTGAGGTGGTAGAACGAGCCCGGCTTCTTCGGGTAGAGCATCCGGTCCGTGCGCCCGTTGTGCTCGACCTCCAGCCAGCCTTCCTCGATGTCGATGTTCGGCGTGCCGTACTCACCCATCGTGCCGAGCTTCACCAGGTGGATGTCCGGGTTCGTCTCGGCGATGGCGTACATCAGGTTCAGCGTGCCGACCACGTTGTTGTGCTGGGTGTAGACAGCGTGTTCGCGGTCGATCATCGAGTACGGCGCGGCGCGCTGCTCGGCGAAGTGCACGATCGCGTCCGGCGCGAACTCCCGCACCACCCGGTAGACGAAGTCCGCGTCGAGCAGATCCCCGACGTACGCCGGGATCTGCCGGCCGGAGACCTCTTCCCAGGCCGCTACCCGACTTTCGAGATCCTCGATCGGGACCAGACTCTGGACGCCCAGCTCGCGGTCGTAACCACGGCGGGCCATGTTGTCGAGCACGGCCGTGTCATGGCCACGGTCGGACAGGTGCAGTGCCGTCGGCCACCCGAGGTAGCCGTCACCGCCCAGGACGAGTACGCGCACGGCTCGGCCGCCTTCCGTCGGGAAACGTCGTCACATTCCTTCCTATCCCGAGTACACACTCCAGTAACGTGACCAGAGCCACCTATTCGCTGGTAATCGGCTGAGAATCTCGGTCGTACTGCCGCCGGCTGGTGTGGGGGTGCAGAATAGGCGGCGATGCGTGTACTCACCAAGGCCTATCTCTCCCGCAGCCGATTGTTGCTGTGGGCGAAGTACTCTGCATCCTCCGTGATCGCCACCGTGGTCAGCCAGGTCGCGTTCGCCCTGTGTTACTGGTTCGGTACGCCGGCGCTCGTCGCCACGCTGGTCGCGTGGATCACCGGCGTGATCCCGAACTACCTGCTGAACCGCCGCTGGACCTGGGGCCGCGTCGGGCAGAAGTTGCCGTACACAATCATCGTGGTCGGATCGGCGGTCACGGCCGCGGTGGTCACGTCCGTGACCGATCACCTGGTGCAGCCGCTCGAGTCTCACGCCTGGCAGACGGTGCTGGTGACCGGCTCGTACCTCGCGACCTACGCGGTGCTGTTCATTGTGAAGTTCGTGCTGTTCGACCGACTGGTGTTCGCCAAGCCCGTTGCCGACCCCGTCGAAGCACGTACTCCCGTAGCCACGTAGTCGTCATCACCCGCCCGTAGTTGGCGCCGTACACGACCCCCGGGCCCTTCTTGCTGCTCCCGTCACCGCGGCGGCGCATCGTCATCGGCAGCTCCACCACGCGGGCGCCGAGCGCGAGCACGCCCAGCAGCAGCTCCGACGACTGGTACTGCGGCTCACGCAACGTCACCGCTGTCGCGAGCTCGGCCCGTATCGCGCGGAACCCGAACGACGTGTCGGTCAGCTTCTTGCGGGTCAGGATCGACGCGAGTACGGCGAACACCCGGACGCCGACCCAGCGCAGCCGGCTGTCCGCGTCCTCCGCCCCGAGGCGGCGCGACCCGGTGACGAAGTCGGCCCGGTCGAGCAGGATCGGCTCCAGCAGGGTCTCCAGCTCGTCGTTGTCGTACTGACCGTCCGCGTCCGTGGTCACGACGTACTGTGCTCCGCCTTGTGCTGCCAGGTGGTACCCGAGCCGGAGCGCGGCGCCCTGACCACGGTTGCTCGGGGCAACACATACGTACGCACCGTGCTCACGGGCGACGTCGGCGGTGTTGTCGGTGGCGCCGTCCACGACCACCAGGACGTCGACCGGGAGGCCGGCGCAGGTCTTTGGCATGTTCGTGAGTACTGGTCCGATGCCGCTCGCCTCGTTGTAGGCGGCGATGACTACTACGACTGGAGCGAACTCTGTTGTTTTTAGGCCCTTTGCGGCTTCGGAATCCACGGTGTCGGGGTAGTCCGCCATCGGAGGTCGTGCCTGGTCCTTGCCGAGCAGCGCCCGGAGGCCTATGGCGCCTGCCAGCGGGAAGAACACCAGTCCGGGCAGTTGGTAGCGCCAGGAGAACTCAAACGCCGCTGAGCCGAGCAAGAGGATGACACCAGCCGCAACAGGCAGCAGAGCGGCTGCACGGAGCTCCTTAGCCCTTGCTACTGCGGCAAGAGCGATCAGTACGCACAGTGCGAGCAGTGTGCCGGAGGTGTAGCCGCCGTGGAGCTGGTAGTTCCGCAGAATGACCGCAGGTACGTGGGAGACGTGTGGCTCGGACCCTCCCCATTTCATTGCAGCCAGTGTGGTGTTGGGGTCTTTGAGGTTCGGGTACGTCAGCTGGAACTGCCAGCGGTCCAGCGGTACGTCGTCAGGCTCGCTGGTGCGAGTGGGCGCGAAGCCTTTGGCGAAGTCCTTCAGTGCCGCCCAGGTCACGTCGAGCGGCTGGTGCTTGATGACTTCGTGTGCGAACTCGGTCGCGAGTTGCCGCTTCGTCGTACCGGGTGGAAGTGGGCCGGGCCAGTTGGGGTCGCCGTAGTGGTCGTGGGCGTAGCTGTCCACGCCCAGGCGTTGCCCGAGCGGCTCCTTCGGGCAGAACAGCCGCGTGCCCTCGTTGAGCGGGAGCTTGTCGCAGTTGGCGACCGTGGCGGTCCGCCCGTACAGGACCTGGTTCTCGGCGCCGGTGAAACCCCAACGGCCCGTTTCCGCGTGGTAGTACCCGGCGTACGCGGCGAAGACGACACCGAATCCTGCGACGGCGGCAGCGGTACGGCGTACGCGCTGCTTGCCGCTCACGATCAGGTAGAGCACGACGGCGATCAGCAGGACCAGGCCGATCGCGCGCACCGTGAACGCGGCGCCGACGAGTACGCCGACGATGCCGGCGCGGCGCCAGCCCGGCGCGCCTTTCGCGAGGAGCAGCCACAGGATCGCCACCAGGATCACGTCGAACGTGGTCTCGGCCATGATGTTCTGCTCGATCTGCACCTGGTACGCGTCGAGCAGGATCGGTGCGGCGGCGAACGCGGCCAGCCAGCGATAGACAGTGAGCCTGCGCGCCAGCGTGTAGATCGCGATACCGAGCAGCAGCCCGGCGAGGTGCTGCACGATTACGACGAAGGTCAGTCCACCGATCGCCACCAGCGGTCCGAGCACGAAGTCGTACCCGATCGGATTCAGCTGATCCGGGCTCAGCTTGCCCATGTTGGTCAGGTACTGAATGGAGTCTGTGTAGATGATCGCGGGCCGGTACGCGACGGTCGCGAGGACACGCAGTACCAGACCCGCCAGCAGGAAGACGGCGAGCAGCCAGTGCTTGCGCATGTTCCTTTGAAGCTTGCTCACTGGGTTTTGAAGTACTGCCACGTCCGAGCCAGACCGTCCTCCAACGAAACCGTCGGCTTGTACCCAAGATCGTTGGTGATGTCCACGACCACGGCCGGCATCTCGCCCGCCGGCGCCTCGACATGCTCGGCCGGCACCGGGCACCCGGTCACCGCCCGCACCGCGTCGATCATCTCCAGCACCGACACCGACCGCCCGGATCCGATGATCGCGCGCCCGTCGTACCTGCTGTCGAGCGCGAGCAGCACCCCGTTCACCACGTCGTCGATGAAGACCAGGTCCCGCCGCTGCCGCCCGTCGCCGTACACCCGTACGCCGGTACCGCCCAACGCCGCCCGCATCATCCGCGGCACGAAGCTGTCCTTGTGCGACATCCCCGGCCCGTACACATTGGTGAACCGCAGCGCCGCGGTCGCCATCCCGTAACTGCCCGAGTACGCCGACAGCAACATCTCACCCGCCGCCTTCGTCGCGCCGTACGGCGTCAACGGCCGCAGCGGAAGATCCGCCGTGATGGTCGCCGTACCGACATCCCCCACGACCGCGTTCGTCGACGCCAGCACGAACCGGTCCACACCACTACCGCGACTCAACTCCAGCAGCACCTGCGTGATCGTCACGTTCTGCGCGAAGGTCTGCATCGGCGCATCGACCGACCGCAACACCGACGTCAACGCCGCCAGATGCACCACCGCGGTAGGCCGCGTCTCGAACGCCCCAACACAAGTCTCCTGCTCCGCAAGATCCCCCGTCACCACAGTCACCCCGTCATCCCAAGAGGAATCCGGCGGCTCCCGATCCACCGCAGTAACCAACACCCCCCGCCCCCGCAACGCCCCCACAACAGCCCGCCCCACAAACCCCGACGCCCCCGTGACCAGCACACGTTCGTCCATACCCTCAACCTACCCGCGCCCCCACACCCCCGCCCACACTCATCCCCATCCACCATCCGATCACGAGGCGTCACCGCGGTCGGTGGTCTGTGCGGGTACGCGGTGCTGTTATCCGTTGGACCCCAGGGCCGCATCCGCCAGATCGGCCAATTCCTTGAGCCGAGCGATTCCGCCGAACCGTCCGGGAAGATCCTCCGGGAGACGCTTCTCCGCATCGGCGACAAGACCGTCGCGAAGCAACGCCAGAACCCGGGTCCGCACCGGAGGCTCGAGTTCGCCGATGTTCAGGAAGCCGATGTTCTCTTCGTCAACTTCCCGCAACTCCTCTGCGATCGGCTCGCCGTCGAGCCTCGTGACGAGATAATCCAACACGAAGTTGAAAGCCCACGACGGGACATCCCACCGATCACTCTCACCAAGCTCAATCGTCCCGGCCATCAAACTCCTCGTCTCCGACGATGAACACACGCGGGTAGTACCCACCGAACGTGTCACGAATCCGCTCCCGCTGTTCAGGAGTGAACCTTGCAACATCGATTGGAACGTAATCCGCCTTCTCCAAGTGATGCTCTACCTTCGTCTTGAAATGCTCCCACTGACGATCGAGATACCGCGCGGAGAAGTTGCCGACGGCATCATAGGTACGTCCGTGCGAGTCGATCCAGTCGTATGACTCGTCGATCCGAGCGCGCTCTAGACGAACGTCTCGCTGGGATTCGATGCGCACGGCTGTCTCGGCTTCACCATGCCGGAACTTGCCGATCGCAGGATCGTATCCAAGTTCATGCCAATGCCGATCGCGATCCACTGTCGTCGCCGGTACGTCGGCGCTCGGCTCCCGGCCGGCAGGCCTCTCGTCCTTCTCACTTGCATCCTGGGTTTGCGCAGGGTCCTCACCACCTCGATCAGAACCCTTGAGAGCAGACACCTGGTCAGAAGGATCCCGAACGGTCGGGGTCGCGTCGTCGCTCGTGATGGTGCTGTCTCTGTCCGTGTTGGTCGGAGTTGCGGTGTCGGTGGGATCGGTTGAGGCGCCGGTCCCGTCGGCGCTGGATTCGGCTGACTCGTCGGGCGACGGCCTTGGGGCATCCCGGGCTGGGTCTGACGTTGGTTCTTGCGCGGACTCATCGGCCTGGGCTGTAGCGGTTTCGCGGTCGTCGGTGGCCATTGACTTCGCGCTGTCCGGCTCCTCGGTCGCTCCGTCCGCCGTACGGGCGCTGACTTCACCAGCTGAGCCCGCAGCACCTTCATCCGCGCTGCCTTGGTCGGCCCGCGAGGCCGAGTCGTCTTGCCTCACGTCGGCCTGACCGGCCGCTGGAGCGTCCGTCGGTTGGGGCCCTCGGCCTAGGTCGGGTTCAGGGAGGGGATTGCTGAGGTATTGCAGGCGAGCCAGGGTGTCGTCGTGGTGCATGTGGGCGCGGAGTTCGGGGGGATAGGACGCGAAGGGGTCCTGGTGGGAGTCGGTTGAGGGCGGCTCGGGAGGTTGGTCCGACGGATGACGGTCGACCTCCTGGCGGTCTTCGGGCTCTGTGCGCTGGTCGGGGTCTCGGTGCTGGTCGGAGGCTCGGCGCTCGTCGGCGGGGTTGGGCTGTGGTGGGCGGTCGTTTCGGTTGGAGGAGGTTTTGGGTGCGTTGGTGAGCTGTGGGCGGTGGTTTGGAATCGGGTCGCCGTCGTGCCGAGGTGCGGAGCTGTCGGGGTGAGAGGTGTCGGGGATGGAGTTGTCGGCGCGGGGGCGGCGGCTATCCATGGGGGCTGGTGGCCTCGTCGAGAACTCGTACGGCGTGGGCGTACTTCTGACGCAGACGGTCTTGGGTTGCCGGATCCAGCCGGCTCTGGCGGGACGGGCTGCTGTTGTGTTCGATGTCGGCTCGCTTGACGAGTACGGCATCGGGCGTTCGGGTGAGGCGAGTCAGATAGGTGTCGTGGGATTCGCCGGGTCGGCGGGTGAGCGCGTCGACCATGTCCACGACAGGAGCGGGTACGCCGAGGTCGCGCAACTGGTCAAGCGTGCAGCCGGTGTCTTCCACGGTGTCGTGAAGCAGCGCCGCGATCTGCTGGTCCGCACGGGCCCCGTTCGCCCGCGCAATCGCCGCCGTACCGCGGACATGATCGACGTACGGCGCCCCGCTCTTGTCCACCTGCTCCCGATGAAGAGCCGCCGCGAGTTTGTCGGCGCTCTCAACGCTGTCAACCGGACCCGTGAGGTACGAGTACGCGTCCGCCCAACGCGTGAACAACCCATCCAGCCGCTCATCCACAGCCGCCAACGGAACGAACCGCTCGACCGTCTCCGCATAGTACGAGCGCTGCTTCGCGACCCGCGGATGCGTGTGCAACCGCTGCACATTGCTGTACCGATCCGACAGCTTCAACACCAACACGTCCCGCGGCGCCCGCGCGAGCTTCTCCAGGTACGTCGTCCGCACGTCACCCTTCGACTCACCCGAACGAACCTCCGGAATCGTGACCGCATCCACCAACCCCGCCGTACGCTCCCCAAACCGCGCGACCAAGTCGCCCCGTGTACCCGCAGTGTCCTCGACCACGTCATGCAGCAACCCAGCCCTGAGCAGATCGACGTCCTGGACGCCGAGTCCGCTCGCCAGTACCTGCAGCACTTGAAGCAGATGCTGCCAGTAGGGTTCGCCGGCCGGTCTGGTCTGACCTTCGTGCCACCCGACCGCGGCATCGAACGCCACGTCCAGTTCGCCAACGATCTGATCCGGAACGACCGCCCTCAGGTCGGTCTCCGCAGCACTCCAGTCGCCCCAACCGGGGAAGATACGCACGTCAGCCATGGAGCGCACGGTCCCGGTAGTCGTCCCACCCGGGAAGATCGAACGGAACTGGCTCATCGGCCGTGACCTCGTGGAACTCGAACTGGCCGGCCATCCCTCGCTCCCGCAGCGCCGCCCCGGCCTGTTTGATCACCTCGCGTGCGGCCGCGTCGTCGGCATAGCGGCGGGCATCTACGACGAACGCCGCCTTGAGGTCGCCATCGACCACCGCGTCCCCGATGCCGACCCACAGGTTGTCCGCGTCAGTCATGCCATCTGCTCCTTGTCTCGTCCTGGTCCAGGGCCGCCGCCTCGGCTTGCATGGGAGGGGGTGTCTGCGGTGGTGGCCAGGTCGAAGATGTAGTGGTGCCACGCGTCAGGGATGTGTAGACGGCCGGCCGCTGCGATGAGGCGGGATGTGGGATCTGGCGCACCCGAGAGTTTGTCGATCGCGGCCGACAGGTTGCCGTCGCCCCAGAGGAGTTCGGCGGCGGGCAGGCGGCTGCCGGCACGGACGGCGTAGCTCAGCAGTTGCTCGTCGATGGTGGTGCCGTGCAGGTCCAGGCCGCGGGCTTGCCAGGTGGAGGTCGTTGGGTGCGGGCGGTCTCGACGGCCTTGCCAGTGGTACAGGGCCGGCGGTACGTCGGTGAAGCGGTAGCGGCCGGCTTGCCAATAGGTTTCCAAGGCGACTGGACATGCAGGCGCGCCGCCGGCCAGTGCGCGTGTGACGGTGTCCGCCAGATGTTCCGCCAAGGTGTCCGGTGCGTAGTCCGCGCGGATCAGGTGTGATCGGGCGCCGACCGCTCGGGTGACCGCTTCGGCCACGACGCATTCCCGGAGGCGGTCGGACGCGCCCTCCGGAAGCAGCGGACCGGACCGCAGCAACGGCCTGGGGAGGCCGGCGACGTGAGCAACAGTGAGGAGCTCCACCCACAAGGTCAGTTGCGGGGAGTCGGCAAGCAACGCAGTTGCATCGCCGATGGCGCGAGTGCTGCAGGGCGCGACTTGGCAGACAGCCCCGCAGGCAGCCGTCCGGCAGGCGGTGGTGGCAACGGTCGGTGGTGAGGCCAGGCGTTTTTCGCGGGGTTGACCGTAGGGGAATTGGAGGAGGATAGGGCGGTCCATGCCGTCGGTGAAGGTGGCGGCTTGGCCGGGTGGGAGGGAGACTACGGCTCGGGATTGGGGGGTGTCGAGGTTCATGGTGGCGCCGACGGTTTCGCGGTCGTCGGCGGCGGGGAGGCGGTGCAGGATCTTGAGGGCGGAGTTCTTGACGACGTCGGGGATGACCTTGGCGGGGATCTGCTCGGCGACGACGATGCCTTCGCCGTACGCGCGGATCTCGGCGAGCAGGCCCGCGAACATCTCGACCGCGTGACCGGCGGTGCCGCCGGCGTCGCCAGTGCTTGCCTTGAGCAACCGGTGGGCCTCTTCGACGACCGTGACGTGCCGCAGGCCGGAGGCGGGCCCGCGGCGGACGCGGAGGTGTTCGATCAGGCGGATCAGGACGACGCCCATGCAGAACGCCTTGTCCTGGTCGTCGCCGACGTCCTCGAGTTCGAGTACGACGTTCCGGCTGAGCAGGTCCGCGACGTCGAGCGGGTGGCCGCCGCCGAGGAATCGGCCGGGCGTTCCGAGGAGCAGGGAGGTGAGGCGGACGTCGACGAAGCCGCGGACGTCGGCGGCGAGTTCAGCGCCGTACCCGATGTCGTCGACGACCTGGCGGGCGGTGAGCTGCAGATCCGCGAGCGTGGGGTACTGCGGTCCGCCGCGGCTGAGCGCGAGGTCCCAGCCGTACGACGTGTAGCACCGGGTCAGCGCCTGACTGAGTACCTGTGGAAAAGGTTCGTTCGCCTCGAAGGCGGCGAGGAAGAGCGCGCGGACGAGGTCGAGGTGTGTCTGCAGTGGGAACCCGGCCTCGGGTTCCAGCGGATTCAGGCTCAGCGGCACGGCGTCCGGATCGCCCAACCGCACGACAGCGACACTCGATTCCGGACCCAGCCGGCCGGCCATCCCGGCGTACTCCGCCTTCGCCGGCTCGATCACCAGCCACGGTACGTCGGCCGCCGTCAGGCCCTCGAGCAGGTGGCGGATCGTTTGCGACTTGCCCGAACCGGTGGCGCCGGCAACGAACGCGTGCCGGTTCAACGTGTCCCGCGAAACGGTCATGGTCCCGACCGCGCGCCCCGACGCGTCGATGACGTCACCGAGCGGGATCCCGTCCGGCGGCGTCTCGGGCGTCAGGTCGAAACGCACCTGTTCGACCACGCGGACACCGGCGATCTCCCGCACCGGCGGCCGCGCAACCGCCGCCAGCAACTCCCCAGTCGCCTCGAAGGCGCGACTCTCAGGGTGAACAGTCAGGGCGTACGGCGTGGCGTGCAAGTCAGCCGTCCCGGCCAAGGTCCGCGCCGCCAGCGCCGCGCCGGATTCATCAACCCCACCAGCAAGAATCTGTACCGACCACAGCCCGCCCTGCGCCGCGGAGAAGTCCCGGTAACGAGCCCGGCTCCGCTCGAGCTCGAGTGCGTCCCGACCCGAGATCTTCTCCCGGTCCAGCCCGATCGTCATCCGCAGATGAAGATCGTCGAGCAATTCGCCCCGCTCCTCCACGCCAAGCGGCGAAGCCCGCACCAGCCAAGCGAAAGCAGGCAACGCCTCAGCAAGATCCTCGAGCGTCCCAGCGGGCTCGACCTCGGCCTCTGGCAGCGCAGTGAGTACGTCGTGCACGCCGTCCACACCCACCCAGCACGGAAACTCAACCTCGTCCGCGGCGACCGCCCGCGCACCCACCGGGTAGGAAACCGCGCCGTCCACAGGCTCAAGACCGACCCGAACCTCGATCGGCCCACCGGCAACCGCCCGAGTCCAGCAGCAACTGAACGGCTGCCCCGCCGACGCCTGCAACATCAGCGCAGGCAACAACCCGCGCCGAAGCGCCGTCAGCCGTTGCGCCACATCCGCGTCCGGCCCGCCCGCCAACGGCACCGAGGCAACACGCCACCGCGGAACACCAGGAGCAATCACGAGGCACCCAACCGCGGATCGCAGTCACCGAGCCGAGGACTCGCCGGATCCAGCGGATCCACCATCACAAACGCGGTCGGCGACAACCCCTGCAGCACCGTCGGCTCGACGGAGTACTCGTACGTGCGCTGATACCCGACCGACGTACTCTCCGTGGTCCCGCTCGACGCCGAGCTCGACACCGCCTCCGACCACGACGTACCACCGGTGGTCGACGACGAGGACTGTTCGCCCGAGGTCTTGGACCCGGATCGATGCCGCCGACTGAACAGCAGCCCGAACGTCGCCTGCCGGCTGTCGGAGGTCTGTACGCCGACCGAATCGCTCGTCGACGCGCTGTTGCCGCGCGTCGTGCTGTCCGATGTCGACGTGGACGTGTTCGTCCCGTGTGAATAGGTGAACTGGCTCGCGACCAACCGGTGCTGCCGCCCGATGAAGGTCGCGGCCTGCTCCGCCTCCTTCGCGTTCCCGAGGCGCATGAACAGTACGGCGTCCCCGCCACCGAGGAGCTCTACCGCGCTGTCCCGCAGATGGGCGAACAGCAGTACGAGACGGATGCCGTTGCGTCGGCAAATGCTGTCGAACCGCTCCAGCTCCGGCCGCGCCACCGCATCGGCTCCGGCGATCACCACGATCCGCTCGCCCCGCCCCGACAACTGGCCGCGCTGGATCCGGACCATCGTGATCTGGAACAGCAGATGCCTGAGCAACGACGCGGTGAGTTCCGGCTCGCGATGCGAGAGCTCGAACACGCGCAGCGAGACGTCGTCGTCCTCCCACCCGTCCATCGGCGCGTCGCCCGTGACCGCGGCCAGCCGCTGCACACCCGCAGCCAGCCGGAACAGCCGCGCCTCCGCCGTACGCCGAGCAGCCTCGCTCAAAAGATCGGACAGCCTTGTGTACTCCGCCCGCGTCAACGAAGCCCGCTGATCCGGCGTCAGCTGCCGCAGCAGCACCTGGAACGCCAGGTGCAGTCTCGTGAAGGTGACCGGCGCATCCGTCAGGCACTCGACGACCTGCTGCACCAAGGTCGCGTCGACACCACGCGACTCGCTCTGCTCCGGCTCGGCCGCGCGCAAGCCTTCCGCGACCACGACACCGATCTCGTCAGCGCTCAGACCGGCGAGGGGGTTCAGCGAACGCGCCTCGTCCGGTACTACAGCCGACCGGATAGGCGCATCGTGGTCAGAAGCCATCTGGCGCAGCGGCTCGATCACGGCGTCCTGTGTGAGGTCGAGAACCACCAGCCGCCCGCCGGCGCTCATCAGCGAGCTCCCCATCGCGAGCAACGCAGCACGCCAGCCCGCCGCGGTCCCGCCGTACAGGTCGACGCGCTCCTTCGTCACCGGGCCGACCGGCACCCACGGGCGTACGGCGCTGACCTGCAGGGACCTGGTCTGCTCCCGATCGCTCAGGTCCTGCTGCCACGCCTGCACGTCGCGCTCGAACCGGGCCATCGTGCTGACACAGTGGGCCAACCACAGCTGATGCTCCTTGACGGTGGCCCGTCTGAGCAGCTCAGGCCGCCCCCAGCACAACCAGCCGAGGCCGATCGCCACTGCGGCAGGCACGAGCGCCAGCAACGGATCCACGACGACACCCACCACCCCGGTGGCGACGACGGCCGCGACCATCGCCCAGGTCAGAACAGGGCGCATCCGCAGCGCAGCGGCACGCTTTGTCTCGAGCGTCGCGAGCTCAGACGGCGGCGGTACGGCGGGAACAGGCGGGTCCTGCTGCTCGACGACCACGACCTCCCGCCCGCGGTACTCCCAGCCCCACTGCTCGGCCTGACGGGTCGCGACTGCCGGCTCAGCCATGCGCCACGCCGTTCAGCCGGTCCAGAACCACGCCACGCGCCAGCTCTGCCAGGATCGCCTCCGCCTCCTGGACCGTTGCCGATGCGCGGCTGACTGTCGAGTCCCGCTCCGCATCGTCGGCTGTGGTGAACCGCCGGCGACATCCGGCACAGTGCGTCGCCGCCATGTCGGACCACGCCCCGCAGTACGAGCAACGCCGTGCCTGGAGGAGGCGCTCGGCTGTGGACAACCGTCGACGTTCGAGCAGCGCACGCTGCCAGCGCGCCTGTGCCTGTGGCAGGTACTCGACCAGTTGCCGATCCGTGAAGCTCTTCCCACCGCCGGCCAGCGCCGCCGAGGTCAGCCTCGCGGCGGCGTCCCGGTGGACTCCGGTCGCTTTCCCGATCGGACCGACCGTCACCAGCAGCGGGAACCAGCCGAGCGTCTGCAGGCGCAGCGCCGCGTCGCCACGATTCCAGCGCAGGGACATGGTCGAGGCGTCGTCCGGATCCGCGGTCCAGCCGGCCGGGCGCAGCGCCACCTCGAACAGCGCTCGCTGCGGTGCGTCCAGCGCCGCGTGGGGCAGGAGCAGATGGGTGTGCTGCCGACGGACCGTCCCGGCACGCTCCACAGCCACGACATCCTCCCGAGAATGTGCGGCCTCCCAGCGGACCGCGCAAGGTAACTGTAGTTACCGCCTGTGCCTGTCGCAGCCCGATCCCGTTGCCACTTGTGGAAAACTCCGGCCCGATGCGGACCGAACGCGACGAAGTCTTGACCGCGCGTGATCGGCGGGAGACGATTCCGGCCGGGCGTGGGCTGACAACCTTGTCATCGGGGCCGCGTACCTATGCCGGTGGACGGGGGCGTCCCGTGGTGCCGGCCAGATGTGCAAGGAGCGTCGATGAATCTCCGCCGCCCACTGGGGCTCGTCACGTCTCTCACGCTGGTTGTGACACTGTCTGTTGCCATGACGCCAGCGCATGCCGCGTCACCTGCTGCCTCGGAGCAGCCGGTGGTGAGCGGTTCGTCGTACTTCACCTCGTTCGAGCCAGGTCAGCCGCAACCGGGGTACACCGACGCCGTCGAGAGCGGCCCGGACGGGAAGCCCCGCACCGACGGGGTGCGCGGCCCGACGCCGACCGGGATCGGCGGCAGCGAGATGGACAAGGTCACCAAGGTGACCGCGAACGGCGAGAACACCGGTGGCGGCGAGATCGCCACGAACGCCGCCGACGGCGACAAGTTCACCAAGTGGCTGGTGTTCCAACCGACCGGCTGGCTGGTCTACCAGACCTCGGCCCCGGTGGTGATCAGGAAGTACGCGCTGACCTCGGCGAACGACGCGGACGGCCGCGACCCGCAGAACTGGACCATCTCAGGTTCGAACGACGGCACCACGTGGACCACGCTGGATACCCAGACCGGTCAGAGCTTCGAGAACCGGTTCCAGACCAAGGAGTACAGCTTCGCCAACGACACGGCGTACACGTACTTCAAGCTGGACATCACGCTGAACCACGGCGAGGGCATCGTCCAGCTCGCCGACTGGTACCTGTCGAACGGCGCCCCGCTGCCACCACCCGGTCCGGTCGCCGAGTCGCGGCTGGACTCCGGACCGACCAGCGCCTACAACGCTCGCGCCCGCGTCGGCTTCACCGGCGTCAAGTCCTTCCGGTACGCCGGACACCAGGACAGCACCGGCCGCGGCTACACCTGGAACAAGGTGTCCGACGTCGACCTGTTGGTGGGCAAGGACACCCGCCTGTCGTACAAGATCTTCCCGGAGCACGTCGAGGGTGATCTGAGCTACCCGAGCACGTACGCGGCGCTCGACCTCGCGTTCGACGACGGCACGTACCTGAGCGACCTGAAGGCCAAGGACCACCACGGCTTCGACCTCAGCCCACGCGGCCAGGGCGACTCCAAGGCGCTCTACACGAACCAGTGGAACAACATCGAGGCCGATCTCGGCAAGGTTGCCGCCGGCAAAACGATCACGCGGATCCTGGTCGGGTACGACAAGCCGTCCGGGCCGGCCGACTTCCGCGGCTGGATCGACGACGTCCGGATCGCCGCCGCGATCAACCCGGACCGCGCGGCGCAGAAGACCGCGGCCAAGCATCCGTCGGATCTCGCGCTGACCACCCGCGGCACGAACGCGACCGGCGGTTTCTCGCGGGGCAACAACTTCCCGGCAACCGCCGTACCGCACGGCTTCAACTTCTGGACGCCGGTGACGAACGCCGGGTCGACATCCTGGTTGTACGACTACGCCAAGGGCAACAACGAGACGAACCGGCCGACCATGCAGGCGCTGTCGATCAGCCACGAGCCCAGCCCGTGGATGGGTGACCGGCAGACCTTCCAGGTGATGCCGTCGACGGCCGACACCCCGACCGCGGACCGGAAGGCTCGCGCCTGGTCGTTCAGCCACGACAACGAGATCGCCCGTCCGTACTACTACGGCGTCACGTTCGACAACGGCAACGCGGCCGAGATCGCGCCGACCGACCACGCCGCGATGCTGCGGTTCAGCTTCCCGGCCGGCAAGGCGTCGCTGGTCTTCGACAACGCGAACAACGGCGGCGGCCTGACGCTCGACCCGGCGACCGGTGTGGTCACGGGGTTCAGCGACATCAAGAGCGGCCTGTCCACCGGTGCCGGCCGGCTCTTCGTGTACGGCGTCGTGGACCAGAAGGTGATTGCCTCGGGCAAACTGTCCAACGGCGGCGGCGCGAACGTCGGCGGCTACTTCATGTTCGACGCCAAGACCACGCAGGTCCAGCTGCGGCTCGCGACCTCGCTGATCGGTACCGATCAGGCTCGGAAGAACCTGGAAATGGAGCTTCCGGCCGGATCCAAGTTCAGCAAGGTGAAGGACGCCGCGCAGGCTGCCTGGGATGCCAAGTTGAGCACGATCGAGGTCGAGGGCGCGACAGCCGACCAGCTGACCTCGCTGTACTCGAACCTCTACCGGCTGTTCCTCTACCCGAACAACGGCTCCGAGAACACGGGATCCAAAGACAAGCCGGTCATCACCTACGCGTCGCCGACCTCGCCGAAGGTGGGGACCGACACCCCGACCACGACCGGTTCGAAGATCGTGGCCGGCCAGACGTACGTGAACAACGGGTTCTGGGACACGTACCGCACGGTGTGGCCGGCGTACTCGCTGTTCGCGCAGGACGAGGCGGCGGATCTGGTCAACGGATTCGTGCAGCAGTACAAGGACGGCGGCTGGATCTCGCGCTGGTCCTCCCCCGGCTACGCGAACCTGATGGTCGGTACGTCGTCCGACGTCGCCTTCGCGGACGCCTACCTCAAGGGCATCAAGGGGATCGACGTCCAGGCGATGTACGACGCGGCGGTCAAGAACGCGTCCGTCGTACCGCCGTCGCAGAACGTCGGCCGCAAGGGCATGGACCTGTCCACGTTCAACGGCTACACCGCCAACACCACCGGTGAGGGCTTCAGCTGGTCGATGGACGGCTACATCAACGACTTCGGCATCGCGAACCTGTCGAAGGCGCTGTACGACAAGGCGAAGAAGAACGACCCGCGCAAGCAGGAGTACCTGGACAACTACAAGTACTTCCTGAACCGGGCCCGCAACTACGTCACGCTCTACGACCCGACCGTCGGCTTCTTCCAGGGCAAGGGCCCGGACGGTGTCTGGGGCAACTCCCCGAGCACCTTCGACCCGCGGGACTGGGGTCACGACTACACCGAGACGAACGCGTGGAACATGGCGTTCTCCACACCGCAGGACGGGGCCGGCCTGGCCGCGATCTACGGCGGGCGGGACGGTCTGGCGAAGAAGCTCGACGAGTTCTTCGGTACGCCGGAAGACGCGCTGCACACCGGCGGGTACGGCGGCACGATCCACGAGATGCTCGAGGCGCGTGACGTCCGGATGGGGCAGTACGGCCACAGCAACCAGCCGTCGCACCACATCACCTACATGTACGACGTGGCGGGGCAGCCGTGGAAGACGCAGGCTCTCGTGCGCGAGGCGTTGTCGCGGTTGTACACCGGCTCGGAGATCGGGCAGGGGTACCCGGGTGACGAGGACAACGGCGAGATGTCGTCGTGGTACCTGTTCAGCTCGCTCGGCTTCTACCCGCTGCAGGTCGGTTCACCGTCGTACGCGATCGGCTCGCCGCTGTTCACCAAGACGACGGTCCGGCTGGCCGGCGGCAAGAAGCTGGTGATCAGCGCGCCGCAGAACTCCTCGAAGAACGTCTACGTCAAGAGCGTCAAGGTCAACGGGAAGAACTGGACCTCGACCGCGCTGCCGCACGACCTGATCGCAAACGGCGGCAAGATCGAGTTCGAGATGACCGACCAGCCGTCGAAGTGGGGCACCGGCCGCAACGACGCTCCGCCGTCGATCACCAAGCCGGGCGAGGACCCGACGACCTGGCGGGACTCGACCTCCGACACCGGCGCGGTGATCGGTGCGGGCGGCGCCGACGTTTCTGCGCTGATCGACAACGACTCGAAGACACAGGTCACCCTGACCGGAGCCGCGCCGACGGTCACGGTCGCCCTGCCGCAGGGCCGTCCGGTCGGCATGTACACGCTGACGAGCGGTGCGACCGGCACTGGTCCGTCGGCGTGGACGCTGGGGGGCTCGAACGACGGTACGACGTGGACGACAGTCGACCGCCGTACCGGGCAGAGCTGGGCGTGGGCGTCGTACACGAGGTCCTTCAGCATCAGCTCGCCCAAGGCGTACACGCAGTACCGGCTGGTGCTCACCCCGGCGGCAGGCGCCGACGGGGTCACGCTGTCCGAGATCGAACTGCTCGGCACGCTGAAGGGCGTCGAGACCGGCACCCACCCGAGCGACCAGCGCGTCGCCGAGGCGAAGCCGAGCCCGACCCCGTCCCAGCCGATCGACCGGAACTACGGCTGAACATGACCCGAGGGCGGCGGCACCTGCCGTCGCCCTCGCTGTGGTCCACCGCCGGAGCCTGCCCCTGAGAGGTTCCGACGGAACTTAATGAGGGGTGGCGGTCCCCGCCCGGACTGCCACCCCTTCATCCCTATCGACGCTCGAACCCTGCCGAGGGTTGCCTCAGCCCAGAACTGTCCGCATGTCGGACAACGACAGGAACCAGACCAGGTTCACGGCCAGCACTCCGGCCGTCGTGACGACCGCGAACACCCACCCGAGACCGGCCCGCAACGCCAGCACGGGCAGGGCCAGAGCCGTCGCCACACCCCCGAGCTGTACGGCGAACAGCGCGCCACCGTTCTCCACCGCGCAACTCACCCCGGTCGGCGGGCA
Source organism: Kribbella sp. NPDC055110 (assembly GCF_053607525.1). Classification (NCBI taxonomy): domain Bacteria; kingdom Bacillati; phylum Actinomycetota; class Actinomycetes; order Propionibacteriales; family Kribbellaceae; genus Kribbella; species Kribbella sp. NPDC055110. The sequence continues at coordinate 169,544 of NZ_JBSGTS010000008.1, forward strand.
CAGCGGCGCACCGAACTGACGCATCAGCGCGTACGCGACCCCTGCCATCACGCCGACGAAGACCGCCTGCAGGGCGACCCTGCCGATCGTCCGGGCTTCCATGGCACCACGGTAGGTACGGGACAGGTCCAGCGCCTGAGCAGAACTACTCAGCCGGACCAGCGGCCGGTGAAGAAGCCGGCCGCCCAGATGGCCGCCAGGGGTATCGCCACGGCCAGGTAGAGGCGGCCGATCCACGGTCTGCGTCTGGCCAGGACCGCAAGGCCGATCCACAGCGGCCACATCAGCAGGGTGGCCCGGGTGAGTGAGTAGATCCAGAACGACGTACAGAACGCACCGATCGTGGCGGCGACCCAGGCTGCCTCACCCCAGGACCGGCGCCAGAACAGCCAGGCGAGCAGCACCAGTGCGACGAACAGCGTGACCAGCTCGGCCCGGAACATCCAGGTCCAGTCACTGCGGTCAGCCGGGAAGTGGCCCTTGCTCGCGGCCTCGAACGTATGCATCAGCGAGATCCACGGCCAGGTGAACTCCCGCGCCCAGCCCTTCTCCTGCGCGTCCTGCCAGGCGAACCAGGAGCCGTGGATCTGCTTCAGGTACGCCATGAAGCCAAGGACCGGTACGACGGGCAGCGCCAGCCATGGCAGCGACAGCCAGTCACGCTTCTTCGAGGTCACGAACTCGACGAGCAGCGCGAAGATCAGGAAGAGCCCGGACACCCGCACTGTGGACGCCAGCGCGACGAAGACGGCGGCACGCGCCCAGCGTCCCTGTCGTGCGGCCAGCCAGGCGGGGAACGCGAAGGCGCAGAACAGTGCCTCGGTGTACCCGGCCGCGAGGAAGACCCCGACCGGAGCGCCGTACCAGATCATCGCCGCGTTCGGGCCGATGCCCTTCAGCTCCGGGAACTCGTACTGCGCCAGGCGCGCGAGGTACACGCCCGCCACGGCGCTGGCGACTGCCGACACCACGATGCCCGCGGCAACGTAGCCGATACCCGTGTAGCTGACCAGCCGGACCAGCAACGGGAAGCCCGGGAAGAACGCGGCCAGCGGCGCACCGGACGGCTCACCGTTGTTGTAGCCGAACTCGGCGACCGCCTTCAGGTGCCAGACGTCCCACTGCAGCCAGGCCTTCCACACGTTCGGGTAGTCGCTGCCCCGGTTGAACATGAGTGGCGCGGACAGCGACAGCACGAACAGCGCCACCCGGGTGACCAGCCACCACCCGAGCACCTCCCGGGCCAGCGGCGTCGGCATCCACCGCTGCCAGCCAACCCCGTCGACCCGCGCCCGTCGAGCCCGCCGCGGCCGGGGCTCACCGGCAGCGGAGCGCTCAAACACGCCACCACCGCCGCACACCACAGTCCGCCCGAGTCACAGCCCTATCGTCCCTCATCCGGGATGCACCGGCCGGAGCCGTGCCCAGACGCTACTGACTGCCGGCAGGCGTTCTGGGCGTATCGGTGGGTTTGGTCGGCCCACCGGTCGGCAATGACGGGATGACCGGAGTTGTCGTCGTCTGCGTCGGCTTGGTCTTCGTCGGCCTGCCGGTCGGCGTGCTCGGCGGCGGGGTGCTCGGCGGCGGCGTACTCGGAGGCGGGGTACTGGGTGGAGGCGTACTCGGCGGCGGCGTACTCGGAGGCGGCGTGTACGTCGGGGTCGACGTGTCCTTGATCTGGTCCTTGTCCGGAGCGTTGAACTCGGCCTGGGGCACACCGTCGAGGGCCGTCTTCATGAACGCCAGCCAGGTCTGCAGCGGCCAGTTGCCACCGAAGAAGGCCGGGTCGTTGCTGTACGGGTCGAGGTCCGATTCACCGGTCGCGCCGGCCCGGTACAGCACCGAGGTGGATTCCTGGGGCGTGTAGCCCGTCCACCACGACGTCAGCGTCGCCGAGCCGTCCTTACAGCCGTCGCACTTCGCGTTCGCCGCGCGGTCCTCGACCGCGACACCACCGGCGGTGCCGGTCTTGCCGGCCACCGCACGGTCCAGGTCCTTGGCGCCGGTGCCGGTGCCCTTCTTGACCACGTTTTGCAGGGCGTAGTTCACCAGGTTGGCGATCTCCGGCGTGAAGGCCTGCTTCTGCTGCTTCATGACGCTCGCGTCCGACCACAGCACCTTGCCGTCCGGGCCGCGGACTTCCTTGATCACGTGCAGCGGCGTGAACTTGCCCTCGGCGGCGAACGTCGCGTAGGCGTTGGCCATGTCGACCGGCGATGCGTACGCGTCCGGCCCGAGCACCGTTGCCGGTGCGCCCCTGTCCTTCTCCAGCGTCTTCGACGCCGGGATGCCGGCCGCCTCCGCAGCGTCGACCACCTTCGCCGGGCCGTTCTCCATGGCGTTGTCGACCAGATCGTAGAAGGCGGTGTTGATCGACTGCTCGGTCGCCTTCATCAGCGTGACGTCGCCGTAGTCGGTGCTGAGCTCGTTGCCGAACTTCTGCCCCTTGACCACGATCGGGCTGTCGCCCTGGTAGATGTCCCAGAGCGTCTTCCCGTCCTTCAGCGCCGCGGCCAGCGCGAACGGCTTGAACGACGAACCCGGTCTCGCCTTGGTCGTGGCCCAGTTCAACTGACTCTTCAGGAAGTCCGGTCCGCCGTACATCGCCAGCAACTGACCGGTGCCCGGCTGTACGGCGGCCATCCCGACGTGCAAGCCGGCGTTCTTCTTCGGCTGTTCCTTGGCGGCGGCCAGGATCTTCTTCTGCTGGCTGTAATTGAAGGTGGTGGTCACCTTCAGGCCGCCGCCGGTGATCGCGTCCTCGTCGAAGCCGCGTTGCACCAGTTCCTTGCGAGCCATGTCGAGCAGGAAGCCGTTCGGGCCGGCGTACCGGCTGCTCTTCTTCTTCATCTTCGACAGGTCCGGGAGCCTGTTGGCGTACTGCTTCTCTTGAGCCGCCGTGATCGTGCCCATCTGCTGCATGCCGTCGAGGACGTAGTGGTACCGCTCGATGATCCGCGCCTTGGTCCGGGGGTCGGGGTCCGTGACGTCGAACAGCGTCGGGTTGTTCAGCACCGTCGCGAGCAGAGCAGCCTGCTGGACGGACAGGTTGTTCGGATCCTTCACATCGAAGTAGGTGGCCCCCGCGGCGGCGATGCCGTACGCGCCCTGGCCGAAGTAGATCGTGTTCAGGTAGCCCTCGAGCGTCTTGCTCTTGTCCTGCTGCCGGCCCAGCTTGGTGGCGATGAACAGTTCCTTGAGCTTGCGGGAAACCGTCCGCTCCTGGGTCAGGTACATGATCTTCACGTACTGCTGGGTGATCGTCGAACCACCCTGCAACTGCTGACCGCGGGCGATGTTCACGGCCGCGCGGACCATGCCGCTCGGCGAGATGCCCGGGTTGGTCCAGAACGTCCGGTCCTCGGCCGCGATCACCGAGTCCTGGACGCGCTTCGGGATCTGCGACAGCGGCACGGTGTGCCGGTTCTGCTCGTAGAAGGAGCCGAGCGGCTGACTGCCGTCGGAGTAGCTCACCGTGGTGGTGTTGGTGGCGAACTCCTTGTTCGGGTCCGGGATCTTCGTCGTCTGGTAGATGACGAAGAAGGCCGCGACCGCGCCGATGATGCCGAGAAAGACGAGTGCGGTCAGCCAACCGAGCACCCGGACCGCCCAGTGCTTCTTCCGCCTGCGCGGCGGGGCGGCCTTCCTACGAGCTTCACTCACTGTGCAATCCTCGACGATCTCGCTGAAGTCATTGCCCCACAGACTACGGTGGGTGTGGTAACAGGCCCGAATCCGCTCCGGATGCTAGCAAGCAGGTCCGGCCGGACCCAAAGTCGCTGCAAACGGTTACCCCGTGACGTGCGGTGCGAGCAAAGTCACGGCGATCAGCGCGGCCGGGAAGCAGGCCAGGAACATCGTGAACGTGTAGCCCATGATGTCGCGCGCCTTGAGGCCGAGGATGGCGAGCGTCGGCAGCATCCAGAACGGCTGCAGCAGGTTCGCGCTCGCCTCGCCGAGGTCGTAGACGACGACCATCCAGCCCGAGTCGACCCGCAGTTCGTTCGCCGCCTGCAGCACGTAGGGCGCCTCGATCACCCACTTGCTGCCACCGCTCGGGACGAAGATGCCGAGGACGCACGAGTAGATCGCGACCAGCGGCGGGAACAGGAACTGGTTGCTCGCGTGCACCAGCCACCCGGCGAGGCGCGCCGAGATCCCGGTGTACGCGATCATCCCGAAAATCCCGCCGTACAAGGGGAATTGGAGCAGTACGCCGGCTGCCGCGGGAGCACCGTCGCGCACCGCACGCGCCATCCGCCACGGCCGCCAGTGCAGCAGCATCGCGAGCAGGAACAGGATCAGGTTGACCGTGTTGAGGTCCAGCGCGTTGAAGAAACTCTTCCCACTGAAGTAGCGGACGAGGTAGACCGCGCCGAGCAGGACGATCAGCAAACTGAACAGTGGTGAATGCTCGAGCCAATCACCGGGTCTACGCGTCTCGCTCCTTTGACCGTTGTACGCCGACCCGCGGCCGATGAGCGGTTTGAGTTCGATCCCGATCTGTTCCGCGGTCCGCGCATTGCCCTCGCCCGGCGCGACGAACCACGCCATCCCGACGCCGACGGCGTACACGATCAACGTCGCGACGACCGCCTGCCAGGTGAAGATCGTGTCGCTGAGCGGGATGAGGCCGCTGGCATGACCGCCGGCCTTGATCACCTCCTGCACCGGCGGCGGACTGCTGCTCGCGCTCGCCACCTGCAGCGCCGCGGAGCCGGACAGCCCCTGCGCCCACACGGTCCCGAGCCCGAGGAACGCCATCGCACCGAGCGCGCGATAATCCGCCTTCGGCACGTTGCGGGCCACCTCGCGAGCGAGGATCGCCGCGAAGATCAGACTGAAGGCCCAGTTCAGGTACGACGCCAGCATCGCGACCGCGGCGACGAAAGCGACTGCGGTCCGCGGGCTCTTGGGAATCCGGGCGAGCCGGGTGATCAACCGGGCGATCGGTCCGCTGGTCGCGACGGCGTACCCGCCGATGATGATCATCGCCATCTGCAGCGTGAACGTGATCAGCGACCAGAACCCGATGCCCCAGGCATCGATCATCCCGAAACCCTTGGTCGCGGCCGGGTCGTCGGGTCGTTTCAGCAGCGGCTCGCCGGTGACGAGTCCGAACAACAGCACCACGAACGTGCCGACCAGGACGAACCCGAACGCGTCCGGCAGCCACTTCTCGGTGAACGCGGTGAACCTCAGCGCCAGCCGGGCGAGGGCGCCCTCGGCTTCCACCTCGGACTTGGCGTGCTTCCCATGACTGTCGGTCATTACCGTCCGCTCCCGGGCTACGACGCTGAGTGTCATTCGATTAACGCAGATCGGCGACTGACGTAACAGGTTTCCTGGGCGTGCCGCTCGGCGAAGGTGACAAAGGTCTGGTTTGTCAAGAGTTGTCCACAGGCCACCGGTCTGCTTACAGTGGCGACCTGATGTATCGAACCGATACATCAGGTCATGACAAACTGGACCGAGGGAGGTGGCTCATGGGAAACCGCAGTGGGGTCCTGGAGCTCGCCGTACTCGGTCTGCTGCACGAAGCGCCGATGCACGGTTACGAGCTCCGCAAGCGCGTCAACGCCCAGTTCGGCTGGGGACGCGTGCTGTCGTTCGGATCGCTGTACCCGTGTCTGAAGGCGATGCTCCGCAACGGGCTGATCACAGCCGACCCCGGGACGCCGGAGTCGGGTCGCAGGCCCAAGATCGTGTACACGATCACCGCCGACGGCAAGGACTACTTCGCACACGCGATGCACGAAGCCGGCCCGTCGGCCTGGGAGGACGACACGTTCGGCGTCCGCTTCTCGTTCTTCGGCCGGACCGATCCGGCCACCCGGTTGCGCATCCTCGAGGGCCGCCGGGCCCGGATGGAGGAGCGGCTGGCCAACTTCCGGGCGGCGATGAGCCGGACGGCGGAGCGGGTCGACGCCTACACCCTCGAGCTGCAACGGCACGGCCTGGAGTCGGCCGAGCGCGAGGTCCGCTGGCTGAACGAGCTGATCGACGGCGAGCGGCGCCAACAGCGGCCCCCTGAACAGCACCAACCGCCTATCCAAGGAGATTCCAGATGACCTCGATCCGTGTAGCGATCGTCGGTGTCGGCAACTGCGCAAGCTCGCTCGTCCAGGGCGTGCACTACTACCGTGACGCGAAGCCCGAAGAGCGCGTCCCCGGTCTGATGCACGTCCAGTTCGGCGACTACCACGTCCGCGACGTGGAGTTCGTCGCCGCCTTCGACGTCGACGGCAAGAAGGTCGGCCTGGACCTCGCCGACGCGATCGGCGCCAGCGAGAACAACACGATCAAGATCTGCGACGTACCGCCGACCGGCGTCACCGTCCAGCGCGGTCACACCCTCGACGGCCTCGGCAAGTACTACCGCGAGACCATCACCGAGTCCGACGCGTCGCCGGTCGACGTGGTCGCAGCTCTGCGTGAAGCTCAGGTCGACGTGCTGGTCTGCTACCTGCCGGTGGGTTCGGAGCAGGCGGCGAAGTTCTACGCGCAGTGCGCGATCGACGCGGGTGTCGCGTTCGTGAACGCGCTGCCGGTGTTCATCGCCGGCACCAAGGAGTGGGCCGACAAGTTCACCGCGGCCGGCGTGCCGATCGTCGGCGACGACATCAAGTCGCAGATCGGCGCGACCATCACGCACCGCGTGCTGACCAAACTGTTCGAGGACCGCGGTGTCACCGTGGACCGGACGTACCAGCTGAACGTCGGCGGCAACATGGACTTCAAGAACATGCTCGAGCGCGAGCGGCTGGAGTCCAAGAAGATCAGCAAGACCCAGTCCGTCACGTCGCAGCTGCGCGACGAGATCGACCCGCGCAACGTGCACATCGGCCCGTCGGACTACGTGGCCTGGCTGGACGACCGCAAGTGGGCGTTCATCCGGCTCGAGGGCCGCAACTTCGGCGACGTACCGCTGTCGCTGGAGTACAAGCTCGAGGTCTGGGACTCGCCGAACTCGGCCGGCATCATCATCGACGCGATCCGCGCGGTGAAGATCGCCAAGGACCGCGGCATCGGCGGCCCGATCCTGTCCGCGTCGTCGTACTTCATGAAGTCGCCGCCGGAGCAGTACGCCGACGACGTCTGCCGCGACCTGGTCGAGAAGTTCATCCGCGGCGAAGTAGAGCGCTGACCCCTCGGCACCGAACGCTGCCCCGACACCCACCCCGGGTGCCGGGGCAGCGTGCCATCATGACGCCGGATGACCGACATCCGTGAGTACCACAACTCCGACGCAACCAGCTGGCTGCGCTGCCGCCTCCTGAGCTTCTTCAGCACCGAGTACTACGACGACGTCGTGACGCAGCGCCCGGTCTTCGACAACCCGGCACATCGTCTCGTGGCCGTCGACGACGACACGGTGGTCGGCCTGATGGACGTCGAGATCTTCACGGACCGTGCCACCATCGACGTCCTCGCCGTCCATCCCTCGTATCAGCGCCGCGGTCTGGGCACGCGGCTGCTCGACGCGGCTCTCCCTCGGCTTCAGGTCGACGTACTGGATGCATGGACGCGCGGGGATGCGTCCGCGAACGACTGGTATCGGCGGTCGGGGTTCACGGAGAACTTCCGCTATCTCCATGTCTACAAGTCCTCGCAGGACGACGCCGACGGCTTCGAGGCGCCGGGGAAGGTGGTCACGGCGTTCTTGCATGCGCCGATCTCGGCTGAGGCTTCGATGCGTGAGCGGTTCTCCCGCGTGCATGTCTGCCGCCAGTACGTTCGTAGGCTTTGAACATGCCTCTGTACGTCGGCTGCGCGCAGTGGACTCATGCCGCGTGGCCGCAGCCTTCCCGGGACAAGTTGCGTTCGTACGCCTCGTGGTGCAACGCGGTGGAGAGCAACACCACCTTCTACGCAACACCGTCCGCGTCGACGGTTGCTTCCTGGGCCGCGCAGACGCCGCCCGACTTCCGGTTCGTGGTGAAGTTGCCGCAGGTCATCACCCATGAACGCCGCCTCAACAACGTCGACGCCGTACTCCGCGCATTCCTCACCGCCATCGAGCCGCTCGGACCCCGAAACCACGCGGTCTGGATCCAGCTGCCGGCCGCGTTCGCGCCGACCGACCTCGGCGCCCTCGCCGCGTTCCTCCACCAGGCACCCCGCGAACACCGGTACGCCGTGGAGGTCCGGCACCGCGACTTCTTCGAAGACCCCCGCGCCGCGGTCAACCTCGAACGCGTGCTCGCGCGGGCGAACGCGGAGTGGATCCCGTTCGACACCGGCACACTCTTCGCCCAGCGCCCGACCAGCCTCGCCGAGCGCGACGCCTGGATGAAGAAGCCACGAGTAGCCCGCCGCACCCGCGCCCTGACCGGCCATCCGATCGTCCGCTACATCGGACGCGACTCCGTAGCCGAAACCGTCGCCGGCTGGGCGTACCTCGTCGACCTGGTCGTCACCTGGCTCTCCGAGGGCCGCTCCCCCACGATCTTCCTGCACACCCCCGACAACGTCGAAGCCCTGAACCTCGCCCGCCACTTCCACGCAACCGTCGCCGCCGCCATCCCCACCCTCCCGCCCCTCCCCGAGCCCGTCGAACCCGAACCACCGACGCTCTTCTAACCTCCCCGACCACCCGCCCACGGCGGTGAGATGTGCACGCTCGACAGGTAGTGCGCCGGCGAAACGCTGTACGCACAGGCACGTTCACGCCCAGGTGCACTACCCGTCCACCCGACACATCCTGCCGAGCTGCAGCCTGGCGCCGCCGCTAAAACCGGCGACCTCCTACACCTCAGTCACAAGGCCGGATATCCCCTCGAATGGTGGGTTCTCTGCTCGTACACCAGGGGAGAACCCCCAACACGAGGGGATATCCGGTCTTGTGTTGGATGTGTGGGTCGGTATGGCCGAGGGTGGCCAGATCCCAAGTCCAGGCCCGGTCCAGGGACCGGGATTGGGGACTGGGACTGGGACTGGGGACTGCGGCCCACCTGAAATGACCAGCCATCGTCCCCAGTCACCCCGGTCGCCTCGGCTGGCCCCTCGTTGCCCGGGGCCTTGGGCGTGGGTGCTGCGGATGTTGTCAGGTCGACAGTACGTATACGTCCACTGCCCCGGCGATCCAGCCTGCCGCCGGCGCGCGGCGGCAGGTAGTTGACGTATATGTCCTGTCGAGATGCCGTTTCGGCGGACTGCGTCCGCACGGTGAGCACGGTGAGCACAGGCGGCCGGTTGCCGAGGGGACAGACACCTTCTGGGGGCTGCGGACAGGGAATACCAGGTGCCAGCCCACCAGAACCTGTCTCACGGGCCTGCAGTTCACCCACGCATCGGACAGGAGGGCCGGATATCCGGTCTTGTTGGCGGGTTTGTGGTCGGGGTGGTGCGCCTCCGCGCGGGGTTATCCACAGTTCCAAAGTGGCCTGCAGATTTGGGGTCTGATCTCCGTATGTTCTCCGCCGACTTCACGACTCGGGAGGACATCTCATGGACCATTCGATCGGTACGCCGACCCACGCGACCCCGCACGCACCACTCGACCCGCCGCCTGGCACCGCGCAGGCACCAGCCACCGCGCAGGCACCAGTCACCGCGCAGGCACCAGTCACCGCGCAGCCACGACCCACCGCGCACGCACCAGCCTCCACGCAGGCACGACCCACCGCGCAAGCACGAGCCTCCACGCAGGCGCGGGCTGAGCGGCAGGCGCGGGCCGACTGGCTGATCACCGAGCTTGGGCGGCTCGCGGCGCAGGCCGAGGACCCGCAGGATCGGGTGCGAATCCGCCGCACCGCCGACTCCCTCGTGCGGCTCGCGATCGCGTTCCGCTCGTGACGACAACGGCGGTGGCGCCCCACCCCACCTCGGTCCTCGAGCTGTTCGCGATGAGCGGGGAGACAGCTCGCACACTCGCCGGCGCGGAACGCTCCGCCTGGAACGGTCACATCATCGAGTCGTCGAGCGCCATGCTCGGCCTCGCCCACTGGGACGGCACCCTCTACCTCGATCGCGAGTCGATCGTCGACCCACTCCGTCACCTCTACGAACACGCGGGCGCGCAACGTCCGACTCAAACACTGATCGCCTACCGCGAGTCCCTGGCCACCCTGCTCCACGAGCACGCGCACTTCCTCGGCCCTGAAGACGCCACCCAGGAAGCAGCCCGCGAAGCCTTCACGAAACTCGGCAGCCGCCAACTGGAGGAAGGTGTCACCGAAGCCTGGGCCCAGGACCACCTCGACGACTTCATCCACCGACTCGGCATCGACAAGGTTGCCCCCGGCATCGATTCCGTCCGGTCCGACGGGTACTACGCCGCCTTCGTCCCCGCCGTCCGCGAACTCACCACCGACCTCGATACCCGCAACGGCCTCCCACCCGGCGAGACCCTCAGCCTCCTCAACCGGCAAACCGCCGCCGGCCAACTGCCGGTCCTGCTCGACCTCGTCTACAACTCCACCCGTCTCCCCGACCTCGAACCACCCGGCGCCGACACCCGATCCCGCCTGGAGTCGATCCTCCGCTCCGGCCTGGCCCACCTGGAAACCTACGAACTCAACCCACCCGGCCTCGCCACCGAACACTCCAAGGCAACCGCCCACCAGATCCTCACCCACCTCCACCACGAGACCCTCACTGCCGAATCCAGCTGTCCCACCCCGACGAGCCCACTGACCCCAGCCCCCACCAGAAGCCCCGACGACTGCACCCTCCCTCCACCCACACCGAGCCGCGCGCCCTCACCCCACCAGACAGCCCTGTCGGGCATCACACCCCCAACCCTCAGACACCTCGCAACTCCCAACACATCGCCCACCCGTCCCCATCCCGCACATGGCTCGCTGGTTGCCTCGGGCGTGAGCCGAACGGCCGGTTGAGCGATGGCTGGTTGCTCCAGACAACCGTCGTACGCGCGGTGGCAAGCTCCGGGTCGCCGCGGAACTCCTGCACACGAAGCAACTGAGCCAGCTCCGCGTCCTGGGACTGGCCAAGAGCCGGCAGCAGCCAGTTGGGTCGTGTGCTGCAGGATGCCGTCGCGTCTGGATGAGTGGTCAGGAGTCGGCTGTGGGCAAGGGCTGGGTTGGTGGGATGAAGTCGGCGTGGTGACCGGTGGGGGTGAGGGTGTGGCCAAGGCGTTTGGGGAAGCGTGGGAGGAGCCAGCGTTCTTCGGTTCGTGCGATGGGGAAGGCGCGGGCGATCTTGGATTCGACGGCGTCGAGATCACGGAGGGTGCGGAGCCAGAAGGTGACGGCCAGGTTGGCGCGGCTGACCACCGAGCAACACATCCGGGTCTCCGGCATCAGCGCGAGACCGGCGCCGACCATCTCCAGTTGATGATGCGGCACGCTGAACCACACCATCACGGACGCGTTGTAGCCGACGAGGTTGTGCGCGAAGTCGACCCGCGTGCGAGCCCAGGGTGCATGCAGGATCTGCCCGATCGCGCGGGTGACGGTGGCGACGCTCCGCCCGATCTCGTCGGCGATCGACGTCGCGGATCGGCGCACGTCACCAGCCAGGGCGTTGATGACGAGCTCATGCAGGCGGGTCGGTATCGCAGGCGCGTCGATGCCGGTCGCCGGAAACGCCTGCAGTGCCTTCATCTGACGTTCGCTGAGGATGCCGGGCCGCCAGCTCGTTCCTTCCTTGAAGAACGTACGGGTGAAGTGGGTCCGGGTCCGCCGTACGCCGGGATCCGCGGCCAGCTCCGTGGCGACGTAGGCGTCGACCTCGGCGACCGACGGGCAGGACAAGGTCAGGATCAGATCGGGTCCGCCGGACGTGCACTCGACGGTCAGCACCGACGGCGTCTTCGCGATCCCGGCGATGACGCTCTCGCGGCTGCCGGCCGCGCAGTACACCTCGACCAGCGCGAGGACGCCGGTCAACGGGTGCACCGCGGAGTCGAAGCGACCGTCCGGGCGATCCGGATCACCTGGGCTCACCGCGAAGCACGAGCTCCAGACGAGGCCGCTGTCGACGAGTCGGCTCCAGCGGCGCGACAGCGTCGACGCGTCACAGCCGACGATCGCCTCGAGCTGCGACCAGCTCGCACGCGGCCGGTGCTGTAAAGCGTTAATCAGCAGGAAATCTACGTCGTCCACAACTCAAAATCCCCGCATGCGTCACGGCCGTCACGCAAGTTCCCTGCGATGTCATGACAAGGATTTGATCGAATACGCGGAGGGAGGAGCATCCTGAGTGCGCGGATGACAGTATCCAATGTCCAGAGCCGTTGTTCCGGCTCCGGCCAGTGAGTTCTTCGACGCCCCACGGAGGATCGCTTGTCAGTTACGCCTTCTGTCACTACGCCTGCTGTCACTGCGTCCACCCTGCTGCGGGTCGACGGCCTGCGGACGGAGTTCACGACCGATCAGGGTCCGGTCACGCCGGTGGACGGAGTCGGATTCAGCGTGGCGGCCGGGGAGACGTTGTGCCTGGTCGGCGAGTCCGGCAGCGGTAAGTCGGTGTCCGCGCTGTCGATCATGGGGCTGCTGCCCGGGAACGGCCGGGTCACCGAGGGCTCGGTGATGTTCGAGGGCCAGGACCTGGCCGGGATGCCGGAGCCGGAGTTGCGGCGGATCCGCGGGCACGCGATCGCGATGATCTTCCAGGAGCCGATGACGTCGCTGAACCCGGTGCTGACCATCGGCGACCAGCTGGCCGAGACGATGATCCTGCATCTCGGGCTGACCAAGGCGCAGGCCCGGCAACGGGCGATCGAGCTGCTGGAGAAGGTCGGCATCCCGCGGGCCGACGCGGTCGTCGACGACCATCCGCACCGACTGTCCGGCGGGATGCGGCAGCGGGTGATGATCGCGATGGCGTTGAGCTGCCGGCCGAAGCTGATCATCGCGGACGAGCCGACGACGGCGCTGGACGTGACGATCCAGGCGCAGATCCTGCGCTTGATGCGGGAGCTGAGCGCGGAGACCGGTACGGCGACGATCTTCATCACGCACGACCTCGGCGTGGTCGCGGAGATGGCCGACCGGGTCGCGGTGATGTACGCCGGGCAGGTCGTCGAGGAGACCGATGTCTACACGCTGTTCGACCAGCCCAAGCACCCGTACACGGTCGCCCTGCTGAAGTCGATCCCGCACATCACCACCCCGGCCGGGGACCGCCTCACCCCGATCGCCGGTTCCGTACCGAGCCTGCTGCACCTACCGCAAGGCTGCCGCTTCCGGGAGCGCTGCCCGCAGGCAATGGACCGCTGTACGACGGACCTCCCGGCCCTCCGCCCGCTGGCAAGCCGCGAGGCGCACTCGGTCCGCTGCTGGCTGTACGACGAAACCGAAACGGCGGTCCCGGTATGACGGTAGTGGAAGACGTCGGCCCCCTACTGCAGGTGCGAGATCTCAAGCGGTACTACCCGATCCGCAAAGGTGTCGTCGCCCGCACGGTCGGACACGTGCGCGCTGTCGACGGTGTGACCTTCGACGTGTACCCGGGTGAAACGGTGGGCATCGTCGGCGAGTCCGGGTGCGGGAAGAGCACCACCGGGCGTGCCGTCGTACGGCTGGAGCCGCCGACCTCGGGCTCGGTGCTGTTCGACGGGACCGATATCGCGACGCTGTCGACCGCGCGGATGCGGCGGTTGCGGACCGAGCTGCAGATGGTGTTCCAGGATCCGTACTCGTCGCTGAATCCGCAGATCCGGATCGGTGATCTGCTGGCCGAGCCGTTGATCGCGCACAAGCGCCTCGATCGCGCCGGCGCGCGGGCGAAGGCGGCCGAGATGCTCGCCACCGTCGGGCTCCCGAAGCTCTCCCTTGACCGCTACCCGCACGAGCTCTCCGGCGGGATGCGGCAGCGGGTCGGCATCGCGCGGGCGCTGATGCTCGAGCCCAGGCTGATCGTCTGCGACGAGCCGGTGTCCGCACTCGATGTGTCGATCCAGGCCCAGGTGCTGAACCTGCTCAAGGACCTGCAGGGCGAGTTCGGCCTGACCTACGTGTTCATCAGCCACGGCCTCGGCGCGATCAAGTACATCAGCGACCGGATCGTGGTGATGTACCTGGGCAAGGTGATGGAGACCGCGTCCACCGCGGAGATCTTCGCCCGGCCGAGGCATCCGTACACCGAGATCCTGCTCGACGCCTACCCGGAACCCGACCCGCGGCTGCGCGACCGGGAGCGGATCATCGTCGAGGGCGACGTACCGAGTCCGGCGAATCCCCCGCCCGGCTGCGTCTTCCACACCCGCTGCCCTTACGCACAGGACCTCTGCCGGACCGAGAGTCCGGCCCTGGACGCCGCGGGAGGTGCCAGGCATCAGGTGGCCTGCCACTTCCCGCTGGCCCAGGAGGCGAGCTGATGGTTGCCTACCTCGTCCGGCGCATCCTGATCGGGATCCCGGTCCTGCTCGGTGTGACGCTGATCAACTTCCTGATCATCAACCTCGCGCCCGGCAGCCCGGCTGACCTGTACCTCTCCCCCACCGCAACGCCCGAGGACGTCGCGCGTACCGAGGCCGCGCTCGGGCTCGACAAGCCCGTCTTCGTCCAGTACCTCAACTGGCTCACCCAACTGCTGCACGGCAACCTCGGCGTCTCGTTCCAGAACCGCGAGCCCGTCACCCAGCTGATCGCCGACCGGATCGGCCCGACCCTGCTGCTGATGGGTACGTCGCTCGTCGTCGCCTACCTGATCGCGATACCGATCGGGATCTTCGCAGCGCGCCGCCGCAACACGGCCGCCGACTACGGGGTCGTCGGGGCGTCGTTCCTCGGCATCTCGGTGCCGCACTTCTTCCTCGGCCTGGCGATGATCTACGTCTTCGCGCTCACCCTGGGCTGGTTCCCGACCGGCGGCATGGTGACGCTGGGACGCGGAGGCGGGTTCGCCGATCGGGTCTCGCATCTCGTCCTGCCGGTCGTCGTACTCGCCACCGCGGTCGCGGCCGGCATGGTCCGGTACGTCCGGTCGAGCATGATCGACGCGTTCGGCCAGGACTACATCCGGACCGCGAAGGCGAAGGGTCTCGGCGCGGCGACCATCACCAACAAGCACGCTCTGCGGAACGCGTTGATCCCGGTCGTGACGGTGATCGGTATCGATTTGTCCGCGCTGATCGGCGGCGCGATCGTGACCGAGCAGATCTTCCAGTGGCCGGGTATCGGGCTGCTGACCATCCAGTCGATCGGCGCCCGCGACTACGCCGTACTGATGGGCATCAACCTGATCGCGGCGATCGCCGTGTTCGCCGCCAACCTGCTCACCGACATCGCCTACGCGGTGGTGGACCCGAGGGTTGCCTATGCATAAGCGCCGCGAGCCCGAGACCGGCCAGTCGTCCACCCGGCTGATGATCCGGCGGTTCCGGCGGCACCGGCTGGCGGTCGCCGGACTGGTGGTCGTTGTCCTGATGGTGCTGATCGCCGCGCTGGCGCCGCTCCTGGCACCGCACAACCCGAACCAGATCTTCGACAAGTTCGAGTCGTCGCCGTCGGGCGCGCATCTGCTCGGCACCGACTCGGTCGGGCGGGACGTGCTCAGCCGGCTGATCTACGGCGCCCGGGTGTCGATGAGCGTCGGCGTCGGAGCGGTCGTCGTGTACGTCGTGATCGGCGTCCTGCTCGGTCTACTGGCCGGGTACTACGGCGGCTGGGTGGACCAGGTGATCATGCGGATCACCGACGTGTTCATGTCGTTCCCGTACTTCATGGTGATCCTGATCCTGGTCAGCGTGCTCGGGCCGAGTCTGCTCACGATCATCGTGGTGATCGGTGCGCTGGCCTGGCCGATGATCGGCCGGCTGGTCCGCGGCAGCGTGCTGTCGATCAAGGGCAGCGACTACGTGCAGGCCGCGGTGGCGCTGGGGTACCGCACGCCGCGGATCCTGTTCCGGCACATCCTGCCGAACGCGTTGTCGCCGATCGTCGTGAACGCGACGTTCGGCGTCGCGCAGGCGATCATCCTCGAGTCCGGCCTGAGTTTCCTCGGGATGGGCGTCCGCCCGCCGGCGGCCAGCTGGGGCAACATGCTCAGCGAGGCGCAGTCGATCACTGTGCTGTCCAGCCAGCCGTGGATCTGGATCCCGCCGGGCCTGATGATCCTGTTCGCCGTGCTCGCGATCAACTTCGTCGGCGACGGCCTGCGCGACTCCATGGAGTCCCGATCCGATACCTGACCCCCATCCTTGTCGAGAAGGGACCCGCTATGTCTGCACGGACCACCTACCGGCTCAGCGCCGGACTGGCCGCGATCGGCCTGTTGCTGATACCGACTGCGTGCACGGGCACTGCCGGCAGCGGCGGGGGCGGTGGCGACACGCTGTACGTCGGCACGGTGAATCCGCCGGCCAGCTTCAACCCGATCAACCAGTCCGATGTCGGCGGTCAGTTCGCCGTCCGGTTCGCGATGGACACGCTGCTGGACCAGCCGGAGCCGCTGAAGTTCGTCCCGAAGCTGGCCGAGTCGATGGAGAGCAAGGACAACAAGACTTTCACGGTGAAGCTGCACGCCGGCGCCAAGTGGAGCGACGGGCAGCCGATCACCGCGAAGGACGTGGTGTACACGATCAACCTGATCGCCAACCGGGACTCGCTCACCACCCTCGGCGGGAACGTCACCACCCTGACCGGAGTCGATGCCACCGGCAAGCTTCCGAAGGGACAGACCGCCGTACCGGGGCTGACCGCGCCGGACGACACCACGGTCGTGTTCACCACGAAGACCCCGGTGGACCCGAACTACGTCAAGGAGATGATCGGCACCAAGGTGGTGATCATGCCCGAGCACGTGCTGGCGAAGACCGCACCGGCGCAGATCGACGACAGCAAGTTCGCGCAACTGCCTGACGTCACGAGCGGTCCGTACAAGTTCACGAAGTACACCCAGAACGCGAGCATCGAGTACGCCGCCAACCCGGACTACTACGGCGGCGCTCCGAAGATCGCGAAGCTGATCATGAAGATCATGCCGGCCTCGAACCTCGCCGGTGAGCTGCAGACCGGGTCGATCATGATGAACTCCGGCGGCGGGATCGGGAACATCCCGTTCCAGGACCTGAAGACGGTCCAGGCGTTCAAGGACGTGACCACCAAGGTCAACCCGACCATCGGGTTCCAGACGATCCAGTTCAACGTGACGACGTTCGCGGACCCCCGCATGCGGGCGGGGCTGGCGCATGCGATCAACCGCAAGCAGATCGTCGACGAGCTGCTGCTCGGCAACGGTGAGGTGATCGACGGCCCGTACACCAGCCAGAGCCCGTTCCTGGACAAGAGCCTGAAGACGTTCAGTTACGACCCGGCGCTGGCCAAGAAGCTGCTCACCGAGGCGGGCTGGGACTTCAGCCGGAAGATCAACTTCGTCGTACCGACCGGGAACAAGATCCGGGAGCGGTCGGCCGACATCCTGCTGCAGAACTTCAAGGCGATCGGCCTGAACGTCGTCCAGACCAACTACGACTTCCCGACCACGCTGGCCAAGGCGCGGGCGAAGGACCACGACATGGTACTGATGGGCCTGACCTTCAACATCGACCCTGACGTGTCGAACATGTATTCCTCGACCGGCTCCTTCAACCTGACCGGTTACAACTCGCCGGAGAGCGACAAGCTGCTGCTGGCCGGCAAGTCCGAGGCGAAGACGGCCGCGCGGCACCAGATCTACAACCAGTTGCAGGCGTTGTGGCAGGCTGACATGCCGGTCCTGACGCTGTACTCCGACCACGCCGTCGCCGCGACCAGCAAGTCGGTGGCGGTGGGCGGGGCGACTCCGTTCTGGCCGGGAACCGTGGCGAACATCGGCCAATGGGCATTCGAAGGAGCGAACTGATGAGTCTCATCGAGGAAGCCACCGCGATCGCGCCCGGGCTGATCGAGCTACGGCGGGAGCTGCACCAGGTTCCTGAGGTCGGTCTCGATCTGCCGAAGACCCAGGCGCTGGTGCTCGACGCGGTGGCCGGATTGCCGTTGGAGGTCAGTACCGGCAAGGAGCTGACTTCGGTGGTCGGCGTACTGCGCGGCGGCCGCCCCGGGCCGACGGTGCTGCTGCGGGGCGACATGGATGCGTTGCCCGTGGTCGAGGAGACCGGGCTCTCATACGCGGCCGAGAACGGGAACATGCACGCCTGCGGCCACGATCTCCACACCACGGGACTGGTGGGAGCGGCGCAGCTGCTGAGTGCACACCGCGAGGAGCTGAACGGGAACGTGATCTTCATGTTCCAGCCAGGCGAGGAAGGCCTCGGCGGTGCCGGGTACATGCTGCGGGAAGGCCTTCTCGACGCCACCGGCGACAAGCCCATCGCGGCGTACGCGTTGCACGTCTGGTCGCAGGCGGCGAAGGGGACGTTCCAGCTGCGTCCGGGCACGATCATGGCCAGTTCGAACCAGTTGCACATCACGGTGCGCGGCAAGGGCGGCCACGGGTCATCGCCGGACAAGACGATCGACCCGGTGCCGGTGGTGGCGGAGCTGGTGCTCGCGTTGCAGACGTACGCGACGCGGCGGGTGAACGTGTTCGACCCGGTGGTGATCACGGTGACGCAGCTCGAGGCGGGTGTCGCGATCAACGTCATCCCGAACACGGCCCGGCTCGGCGCGACCGTCCGGACCTTGTCGGACGCGATGCTCGAGCAGCTGACCCGCGAACTGCCGGCGCTGGCGGAGCGGATCGCGGCCGCGCACGGATGCACGGTCGAGGCGCGGCTCGACCCGCAGTACCCGGTGACGGTCAACGATGCCGGACGTACGGCGGAAACCGCGGACCTCCTCACCGACTTGTTCGGCGCGGAGCGGGTGCAGCAGCTGGACAACCCGTTGATGGGCGCCGAGGACTTCTCGATGGTGCTGCGCGAAGTGCCGGGAACGTTCGTGATGGTCGGCGCCCGGCCGGACGACGTCCCGGAGGAGGAAGCGCCGTCGAACCATTCGAGCCTCGTCCGGTTCGACGATGCGGTCCTGGCCGACCAGGCGACCGCCCTCGCCCAGCTGGCCGCCAAGCACCTGATCAGCTAGTCGGCCCTGCGAGGTGTGAGTTGACTCGGTTGAGGAGCGCGAACAGCTGATCGCGCTCCTCGCTGGTCAGCGGCGCCGTGATGCGGGCATTCACGCCGGCGAGCACCTGGTCCAGCTCGGCGAGCCGCCGTACGCCGGTTTCCGTGATCGTGATGACGTTGCGGCGTTTGTCGGCCGGGTCCGGCGTACGGCGGATCCAGCCGCCGTCCGCGAGCTCGTTGAGAACCGCGACGAGATCGCTCTTGTAGACGCGGGCGCGGCCGGCGAGCGCCGATTGGCTCGCCGGACCGAACTCGGCGAGCGCAGCGAGCACCACGAAGTGGTCCTTGTGCGCGCCGACCGCACGCAGCGCGTCGCCGGAGGCGCGGGCGGTCTGGGCCGCCGTGAGCCCGACCAGCCGTGACAGCTGCGCCTTGATGCGCTCCGGTGTCTCCGCGCCACGGTCGAAACGCAGTTCGTCGCCGTCCTCCATGGCGCTAGCCTACGCCTCTTGCGTTAGTCGGACTAACGATCTACATTCATTGGTAGGGCCAACGTTAGCCCTACTAACAATTCAAGGAGTTCCGCGATGACCGCCACCGAAACCCTGCTCCGCGAGCTCGCCGACCGCAGCGAGCTGGCCGACCTGGTCTACCGCCACAGCCTGTGGATCGACGAGCGCCGGTACGACGAGAGCGACCGCCTCTTCACCGAGGACGTGGTCCTCAGGTCCCGCCGAGGCGAGGTCGAGGGCATCCAGGCGCTCGTCGACACCGCGCGGGAGCGTCACGACGACTACGTCCGCACGCTGCACAACAAGTCGAACCTCGTGATCGAGATCCAGGGCGAGACCGCGACCGTGCGCGCACATGACACCGCGGTCTACGTTCTCGACGACAAGACGGAGGCGATCGCGGCTGCGATACACCACTACCGCGCGCGCCGGACCGAGAAGGGCTGGCGCTTCGACCAGCTCGAGGTCAGCCCGGTCGCACTGACCGCTCCGCTCGACCGCGCGCTGTAGAAACGGCCTGTGGCTGGTCGGTCCGCCAGAGGCCGACCAGCCACAGGGTTCAGGAGGGCGAAACTCCGAGGGTGTAGGCGCCCCGGCTGCCGTACGTCGAGTAGCCCGTGTTCAGCGGGTCGCCGTAGCCCACGTTGTCGATCCGCAGGTAATACGTACCCGGCTGAAGGCTGCCGCTAACACTCGCACCGAGACCCGTCGGCGTACCGGCGTCGCTCTGTCCGGAGGCCGGGTCGTTCGAGGCAACGACCGCGCCGGAGCTGTCCAGCAGGTCCAGCTTGATGTCGAGGTTGCCACCGCTGGGAGCGGAGCTTGCCGTCGCGGTGTAGTTGCCGGCAGCACTCACGTCGACGCGGTAGACGTCGGTGTCGGTCTCGGCCGCGATGACGCCCGACACCGGCGTACCGACGGTCAGTGCGGCGGCGTCGCCGGCGGTGTCACCGGCCTCGTCCGCGCGCAGTGCGAGTCCGTGCGAGCCGACGACCGCGTAGTCGTCTTCCTTGTTGTTCGCGTCGGCGTACTCGCCCTTGCTCCACTGGCTGATGCCGCGGTAGTACCCGACGCCCATGATCGGCGCCCATGCGCCGTGGCCCTGGTAGTACCCGACCGTCGACGTGCCGTCGTGCGACAGGCCGACGTTGTGGCCGGCCTCGTGCGACGCCGCCTCGGCGAGGTTCTTGGCACCGGTGCCGACACCCTTCGTGAACACGAGCGCCGGCTGGTAGTAGTCGTGCTGGCTGGTGCTGTCGTACACGCCGACGTACGCCACGCCGCCGCAACCGCACCCGGATTGGTACCAGGTGTCCGGATCGATCAGTACGCGCGTCCCGTACTGCTCGTCCGACGCGCCCGACCGGTCGATCGCGGACTGCGCCGGCTCCTGCGTCGTCACGTCCACGTCGAAGGTCGCATAGTCCTCGGCGACCCGCGCCCATACCTCGTGTACGACGTCCTGCTCGGCCGTGCTCCAACTAGCCGGATCGCCATCGGTGTCGTACGCCGAGACGTTGACGGGATCGACGCCCTTCGACGCGTTCCACGCTGTACCGGTGATGGTGTGGCCGTCGAAGTCGAGGTAAATGACCCGGCTCGAGCCCGGCTTGCTGTGCAGCTCGAACGCCGGGCCGGTCGCGGCGGCGGCCGCCGTACGCGCCCAGCGTGGTGACGCCTCGGGAGCCTTCTGCGCCGCAGTCAGGCCGGGCTCGCGGAAGAACAGCTTGCTATCGGCATCGAGCCACGCGGTCTTGTCGGTGGCAAGGATCTGCCGCAACTGGTCCGTCGGCAGACCGTTGTGCGCGGCAACCTCGGCCAGCCGCGACTGCACCTTTCCGAGCGCCGAGCCGCCGGCCAACGGCTGCGACAGCAACTGGTCGATCGGTGTCTGTTGCGCATCGGCCTGGGTGCCGAGCGCGACAGCCAGACCTCCGAAAACAACAGCACCAGCACACGCAAGCGCGCCGGTGCGGCGGATTCTGTTCACTACGGGTTCCTCCTCACGTCCCCCCCGCGGGGCGGGTTCCCCCCAAAACCCGGGGCCGTCGATCTCGGTGGGATCGACGGCCCCGGGTTGCTCAAGGTCAGCCGGCGGTGACGCGGACGGTGTAAGCGCCGCGACTGCCGTACGTCGAGTAGCCGGTGTTCAGCGGGCTGCCGTATCCGGTGTTCTCGATCCGGAGGTAGTAGCGGCCGGCCGTGACCTGGCGACTGATGCTCGCGCTCAGCCCGGTCGGGGTGGCCGAGTTGGTCTGACCGGAGGCCGGGTCCGCGGTGGCGACGACCCCACCCGACGAGTTCAGCAACTGGAGCTTGATGTCCAGGTCCCCGCCGGAGGCAGCAGCGAAATTGAACGTGCCGGCCGCGAGGTCGATCCGGAAGGTGTCGACGTCGGAGTCGTCGGCGTACACACCCTTCACACTCGTCCCGAGCGTCAGCGCGGTGGCATCCGACGTACCGTTGCCGTAGTCATCGGCCCGCAGCGCCAGCCCGTTCTGGCCGATCACCACGAAGTCGTCTTCCTTGTTGTTCGCCCCGGTGTACTCGCCCTTGCTCCACTGGCTGATCGCCTTCGAGTAGCCGACGCCCATGATCGGCGCCCAGGAGCCGTGACCGGCGTAGTACCCGACGGACGCGGTGCCGTCATGCGAGAGGCCGACGTTGTGACCCGCCTCGTGCGCCGCCGCCTCGGCGATGTTCTTCGCCCCGGTCCCGACGCCCTTCGTGAAGACCAGGGCGGGCTGGTAGTAGTCGTGCTGGCTGGTGTTGTCATACACGCCGACGTACGCGACCCCGCCGCAACCGCAACCGGACTGGTACCAGGTGGTCGGGTCGATCAGCACCCGCGTCCCGTACTGCAGGTCGGACGCACCGGACCGCGTGATCGCGGACTGCGCCGGCTGCTGCGTCGTCACGTCCACGTCGAACGGCGCGTAGTCCTCCGCGACGCGAGCCCAGACATCGCGTACGACGTCCTGCTCCGCCGTACTCCAGCTACTGGTGTTCCCGTCGGTGTCGTACGCCGTGACGTTCACGGTGGACGGCTTGCCGTTGGTGTTCCACGCCGTACCGGTGATCGTGTGGCCGTCGAAGTCGAGGTAAATGACCCGATTCGAGCCCGGCTTGCTGTGCAGCTCGAACGCCGGGCCGGTCGCGGCGGCGGCCGCCGTACGCGCCCAGCGTGGTGACGCCTCGGGAGCCTTCTGCGCGGCAGTCAGGCCGGGCTCCCGGTAGAACAGCTTGCCGGCGCGGTCCAGCC
Organism: Kribbella sp. NPDC055110; assembly: GCF_053607525.1. Classification (NCBI taxonomy): domain Bacteria; kingdom Bacillati; phylum Actinomycetota; class Actinomycetes; order Propionibacteriales; family Kribbellaceae; genus Kribbella; species Kribbella sp. NPDC055110. Next base: position 192,234 of record NZ_JBSGTS010000008.1, read on the forward strand.
AGGCGGTGCGGTCGCTCGCCAGGATCTGCCGAAGGTGGTCTGTGGACAACTTGTTCTGATCGGCGATCTCGGCGAGCCGGGACTGGACGCGGCCGAGCGCGGCCTTGCCCTGCAACTCCTGGCCGAGCAGCTGGTCGATGGGAAGCGGAGCGGGCTGCTGGGCGTCGGCCTGGTTACCGACGACGACGGCCAGTGCTCCGAAAACAACGGCACCGGCGACGGCGAGGGCACCGATCCGGCGGGGGCGGGTGGGCATAACTGGGGTCCTCCTCAAGGACTCCGGGGCGGCACATCACATCTCGTGCGTGGGGGCGCACTGTGCGTAGCCTGCCCGAAGGTCTATGCCGGTGTATAGATTCGTCTCGGGATTTAACGTCGACTTGGGAGGGTTCCGATGCGTTTCATGATGGTTTTCAAGGCCAGCGAAGAGTCCGAGGCGGGTCAGCTGCCGAGCGAGGAGAGCCTGACCGCGATGGGCCTGGTGATGGCCGAGATGGCGGAGAAGGGCGTCCTGCTCGCGGGCGACGGGCTGCTGCCGAGCTCACACGGCTTCCGGCTGCAGCTGGACGCCGGGAAGCGCCGGGTGGTCGACGGTCCGTTCACCGAGACCAAGGAGCTGATCGCCGGGTTCTGCCTGATCGACGTCGGGTCCCGCGAGGAAGCGGTCGAGTGGGGCTGGCGCTGTATCGCGGCGGACGCCCTCGGCGCCGGCGACCCCGAGACGTCCGGGCTGCTGGAGATCCGGCCGGTCCCCACCGCCGACTTCTTCGGTGACAACTACACCGACGAGGCCCGGGACCGTAACGAACACACGTTCCAGAAGGCCGCCGAGAACCTTCAGAAGAGCAGCACCTGACGGATCGACACGCCGGCGGCCAGGTCGTCGAAGGCTTGATTGAGGTCGTCGAGCCCGACCGTCGCGGTCAGCAGCCGGTCGACGGGTAGGCGGCCGGCTCGGTAGAGGTCGACGTACCGCGGGATGTCGCGGGACGGCACCGACGAGCCGAGGTACGAGCCCTTCACCGTGCGCTCCTCCGCGACCAGGCTCACCGCGGGCACGCTGAACGTCTGCGACGGATGCGGGAGTCCGACGGTGACTGTGGTCCCGCCACGGCGCGTGGCGGCGTACGCCTGCTCGAGCACCTTCGCGCTCCCGACCGTCTCGAATGCGTAGTCCGCCCCGCCTGACGTCGCCGCCCGTACCTGCTCGACGGCGTCGGCGTCTCGGGCATCCACAACAGCCGTAGCCCCCAGCGCTTGCGCCAGCTCCAGCTTGGTGGGTACGACGTCGACGGCGACAATCGGATGCGCTCCGACGAGGACAGCGCCGAGGAGCGCTGACAGTCCGACGCCGCCGAGCCCGAAGACGACCGCACTGCGACCGGCCCTGACCTGAGCGGTGTTGACGACCGCGCCGACCCCGGTCAGCACGGCACAGCCGAAGAGCGCGGCGATCTCGGGTGGCAGCGACGGATCGATCTTCACGGCCGAACGCGCGGAAATCACCGCATGATCCGCAAACCCGGAGACACCCAGATGGTGGTGCACGTCGGAGGACAGGCGGCGGGCGCCGTTCAGGAGCGTGCCGGCGGCGTTGGCGGCGGCCCCGGGTTCGCACAACGCAGCCCTGCCCTCAGCACAAGGTCCGCAACCGCCACACGCGGGCACAAAGGCACAAGCAACCACGTCGCCGACCGCGAACCCCGGCGCGTTCGACTCGACGACCGAACCCGTCGCCTCGTGACCGAGGAGCATCGGCATCACGCGCGGGCGCGAACCGTCGATCACCGAGAGGTCCGAGTGGCACAACCCGGCCGCGCGGATCCGGACCAGCAGCTCCCCCGGACCAGGCGGCGCGAGCTCCAACTCTTCCACGTACAGCGGCCGCGATTCGGCGTACGGCGCCGGCAGGCCCATCTCCCGCAGTACGGCGCCGCGCACGATCATCCCGTAATCCCTTCGAGGGCCGCGCGGATCTCGTCCGGCACCGGGACGGGGACGCGATCGTGCCGCCCGACGAAGACGTGCACGAACCGGCCGGTCGCGGCCGGTTCGTCCGAGCCCTCACGGAACAAGGCGATCTCGTAGCGCACACTGGAGTTGCCGAGCTGCCCGCACCGCAACCCGGCGTCGACGACCCCCGGGAACTCGAGCGGTTGCTTGAACGTGCACTGCGAGTCCACGCACAACCCGATCACGTCGCCGCGATGGATGTCGAGCCCGCCGACGCGGATCAGGAAGTCGTTGATCACGGTGTCGAAGAAGCTGTAGTACTCGACGTTGTTGACGTGCCCGTAGACGTCGTTGTCCTTCCACCGCAGCGTGATCGCCAGGTGGTGCGGATACTCGCTCCGGCTCACGGCTTGCGGCCGACACCCACCCAGAGGCTGCACATGACGTCGATATCCTGCGATTCAGCCATGAAATTCCCATCCGCGCTGCGGCTCAGAACTGAGCAGCCATCGTAACCGGTGCACAACGGACCGTGACACCGGCAGAACGACACTATCGCTCCCCGGCGGCCATGCCACCAGCTCCGGCGCGTCCCGCGACGGCCTTTACACAGGATTGAATTCCCGCCGCCCGCCGGGTCGTGGTGGACTAACTCCACAACGTGAGGGGACGACATGGGCGACGTGATTCAGGGGCGGCAGACGGCGGCGTACGACGGGGAGCTGGTCGTGTTCCTGATCGGGATGCGGGTCAACTCGCTGGTCAAGGTGCGCGAGTGGGTGCCGGTGCTGCGGGCGATGGGGCCGATGCTGCGCGAGCTGATGAAGGACAAGGACAGCGGGCTGCTCGGGTTCCGGACGCTGCCGACGTGGCGTGGAATCACGCTCATCCAGTACTGGGAGTCGGTGGAGAAGCTCCAGGCGTTCGCGAACGACACCGGCCGGACGCATCGGCCCGCTTGGGTCGAGTACTTCCGCAAGTCGTTCAAGGGCGGCGCGGTCGGCATCTGGCACGAGACGTACGTCGTACCGGCCGGCAACACCGAAACCATCTACGGCAACATGCCCCTGCTCGGGCTCGGCAAGGTCACCGGCGTCGAGCCGGTCGGCAAGCGGGGTGATACCGCCGCCGAACGCCTGCATCAAGCGGAATAGCTACAGTGCAGTCGTGCGGTTTATGCGGGACCTCTCGACGCTTCTCCGGCGGCGTGATTTCCGGCGTCTGTTTGCGGTTCGGCTGACGTCGCAGTGTGGGGACGGGGTCTTCCAGGTCGCGCTGGCGTCGTACGTGCTGTTCTCGCCGGAGCGGGCGCCGGACGCCGCGGCGATCGCGGGGCTGTTCGCGGTGTCGCTGCTGCCGTACTCGATCCTCGGACCGTTCACCGGCGTACTGCTGGACCGCTGGTCGCGCCGCCAGATCCTGTTCGCGGCGAACCTGACCCGGGCCGCGCTCGTCATCGGCGTCGGCGCGATCGTCGCGGCCGGGAACGCCGGTGCACTGTTCTATCTCGCCGTACTGCTCACCCTCGGCGTCAACCGCTTCCTGCTCTCCGGCCTGTCCGCAGGTCTCCCGCACGTGGTCGAGCGCGACGAGCTCGTGATGGCCAACGCCGTCACCCCGACGTCCGGTACGGCGTTGTTCCTGATCGGCGGCGGGATCGGCGCCGGGGTGAAGCTGCTCGTCGACTCCGACCTGGTCGTCCTCGGGCTGACCGTCGTCATCTACACGGCCGCCGCCCTCCTCGCGCTCCGGCTGCGGCGCGACCAGCTCGGCCCGGACCTGAACGGTGACGAGCCCGGCATCCTCGAGGCCCTCCGCACGATCGCGACCGGTCTCGTCGACGGCGGCCGGCACCTCCGCGAACGCCGGCAGGCCGCACTCGGCCTCGCCGCGATCGGGTCGCTGCGGTTCTTCTTCGGGCTGATGACGGTCGCGATGATCCTGCTGTACCGCAACTACTTCTACGGTCCCGGTCAGCTGGATCAAGCGTTCGGCGGCCTCGCGATCGCGACCGGTGCGGTCGGCGCGGGCCTGTTCGTCGCCGCGCTGGTCACGCCGTGGGGCACTCGGGTAATGGCGTTGCGGCAGTGGATCACTGTGTTGTTCGCGGCCGCGGCGGTGGTGAGCGCCGTACCGATCGGGTTCTACACCAAGCCCGCGATGGTGGTCGGCGGGTTCCTGACCGGGTTCTGCGCGCAGGGCATCAAGATCAGCGTCGACACGCTCGTGCAGACGCGTGTCGACGACGTGTACCGCGGTCGGGTCTTCTCGCTGTACGACATGATCTTCAACGTCGGGCAGGTCTCCGCGGCCGCACTCGGCGCGGCGATCCTGCCCGACAACGGGAAGTCCTACCCGGTGCTCGCGCTGATCGTGGTCGGCTTCGCGATCACCGCCGTGGTCTACTCACGTGCCTCGCAAGGCGGTGATCGGCTGGATGGCGGAGGCTTTCCAGGCGGGATAAGTACCGGCGACCAGACCGATGAACGCACCCAGCAGGGGTGAACCGAACGCCAGCCGGTTGTCCAGGATCGGTGTCCAGTCGCGGACCCAGGACACGCCGACGGTCAGGATGACGCCGACCGCCGTACCGAGTAGTCCGCCGAGGAAGCCGACGATCACGCTCTCCACCAGGAACTGGACCGCGATGTGTCTTCGGGCCGCGCCGAGTGCTCTGCGCAGACCGATCTCCGAGATGCGTTCCAGGACCGACAGCAGCGTGACGTTCGCGATGCCGAGCCCGCCGACCAGGAGCGCGACCGCACCGAGCAGCAGGAACAACGCGTTCAGGTCGGACTCCACACCCTTGCGTACGGCGCCCTGCTTCGGCGGAGCGTCCACGGTCAAGGTGCTCGGGTTGTTCGGCTCGATCGCGATCGGGGCCTGCTCCGCGATCAGTTGCGCGGCGCCGACCGCCGTACGGATCTCGACCGCGTCCGGCGACTCCAGGTTGTAGGCCTGCTTCGCCGTCCCGTTCGGCATGATCACCGCGTCATTCAGGTCGGCGCGGCCGGTGACCGAATCGAGGATCCCGATCACCGTGTACGGCTCGTCGCCGATGAACACGGCCGGCTGCGAGTCGACCCGGTTGATACCGAGCCGCTCCGCCGCATGCTTGCCCAGGACAACCACCTTGTCGGCGCGCCGGTCGTGACCGTCGTCGAAGAACCGGCCGGTCTTGAGCACCGCGCGTACGGCGTCCCAGAGACCGGATGACCCGGCCATCACCTGGAGCGCCTTGCCCGCACCGCCGTCCAGGCCGGTGACGTTCTCGACCAGGTCGTCACCGATCACGAGATTGCTGACGGTCCCGACCGCTTCCACGCCGTTCAGCCTCTTGATCCGGTCCGGCGCGTCCCACGGCAGTTGGGTCGCCGCCTCCCCTTCCTGCCCGCCTTTGTCGTCCGGTTGCACGACTACCCGGGTCGCTGCGGCCAGGTCGAACCGCTGCGTGATCTGTCCGGCCGCTGTCTGGCCGAGCCCGACCGTTCCCACCAGTGCGGCGACTCCGAGCACGGTGCCGAGGGTGGTGAGAATCAATCGGGTCGGCCGGGCCGCGACGCCAGCCAGCGCTTCGTCGAGCAGGTCCCGCACGGCGGGACGAGATCTGAGCCGGCGACGCCGGGAGCGGGTCGGGGTGGAGGACGACGCCGCTCCCGGCGACGTGGACGGCCCGCCGGCGGGATCCGGGGGGCCTGCTTGGGTTACCACTGGAGGGTTCCGTCGACGATGCGGACCTGGCGTTGCGCCCGGCGGCTGACGTGGTCGTCGTGGGTGATGACGGCCAGCGTCATGCCCTCGGAGTGCAGTTCGTCGAACACCTGCAGGATCGCCTCCGCGTTCGCCGTGTCGAGGTTTCCGGTCGGTTCGTCCGCGAGCAGCAGACTGGGCTCCGCGACGAGCGCCCGCGCGATCGCGACGCGCTGCCGTTCACCACCCGACAGCGTGGTCGGCGCGAATTCCATCCGATGCGACAGCCCGACCCGCTCCAGTGCGACCCGCGCCCGCGCCATCCGTTGCCGCCGCGGCACTCCGACGTACACCATCGAAAGCGCCACGTTCTCCAGCACGGTGCGGTGATCGAGCAGATGGAACGACTGGAACACGAACCCGATCCGCTCCCCTCGCAGTACGGCGCGGCGCCGCTCGCGCAGGCTCATCGTGTCCACGCCGTCCAGCCGGTACACCCCACCCGTTGGGTTGTCCAACAACCCGAGCAGGTGCAGCAACGTCGACTTCCCGGACCCGGACGGCCCGACGATCGACAGGTACTCCCCCTGCCCGATCGTCAGATCGATCCCGTTGATCGCCTGTACTTCGGGCGGCCCCGGGAAGAACCGTCGTACGCCGATCATCTCGACGACCGGCGCCGGCAACGCGACCGCGGTACTCATCGTCCGACCACCACCTGATCGCCCTCGGACAACTTCGCGTCGCCCTTCGGGGTGACCTGCGCGAACCCGTCGGCGGTCAGCCCGACCGTGACCGGGATCAGCTCCACCTTCCCGTTCCGCAGTACCTCGACCCGCGACGCACCGTCGGACCCGGACGACAGGGCAGCCACCGGTACGGCGAGAACCTTGCCGCTGGTGCTCTTGATCGGGATCGTCACCCGCACGTTCGCGTCCCGCAGCAGAGCCAACTGGCTCGCGGTCAACGCGTTCGGCGCGACCACCACGTCGTACTGGTTCCCGTTCTTCGTGACCCGGCGGACCTTCCCGGCGACGGACACGCTGTCACCGAGATCGAGCGTCGCCGGCATACCCGCCTTCAGGCGCTGCGCGGTCTCCGCGTCGACCTTGACCGTGACGACCAGCGACGCACCGCTGGCCGACATCACCACGCCGTTCACGGTCCCGCCGCGCTCGACCTTCACGTCGTCGACGCGGCGCGGCAGCGTCTTGACGTAGACGACTTCGGACACCGGCAGCGGCGTACCGGCCTTGAACTCGGCCTCGTTCTGCGCATCCTGAGCATCCGCGAGGTTCTGCTCCGCGTCGTCGACAGCGCCTTGCTGCACGGACGTGTCCTTAGCCTTTGCGTCCTTGGCCGCCTTCAGTTGCGACTGAGCCTGACGGAGTTGCTTCTTCGCCGCGTCGACCTGGTTCTTCGTCTGGTCGACGGCCTGCGTGAACTTCTCGTCCGGCGTCGGAGCGTCGTATCCGGCGTCCTCGTACAGGTTTTCCACCGCACCCGACGTGTCGAGCGTGTACTCGTCGTCGACCGTTCCCGGGTCGTACCCGAGCCGGTCGAGCGTCTGCTCCAGCTGCAGCACGTCCGGCCCCTTGGACCCGGGCGACAGCGTCCGGTACATCGGCAGTACGCCGGCCAGTCCGATCACCGGCCGCCCGGTGATCTCGAGCAGCGCCTTGCCCTCGGTGATCGTCGACCCGACAGCCGGCACCTTCCCGGTCACGATCGCCGGTGTCGTCAGCCCGCTGGTCTCGACCCGGATGTTCACCGCGCCGTCGAACGACGCGTCACCCCGGCCGACCACCTTGCTGGACAGCGCCTTCTTCGCCACCGGCACGGTGATCTGGGACGCCTTCGGTGCCGCGGTCTTCGCGGCGGCGTCCTCCGGCGAGCTGATCCGGCTGCCCGCGGCGACACCGACTCCGAGCGAGACGGTGGCAACCGCGGACACCCCGACCAGCACCCGGCGCCGGGACTTGGGCGAAGCGGTCACCGGTTCGCCGTCTCGTCGCGGTACGACTCGAGCTCGGCCTTGTGCTGGTCGACGAACTCCTTCTCGGCCGCGTACTGCACCTTCTTGTACGCATCGTCGTACCCACTGGCCTTGCACTTCTGGTCCGCCACCGCGAGGGCGATCTCGGACTTGCGCAGCTCGGACAGCTTCGCCGAGTCGACCTTGTCGAACGACGGCGGGCCGGTGATCGTCTTGGACGGGCCGTTCTTCGCCGGCGGCTTGTTCCCGGTCAGCTCGTCGAGCTTCTTCTGGATCTGCTCACGCGGGTCGTCGACCTTCTTGAGACCGGAGTGCCCGGCGTCGGCCATGCAGTCGGACCAGGCGCTGGTCGCGTCCACCACGCGCTGGTCGCCGTCGATCCGCTTCTGCAGCGCCTGGATGTCCTTGAACAGGCTGTCGAACTTCTTGAAGTCGACGCTCCGGTCCGCCCCGTCGCCGTACACCTCCTTGACCGCCTTGCCGCGACAGCCCAGGTCCTGCTGACCGCTCGAGCTCGGGCCGTCCTTGCCGCCCTCGATCACGATCGCGCCGTTCCCGGTCGCGTTCGGTCCGTTCAGGGCCTTGTCGTACGCCTTCTGCGCGGCCGCCGACAGCGCGCTGCGGATCTTGGTGTTCGGGTTCGAGTCGTCCTCTCCGGCCTTGGACCAGTCGATCGTGCTGATGCCGTACCCGTACTGCTCGGCGAACTTGTCCGGCGGCAGGTTGAACGCTTCGCTGAACTTGCTCTTCGCGTTCTGTTCCGGCGGTACGGCGACGTACTCGAAGCCGGCCGCCTTCATGCAGGTGACGGTGGCGTCCTCGACCTTGCGCTGCTTGGCCAGCTCCTCCTCGCTCGGCTGCTGCGCGCCGCCGGCCCGGACCGCCATCTTGAACCCGCCGCCGGACGAACTGACGAAGCCGTCGCCCATGTACTCCGCGAGCGGACTCTTGTCGCTCTGCTGATCGGACGCGACCGGCGCCTTGTCGTTCCCACAGGCGGCCAATGCCAGGACCGCCATCACGGCGAGTGCTGTTCTCTTCATGCCGTGGAGCGTGCCGCCGCGGCCGTGAAGAACCTGTGAAGGTCCCGTTTGCACCTGATGCTCTCAGCCGATCTTCATCGGATTCTCATCAACTTCGGGGACATTGAGGGGTATGCCAGCCAGGATCTTGGTCGCCGAAGACGACCTCAAGCAGGCGGAGTTGATCCGGCGGTACCTCGAGCGGGAAGGGCACCTGACCGTCGTCGTGCACGACGGCCGGGAGGCCATCGACGAGGCCCGCCGGCGCAGCCCGGACCTGCTGGTGCTCGACGTGATGATGCCCAAGGTCGACGGTCTGGACGTCTGCCGGGTCCTGCGGGCAGACGGCGACGTGCCGATCATCATGCTCACCGCCCGCTCCACCGAGGACGACCTGCTGCTCGGGCTCGACCTCGGCGCGGACGACTACCTGACCAAGCCGTACAACCCGCGCGAGCTCGTCGCGCGGGTCCGGTCGGTACTGCGGCGGACTCGGAGTAGAGCAGAAGGTGAGGTGTACCGCGTCGGCGACCTCGAGATCGATCCTTCACGCCACGAGGTTCGGTTGACCGGGGAGCTGATCGAGCTGACACCGGCCGAGTTCAAGATCCTCGCCTGTCTCGCGGCCTCGCCGGGGCGGGCGTTCTCGCGGCAGCAGCTGCTCGAGCACGCGTTCGGCTTCGACCACTACGTGTTCGACCGGACCGTCGACGTCCACGTGATGAACCTGCGGAAGAAGATCGAGCCGTCCTCGGGCGCACCGGCGTACCTGAAGACCGTGTACGGCGTGGGGTACAAACTCGCGGACAAGGCGGTGAGTCATGCGTCGTAGCGTGCTGGTCCGGTTCCTCGGACTGTCGCTCGCGGTCGCGCTCGGAGCTGTCATCGCCACTGCGGTGATCGCGACGTACAGCACGTCGGAGAAGCTGCAGGGCGAGATCGACGCGAACACGGGACAACTGCAGGTCGACGGCGAGATCTACGGCCAGCTGTCGAAGTACGCCGCGGATCATCCGACCTGGTCGGGCGTGGACAAACTGGTGCACGAGCTGGCCGACAAACTCGGCCGCCGGGTCGCGGTCACCGCCGACGACGGCTCGGTGATCGCGGACTCGGCCCGGATGCTCGGCGCCGCGCCGGACCTCCCGTCGGTGCCGGCGGCAACCATCGACGTCCGGAACTCCGGTGGTGCGAAGCTGGCGGGGATCTCGAGCGTGATGAACGTGTACACCGCCCGCAAGACGGTGGCGGCCGGCGCGGCGGGCGGGTTCGTCACGACCGCGACCGCGATCCCGCCGTTCGTGGCCGCGCCCGACTGGGGGTTGACCGAGGAGGAGCAACAGAAGCAGGCAAAGCTCGCCCAACAGGCAGCCGACTGCTACACCGCGAAGGGCAGGCCCGCGAGCGTCGCGCAGACCGCCGGGGCGGTCCCGCAGGTGATGATCGAGTCGACGGAGTCGCTCGCCGGCGCGCGCGTGATGGAGAAGCCCGGGATCTCTTCGAAGGACGACAGCTGTTACCAGCCCGGGCTGTACGCCCCGAGCGCCAAGGCCAAGATCGTCAACGACGACGAGGTCCGGCGCGCGGTCGCCTGCCTCGATGCCGCGAGCATCAAGTACCAGATCAACGACTTCGAGGGACTGAAGTCGATCGAGCCCAAGGCCAAGGGCGACGTCACCGACAAGTTCATCGACTGCACCACCCAGGCCCGCGTCCAGGCATTGACGCCGTACGTCGCTCCGCCCGCGAAGCTGTACCTCGGGGCGAAGAGCACGTTCAACGTCTTCTCCGGCGAGGGACTGTTGCGGACGGCCGCGACCGCGCTCGGTGTACTGCTGATCGCGGCGTTGGTGATGTTCTTCGCCGGACGTCGGCTGGTCCGGCCGATCGTGGCGTTGACGGGTGCGACGCAGCGGATGCGGAACGGGGACCACGCTGCGCGTGTGCCGGTCAGCGGGAAGGACGAGGTGGCGCGGCTCGGGCATGCGTTCAACGACATGGCCGAGTCGATCCAGCGGCACGACTTCCAGCGCAAGGCGATGGTCAGCGATGTTGCGCATGAGTTGCGGACACCGTTGGCGAACATCAAGGGATATCTGGTCGCGTCCGAGGACGGCGTCGTACCGCTCGATCAGGCGCTCGTGACCTCTCTGCTCGAGGAGACCGGGCTGCTGGAGCACTTGGTCGCCGACCTCCAGGACCTCGCCCTCGCCGACGCGGGCATGCTCCGCCTGCATCCGGGCGAACGCGACCTGTCCGAGCTGGTCCAGCAGATCGTCTCCGCCCACGGACCAGCCGCCGACAGGGCCGGGGTGACCCTCAGCGCAGCGGTCGACGGCCCGTCCCTTGCAGTGGTCGACAGCGCTCGCATACGCCAGGCCCTCGGAAACCTGGTCTCGAACGCGATCCGCTACACGCCACCCGGCGGCCAGGTCGTCGTCGGCGTACGGCCGGTCGACGGCGGCTACAGCCTGACCGTCACGGACAACGGCACCGGCATCGCCGCGGACCACCTCCCGCACGTCTTCGACCGCTTCTACCGCGCCGAACACTCCCGGAGCCGCACCACCGGCGGCAGCGGCCTCGGCCTCGCGATCACCAAACACCTCGCCGAAGCTCATGGCGGCCTGATCACCGTCACCAGCCGCCTCGGCTCCGGCTCGACCTTCACCATCTGGATCCCTGGAGCTGCCACACTGTCGCCGTGACGCAGCCCCCGAACCCCTACGGCCCACCAAACAGTGGCTGGCAGCAACAACCCACCCAGCCGCCCTACGGCCCACCGGGACCAGGCTACGGTCCAGGCCCTGCTTATGGACCGGGTGGTTACGGCCCCGGCGGACCGCGGCGGCCGCCGACGCTGCTGTACGTCGCGATCGCGGTCGTCGGCGTACTCGCGGTGCTCGGCATCGTCGCCCTGATCCTCCCGGGGCTCACCGGCGACGACAACCAGGGCGGCCCCGCAGCGCCGTCCCCTGCCTCGAGCCAACCGACCGGAGCGCCACAGCCCACCTCCTCCGAGCCGTCGTACGAACCGTCATCCGCACCCACGTCCGCACCCACGTCCGCGCCGTCCACACCCGCACCGCGCCTCACCGAGGCCGGCACACTCGCCACCAGGTTCCTCGCACTCCTGAACGCGAACGACAAGAAGCGCGCGCTGGCACTCGGCTGCACGGACAGCAAGCAACTGCTGGAAGGCCTGCTGGTCTTCGTCGACCCACCGACCAAGCTGTCGGTCACCGGACCCGCCGCCTCGGTGCGCAGCTACTACCCCCGGATCTCGGTCCCGTTCGCCGGCACGAACAACGGCAGTGTCCCGTGGGCCGGTACCGTCGACATCATGGACGTACCGTCCCAACCGCTCTGTGTCCGCCTGATGTCACGCTCGCGCTGATCGATCCTGGACTGATCCGGATGGCGCCGAGGAAAGCCAGCGTGGCCGACGTCCACGAGATCGCGTCAGCGATGCCGTACGTCACCAAGTGGGAGCGCGACGACGGGACGGATCGCCCCGTCTACCAGGTCGGCGGGAAGTCGTTCGTGTTCTTCCGTACGCCGCGACCGGATGCGGTGGATCCGGTGAGCGGGGACAAGTACGACGACGTGATCATGGTTTGGGTCGAGTCCGAGAACGAGAAGCTGGCGCTGCTGTCGGACGACTCGAACCCGTTCTTCTCCACTCCACACTTCGACGGCCATCCCTCGGTCCTCGTCCGGGCCAGCCAACTAGGCGAACTCACCAAGCAGGAACTCACTGAGGTCATCCAGGACGCATGGCTCTCCCGAGCCTCCACCAGGCGCGCAACGATGTGGCTGCGAGAGCACCGATTGAGCTGATCCCGCTGCCACACTGAACATGTGAGCTCACCGCCTCCCGGCCCCGACTACAGCTGGCAACCTCAGTCGGGCGACTACAAATCTGCGCCCACGTACGGGCAGCCGCCGCGAAAGAACCGCGCCGGACTGATCATCGCCCTGATCGTCGTACTAACCCTGGTAGCCCTCGGCGCAATCGGCCTACTCACCTACCGCCTCGTCAACAACCACCCCACCTCCACCCCCGGCAAGCCCACAACAACCACCCGCCCAACCACCGCCCACGCAACTGCCGTGCGCCCAACTGCCCGCCCGACGACTGCGCGCCCAAGCGCGACCGGGACGGGCGCAGCAGGTGCGACCAACCTCGCCCGCCGTTTCATCACCCAGCTCAACGCCAACAACTCCGCAGCGGCGACCGCACTGGCCTGTGAGAGCTCCCGGCAACTGATCCCGACGTTGATGCAGACGTTCCTCACTCCGCCCACAAGACTCACCGCAGGCAAGCTGGTCGGTCAGCAAACCACCTTCGTCATCCCCTTGACCGGCACCACCAAGCGCTCCACGGTCACCGGCATGATCGTCATCCACGAGATCCCCCCAGAACCCCTCTGCATCAGCGCCTTCCAAATCACCACCCGCCAGTAGCAGCGCGACTGCCGGCTACCGGGATCGTCTCGGCGCGAAGGATGTGCGACCAGATGGACGGGCCGTAGCCGTGGCTTGATCGTGTGGGGAGTTCTGCTGGTCGTTTCCGGTGGGTAGGACTCCCCGGACTGTCACCGGCCACGCGCCGCAGACCGCTTAGCGGGGGGCTAGGGCGCGGGCGGTTTGTAGGAGGTTGGTGCCGGTGGGGAGGGTGGCGATGATGGGGGTGTCGAGGCCGTTGTCCACGTAGCGGTTGATGTGGGCTCGGCATTCGGCGGGGGTGCCGTGGACGATCAGGGCGTCGATGAGGTCTTCGGGGATGGCTGCCATGGCGGCGTTGCGGTCGCCGGTGGCCCAGGCGTCGCGCATCGGTTTCATGATTTCGCCGCGCCCGAGCCAGTCGTGGAAGGCGGCGTACCCGGGCACGGTCAGGTACGTCGCGATCAGGAAGCGGCCGATGTTGCGGGCCATGTCGGCGTCCTCGGTGACGCAGACGAAGATGCGCGCGGCGAGTTCCTTGTCCGGTCCGAGTTCCTCGCGGACCTGGGGTACGTCGTCCGCGGACAACCAGTTCGTGATCGCGCCGTCGGCCTCGCGGGCGGCCAGGCGCAGCATCTGCGGTCGCAGCGCGGCGAGCATGATCGCGGGCGGTACGTCGGGCGCCTTCTCCAGGCGGAACCGCCGGATGGTGAAGCTGTCGAACTCGCCGTCGACCTTCTCCCCCGCGAACGCCTGCCGCAGGAATCGCAGTACGTCGCGGGTGCGCGCCAGCGGTGGGTCGTACGCGATCCCGTTCCACCCGGTCACGATCGTCTCCGACGACGCCCCGATCCCGAGCACGAACCGCCCCGGCGCGAGATCCGCCAACGCCGCCGCACTCATCGCCAGCGCCGCCGGACCGCGCGTGTGCACCGGTACGACAGCCGTCCCCAAACGCAAAGAGGAGTCCCACTCGGACGCGAGCACCAGCGGCGTGAACGCATCCGCGCCGGCCACCTCCGCCGACCACAGGTCGGTGTACCCCAACTCGTACAGCTCCGAGATCAGCGGGCGGTGATCACGCAGCGGTACGCCGGTCAGCGGGACAGTCAGACCCCAGCGCATTCAGATCATCCTTTTCAGCAACGGCAGCGGCGCGAACCGCATGACCTGGGCGAGCGGCCACCACGGCCGCGCCGGCACGTACGCCTTCGCCTTCTCGGCCTCGATCGCGGCGACCATCGCGCGCACCCCCGGCTCGGTGTCGACGATGAACGGCGCGTTCGCGACCCGCTCGTTCATCTCGGACCGGATGTACCCGGGGTAGATCGTGCTGACCTTGATCGGTTTGCCCAGCAGCTCCAGCCGCAGCCCTTCCCCGATCGAGGCGAGCCCGGCCTTCGTCGCGGCGTACGTCGTGACCGTCTTCGGGAACCCGCGCAGCGCAGAGATCGACGCGATCAGCACCAAATGACCGGCGTTCCGCGCCCGGAACAGCTCGAGAGCGGCTTCGACCTGGGCGAGCGCGCCGACGAAGTTGGTCAATGCGGTGTCGCGGTTGGCGTCGAACCGGCCGGTGCCGAGCGGCGCGCCCTTGCCGAGGCCGGCGTTCACGACGATCCGGTCCAGCAGCAGCTCCGCGTCGATCTCCCGGAACACCTTGAACACCTGGTCGTGATCGGTCACATCCAGGCTGTGGACAACTATCGTGGCCTGTGGATAACGCGCGGTCAGTTCGGCCTTGAGCGCGTCCAGCCGCTCGGTCCGGCGCGCGGTCAGCGCCAGGTTGTGGCCCTTCGCCGCGAACTGCCGGGCCATCTCGGCACCGAGGCCGGAGCTGGCGCCGGTGATCAGGAGGTTCCGTCGCATCGGAGTCCTATCTGTACGTGAGCAGGTCGGCACCGACGTGGACATGCTCGTTGTAGCTCACCACGGTCAGCCCGCGGCGGCCAGACACGACCTTGGTGATCGCGGTGTTGATCGTCACCGGGTTCAGCTTCGCCCACAGCCCGTCGCCGCCGGACAGCAGCCGGCTCACCACGGCCGCGATCGGCCCGCCGGAGGTGAAGACGAGCGCCGTCTCACTCTTCCCGAGCCGCTCGGCGGTCCGTCGTACCGCGGCCTCGGACCTGTCGCAGAACGCGTGGAACGTCTCGGTGTACCCGTCGCCGCCGTCGATCCAGCGCTGGGTCGCCGCGCTGAAGACGTCCTGGAAGGCGCGCTTCGGATTCCCGGTGCGAGCGAGGTCGGCGACCATCACGGTGTGCCGCTTGTACGCCGGTTTGTGCGCGACGAGCACCTCCTGGTGGTCGAACTCGTCGAAGCCCGGATCCACCTCCGCGGTGAATCCCGCCAGCGATGCCGTCTGCTGGTGCCGGTGCATCGAGCCGGACATCACGAGCTCCGGCTGCACGAAAGCGAGCGTCTGACCGAGCCGCTTCGCCTGCTGCTCACCGAACTCCGACAACTTGTCGTAGTTGCGCGCACCGAACGATGCCTGCGCGTGCCGAATCAGGTAGATGACAGCCACTCACGCCTGCCGGGTGATCTTGCGGCAGCGCCGCTCGAGCAGATTGACCGGCAGCCAGAAGTTCTTGAACCGCGGGTTGCGGGTCTGCTTGTGGTGGTAGCGGTAGTAGATCTGCTGCGCGATCACCGCCAGCCGGAACAACCCGAACACCTCGTAGAACGCCCAGTTCTCCGCCTCGAGCCCGGACCGCTTCGCGTAGTACTGCACGATCTCGTCCCGTGTGGGCATGCCGGGCACGTCGGACGGCTGCAGCCGGAACCGGCGGAACGCCCAGTCGTCGTCGGCCTGCACCCAGTACGCGAGCGCACTCCCGAGATCCATCAACGGATCCCCTAGCGTTGCTAGCTCCCAATCGAGTACGCCGACCACGCGCAGCGGATCGTCCGGGGCCAGTACGACGTTGTCGAGCCGGAAGTCGTTGTGGATAACGCACGTGCGCACGTCAGCCGGCTGATGAGCGGCGAGCCACTCCATCACGCGCTCGTAGCTCGGTACGTTCCACGTCTTCGCCTTGCGATAACGCTCGGACCAGCCGGTGACCTGGCGTTCGACGTACCCCGCGCCGCGGCCGAGATCGGACAGCCCGGCCGCCGCGGGATCGACCGCGTGCAGCTCGGCGAGCGTGTCGATCAACGTGAAACCCAGCTGCCGGGTCTGGATCGGCGTGAGGTCGACGCCCAGCGCGTGATGCCCCGGGATCGTCCCGACCACCCGCTCCATCACGTAGAACTCGGAACCGACGACCGTCTCGTCGTTGCAGTGGGCAACCATCTCCGGGACGTACCGGAACACCGGTTTGAGGCCGGCCTGGATGCGGTACTCGCGGCCCATGTCGTGCGCACTCTTCGCCTTCGTGCCCGCGGGCGGGCGGCGCAGGATCAGGTCGCGATCGCCGTACCGCAACAGATAGGTGAGGTTCGACGCACCACCGGAGAACTGTTTGACCTCGGGAAGTCCGGCCGGCAAAGCGGTCTGCGCGCGCAGCCAGGTGTCGACCGCCGGCACGTCGAACGCGTCCTCCTCGCGGACTGCCCGCGCACCATCACCCATCCGTGCCCTCGGCCCGCTGCCGCGCTCGCGCCGCGATCTTCCGCATCTGCCGGTCGTACAGCGGCCGGGCGAACCGCTTGGTGCGCCAGGCCATCGCGGCCGGCCGGTCGGGGATGATTAGGAACCGTTTCTTCTTGACGCCCTCGAGCACCGCGGCCGCGATGTCGTCCGCGGACCGCGGTGACTTCTCGATCAGCTGCCGAGCGGTCGCGCCCATCGCGCTGTCCGCGCCGCGGATCGAGTTCGCGAGGTTGGTCCGGAAGAACGACGGGCAGACCACCGACACGTTCACGCCGTACGGATAGAGCTCGTGCGAGAGCGTCTCGGAGAGCGCGACGACGCCGGCCTTCACCGTGTTGTACGAGCTCATCATCGGCGGGTGGACGAGACCGGCCGCCGACGCGGTGTTGACGATCTGGCCGGAGCGCTGCCGTTTGAACAGCGGCACGAACGCGCGACAGCCGCGGACCACGCCCATCAGGTTGATGTCGACGACCCGGTCCCATTCGTCGAGCGTCTCGACGTCGATCCGTCCACCGGTCGCGATCCCCGCGTTGTTCACGAGGATGTCCAGACCACCCCAGTTGTCCGAGCACCACGCGACCGCCGCGTCCCAGTCGTCCGGGCTGCGGACATCGAGCTTCAGGTACGTCGTCGTACCGTCGTCCTCGGCCATGTCCGTGCTGAGCACCTGGTGGCCTTCGGCAACGAACCGCGCAACCAGCGCGGCACCGAGCCCGCTGGCCGCGCCGGTGACGAGGACCCGACTCACTTGGCCTCCTGAACCGCAGAAAGATACGACGCGAGTTCGATCCTCGCGATCACCCCACGATGCACCTCGTCGGGCCCGTCGGCCAGCCGCAACGCCCGTGCGCTCGTCCACGCGGCAGCGAGCGGGAAGTCGTCGGACAGCCCACCGCCACCGTGCAGCTGGATCGCCATGTCGATGACGTCCTGCGCCATCCGCGGTACGGCGACCTTGATCTGGCTGACCTCGCTCACCGCGCCCGCGAGCCCCTGCGTGTCCAGCAGGTACGCCGTCTGCAGCACGAGCAGCCGTGCCTGGTTGATCGCGATCCGCGCGTCCGCGATCCGCTCCCGGTTGCCGCCGAGGTTGACGAGCGGCTTGCCGAACGCGGTCCGGCTGGTGCCGCGCTGCAGGGCGAGCTCGAGCGCCTTCTCGGCCAGGCCGACCAGCCGCATGCAGTGGTGCACACGCCCCGGTCCGAGCCGGCCCTGGGCGATCTCGAACGCCTTGCCCGGTCCGACCAGGATGTTCGCGGCAGGCACGCGGACCTCGGTGAACGACACTTCGCCGTGGCCGTGCGGTTCGTCGTACCTGCTCATCGCGGGCAGCAGGCGCTCGACCTTCACGCCCGGGGTGTCGCGCGGGACGAGGACCATCGTGTGGCGCGCGTACCGGTGGGCGTCGGGATCGGTGAGGCCCATGAAGATCAGCAGTTCGCAGTCCGGGTGGCCGACGCCCGTGCTCCACCATTTGCGGCCGTTGATCACGACCTCGTCGCCGTCGAGGACGGCGGTCGCCTGCATGTTGGTGGCGTCGGAGGACGCGACGTCCGGCTCGGTCATGCAGAACGCGGAACGGATCGTCCCGTCCAGCAGCGGTTCGAGCCAGCGCTTCTTCTGGTCGTCGTTGCCGTACCGGAGCAGGACCTCCATGTTCCCGGTGTCCGGCGCGTTGCAGTTGAAGATGTACGGCGCGATGAACGACCGGCCGGTCAGCTCCGCGATCGGGGCGTAGTCGAGGTTGCTGAGGCCTTCGCCGTACTGCTCGTTCCCCGGCTCGGCGGGCGGGAGGAACAGGTTCCACAGGCCTGCGTCACGGGCTTTCGCCTGCAGGTCCTTTATGATCGGTTGCGGCTGCCACGGGTCACCGGCAGTGCGGATCGCGGTGTGCAGATCCGCCTCGACCGGCTCGATCTCGCTGCGCAGGAAGGTGTCCACGCGCGCGATCAGATCCTGAGCCCGGGTCGAAGGTTCGAACCCCATCAAGACTCCTCTCCCTCGCCTTGACCGTAGCTCAGCTTCTAAGCAATGCTCAATAGCATGGATCACCGGATGTCAGCGGAGGACCGCAAGAAGCAACTGGTCAAGATCGGCCTGATGATGCTTCGCGACCAGCCGATCCATGAGCTGTCCATCGACGCGATCGCCGGCGAGGCCGGAATCTCCCGCGGGCTGCTGTTCCACTACTTCCCGAGCAAACGCGACTACTACCTCGCCGTCATCTCCGCGGCCGGCCGCCGCCTGCTCCGGGTCACGAAACCGGACGAGACGCTGGCGCCGGAGCAGCAGCTCCGCGAGATGCTGGTCCAGTTCGTCGCCTTCATCTCACGTCGGCGTACCGCGTATATCTCCTTCGTCCGCGGCGCGGCGGGCGGCGACGACTTCGCCGTCGAGGTGTACGACGAGACGCGCGCGCGGCTCACGAAGCGCATCCTCACGTACCTGGGCACCCCCGAGGTCGCCGACGAACCCACGTCCCGCGAGTACCTCCGCGTCCACGCGTGGCTCTCGTACACCGAAGACCTCGCCATCGAATGGTCCGGCCTCCCCGAAAAGGACCGCACCTACACCGCCAACAACCTGATCGACCACGCGATCGAGGCCCTCCACCTCCTCCGCAAGCTGTAAAGCGGCGGGTTGGGGAGGATTTCTTCCCGTTTCGGGTGGGCAATCCTCCTCAACCGCCGGGTTCGTGGGGCGGTCAGGCCGGCGGTAGGAGTTCTGGGGTCAGGTCGGGGGCTGACATTTCCGGGTCGAAGGGGAAGAGCGGGCGGCGTACGGCGTGGTGGCCTAGGCGGAGGAGGTCTTGGTCTACGCCGCCGGGGGTTAGGGCGAGGAGCCAGTCGGCGGCGAGGTTGTAGAGCTCTGGTTCCAGGTAGCCGATCTTGACGATGACCAGGTCGGTGGCTGCCGGGTCGAGGCCGAGGAGGGTGAAGTCGGCGAGGTGGTGGTACGGCTTGCGGCGGGTGGTGAGGATTGAGTGCAGGCCGCCGATCTGCACGACCGCGACTGTGCCGCCGACAGGATCCTCGGAGATCGAGAACACGATGCCGGAGAGCGTGACCGGACCCGCGGGGCCGGAGTCGACCTTGCCACCGGCGGCGACCTCGACCGGATTCCCAACGCCGGCCGCAACACAGGCGGCGACAGCCTCGGCGTCGGCGATGCTCGCGTGGATCGCGGTGGCCTTGCCGGAGGTCAGTTCCTCGATCGTGAGGAGCTCACCGAGCGTCCAGGACGTGTCGCCCGCGCCACCGGCGGTCGGGTTGTCGCCGGAGTCGCTGATCAGGAACGGGCGGGCGGTAGAAGCGAGCCCGGCCGCAACACACTCGTGCAGAGTCCCGGTGGGCGCCACGAAGGCGAAGCCGTCGCGGGCGTCCCAGTAGGCCTTGGCCAACTCGGTGGCGCGCTCGGTGATCAGTGCATGGTCGTCGCCGGTGACAACAACGGCCGCGCGACACCGCGGCTCGTCGGCCCACGCGTACCCGACCCAGACCGCGGCATCCAGTACGCCGGGCTCGTCCGCGATCTCGCCCACGCGCCGATAGATCGACTTGGCCGGCTCGAGCCGCGTCGACGTCTTCTCGCCCGGCAGCAGCACCGGCACCTGAACCCACGCCTTCCCCGGCTTCCCCAGCCCGGACCGCAGCCGCTCCACCAGGTTCCGCAGCGCCCGCTCGCGGCTCTCCATCGCGTCCTCGTGCGGCGCCATCCGGTAGCAGGTGATCAGATCGACCGCCGTACCGAGCTCGCGGGACACGTTCCCGTGCAGGTCCATCGAGGCCGACACGAGTACGTCGGGACCGAGCACGGAACGGATCCGCGTCGCCAGGTCGGCCTCCGCGTCCTGCCGCCCGACGACGCTCATCGCGCCGTGGATGTCGAAGAACAACCCGTCCAACGGGCCGGCGTTCTCGAGCCGCGTGATGATCTCCGCGGACAGCTCGTCGTACACCTCCGACAGCACCGCACCGCCGGGGAGGGACCGCGCGTGCAGCAGCGGGACCCACTCGATGCCCTGCGCCCAGTCCTTGCCGAGGAAGTCGTACCGCTCCAGCAGGTGGTCTCCACGCCGTACGTCGAAATCGGCCAGGCCGGCTCGGTGGGGCGAGAACGTGCTGGACTCGATGGCGATCCCGGCGATGCCGATCCGAAGGTTCATGTCTAAAACCTGCCACAATCGAGCCGTTTTGCGCACTGCCTATCTGTCGATTGTGGACACTCGCGGACCGGTCGACCCCCGGACGACGAGCTCGGTCGCCAGCTCCACGTGCAGCGCCTCGACCTCGTGCCGCTCCAGCAGCCGGATCAGCAGGCTGACGGCCATCCGTCCCATCTCCTGCAGCGGCTGACGGACGGTGGTGAGTTGCGGGGTCGTCGCGCGGGCGAGGTCGAGGTCGTCGAAGCCGGCGATCGAGAGATCTCGCGGGACGGAGAGTCCGCGTTCGGTCGCGGCCTGCAGCGCACCGATCGCGGCCTTGTCGTTGAACGCGACCAACGCGGTCGGCCGCGGATCGAGGTCAAGCAGTTCGCCGGCAGCGCGGTAGCCATGCAGCGTGGTCGGCTGCACGTGCCGCACCAGCGACGGGTCGGGCAGGATGCCGACGTCCGCGAGCGCAGCCGAATGACCGCTCAGCCGCGCGTCGGCGGCGAGCCACTCGCGCGGACCGGCGATCACGCCGATCCGGGTGTGCCCGAGCCCCGTCAGGTACGTCGTGAGTTGCCGAGCGCCGGAGTGGTGAGCGGCGGACACGGACGGGATGTCCCGCGGCAGCGTCGTACGCGGATCGACCACGACGAACGGGAAGCGCCGCGCGCTCAGCCGAACCAGATCCTCGCCCGGCTCCGGCGGGAGGATGAGGATCGCGCCGCCGATCCCGCGGCGGGAGGCCAGACTCGCGAGCGCGGGATCGTGCTGCGTGGCCTCGCCCGCATTGAGAACGACCTGGCGGCCGTGGCGGTCCAGCGTCTCGGCGATCGACGACACGATCAGGCCGAAGTAGTCGGTGAGGACGTACGGGCAGCGCACGTAGACGGCTCCGTCGACCGGCTTCGGCGTACCGCCGCGGGGCACAGGCCCGGGCAGCCCGAGCTCCTCGATCGCCTGCTCCACCAGCCGCCGAGTCTCCGGCGCGATGCCGCCGATCTGGTTGACCACGCGGGACACAGTCGCGAGCGACACCCCGGCGGCCGCCGCGACGTCGCGCATCGTCGCTCTAGCGCGTGGCATTTGTTACATCGCTTTGTTTCACGCTCAGCACTCTAGACCCACGCTCCCAGACCTTGACAGTCCCTGGCGGCGAGCGTTCTCTGTGGACGTTTGTTTCATCCAGAGGAGTGTGCGATGAGAACACCCGCCTTCGGCGTCGCCCTTGCCCTCGCGGTGGCGTCACTCACCGGCCCGGCCCAGGCCCATCCCCCGACGACTCAGGTCAACGTCTGGGTCACCACGCCCGATCGCGCCGAGCTGCTCCACGAGCGCGCGCCGGTCTCCTTCCACGACGGCGCGAGCGACCGGACGACGATCACGGTCGACCCGCGGACGACGTACCAGACCATGGACGGCTTCGGTGCCTCGATCACCGACTCGTCGGCGAGTGTCCTGTACCGCCTCAGCCCGGCGGACCGCGAGCAGACGCTGCGCAAGCTGTTCGACCCGCAGCAGGGCATCGGCGTCAGCTTCCTGCGGCAGCCGGTCGGCTCGTCCGACTTCACGGCCGCGGCCGAGCACTACACGTACGACGACATACCGGCCGGTCAGACCGACTTCGGACTGCGCAACTTCAGCATCGCCCACGACGAGCAGCAGGTACTGCCTTTGTTGCGTCGCGCCAAGCAGCTCAACCCCGCGCTCAAGGTGATGGCGACGCCGTGGAGTCCGCCGGCGTGGATGAAGACCGGCGACTCGCTCGTCGGCGGGCGGCTGAAGGACGACCCCAAGGTGTACGACGCCTACGCGCGCTACCTGGTGAAGTTCGTGCAGGCCTACACGCGGGCCGGCGTACCGGTCGACTTCCTCTCGATCCAGAACGAGCCGCAGAACCGCAAGCCGAGCGCGTACCCGGGCACCGACCTGCCCGTCCGGCAGGAAGCTGCAATGATCACCGCCCTGGGTCCGCTGCTGCAGAAGGTAAGCCCGCGGACGAAGATCCTCGGCTACGACCACAACTGGACCACGCATCCCGGTGACGTCGCGTCCACTCCGCCTGGTGAGGACCCGGAGACCGACTACCCGTACAAGCTGCTGCAGACGTCGGCGGCGAAGTGGATCGCTGGTACGGCGTACCACTGCTACTCCGGCGACCCGTCCAAGCAGACCGATCTGCACAAGGCGTTCCCGTCGAAGGGGATCTGGTTCACCGAGTGCTCCGGCTCGCACGGGCCGAACGACACCCCGCCGCAGATCTTCCGCGGCACGCTCACCTGGCACGCGCGCACGTTGATGCTCGGTACGACGCGCAACTGGGCGAAGTCGGTCGTCAACTGGAACATCGCCCTCGACTCGACCGGCGGCCCGCACCTCGGCGGCTGCGACACGTGCACCGGCCTGGTCACGCTGCAGCCGGACGGGACCGTGTCGACGGATGCGGAGTACTACACGATCGGCCACCTGTCGAAGTTCGTGAAACCCGGTGCGGTGCGGATCGGGAGTACGTCGTACGGGACGACCGGATGGAACGGGCAACTGATGTCGGCCGCATTCCGCAACCCCGACGGTACGACGGCGCTCGTGGTGCACAACGAGAACGACGACCCGCGGTCGTTCGCGGTGGCGGTCGGCGACCAGTCCTTCGAGTACGAGCTGCCCGGTGGGTCGATCGCGACGTACACCTGGGGGCGGACGGCGGCCGACGTACCGCATGAGCTGTCGATTCAGAGCGCGACGGCTAGCGTCAACGGGGCCGATGCTGGATTGCTGGTCGACGCGGACGGATCGACTGTGTGGCAGAGCAAGGCGGCGCAGGCACCCGGTCAGTGGGTGCAGGCCGACCTGGGCAAGGCGCAGACGTTCCGGCAGATTGCGTTGGACAGCGGCGGCAACATCGGCGACTACGCCCACGGTCAAACGGTTGCCGTCAGCAACGACGGGAGCAACTGGCGGACGGTCGCCAGCGGTACGTCGAGCAGCCAGTTGACGACGATCGATCTACCTCCGACCCGGGCCCGCTACGTCCGCGTCACGCAGACCGGTACCGCCGGGAACTGGTGGAGTCTCGCCGATCTCCGGATCTATCGCTGAACCTCACGGTCGGCCGACGGACCAGAGAGGAAATGGAAACAGGAGCGTCATGCCATCTTGCTACCGTCCGATGGCATGGTGATCGAGGGAGTGGAACTGCGAACGGCACCGCCGACCGACGCGGAGGTGCTGGCCCTGACCGCCGCGCAACAGGCCGAACTGGCGGCGATGTACGGCGATGACCAGCCTTTGGTTGCGCTGCATCCCGACATCGCGTTCACGGTGCTGACGCTCGAAGGAACGCCGGTCGGGTGCGTCGGACTACAGCCGGTCGCGCCCGGTCTCGGCGAGATCAAACGGATGTACGTCGCCCCCTCCGCCCGCGGCTGGGGCCTGTCCCGCATGCTCCTCGACGTCGTCGAGAACCAGGCCCGGACCACCGGCCTGACCCACCTCCGCCTCGAAACCGGCACCAAGCAAGTCGAGGCAATCGCCCTCTACACAAACCACGGCTACCACCCCACCCCGCCATACCCACCCTTCGAAAACGAACCCAACTCCCTCTGCTACGCCAAGAACCTCTAAACGCGAGCGGTTATCCCCTGGTCTTGTGGGTTCTCCCCTGGTGCACGAGCGGAGAACCCACAAGACCAGGGGATATCCGCTCGCGTGTTGGATGCGTGGGTCGCCCGGTTGCCGGGGGGAGAGACATCTTCTGGGGGCCGCGGACAGGGAATACCGGGTTCCAGCCCACCAGAACCTGTCTCACGGGCCTGCAGTTCACCCACAGGCCGGACAGGAGACCGGGTAGCCGCTCTTGGCGAGGGTGGGTGGCTAGCTTTGGGGGAGGTTGAGGACGAGGGCGTTGCCTTCGTGGTGGAAGCCTAGGTTTTTCAGGTACGGCGTGGAGTCGCGCATGCGGGGTGGGGCGATGACCTGGTGGAAGCCCTGGTCGGTGAAGACGTCGCTGCGGCGGTACACGAATTCGCCCGGGGTGAAGTCGCGGTACTTCGGCACCACGTAGTCGAGGTCGATCTGCGCGCGGCCGGTGCCCGCGTCGTGGGCGAGGACGACGCCGACGGTGCGGTCACCGTGCTGGACCAGGAACGCGTACGGGCTCGCGGCGGGCGTGAAGCCCGGGTTGAACCGGGTGATGTCCTTCGAGTGCCGCTGCAGGATGTACCCGAGGTACGCGTCCGCGGCGTTCACTGGCAGCACCTGGTACGCCGTCTCGTCGTGCCGGTGCCGGAGCAGCCGCCAGAGATGGACGACGTTGATGACCGCGAGGACCGCGTTCATCCCGACCATCGGCCACACGCCGACCGCCACGTTGAATCCGACCAGGATCACGCAGCCGATCAGGTTCAGGACCCGCAACCGCAGGATCCGGGTCTGCAACAACGACCACACGACAAGCGCGGATCCGCCCCACCCGATGATGCTCCACACGTCCACACCCGGAGACTAGTGCGCGTGAGCGATTTCCTGCTGCTGGACGGGACCCTGTTACCGATGGTCGACCCGATGTTGCTGCGAGCAACGTCGTACGGTCACTTCACCTCGATGCAGGTCCGCGACGGTCATGTCGACGGGCTGGACCTGCACTTCGAGCGTCTGGACCGCAGTACGCGGGAGGTCTTCGGCCGGCCGCTGCCCGAGGACCGCGTCCGCGCCGACCTCCGCGCGGCGCTCGACCAGGCGGGCTCCGGCGACCTTTCGATCCGCGTGAACGTCTTCGCCGACGACGAACTCCACCTGCTGACGCGCGTCGGCCCGCCCGTGGCCGCCGGCACCCGTCCGCTCCGCCTGCTCGCGTACCAGCACGAACGCGCCGTCCCGCACCTCAAGCACACCGGCACGTTCGACCTCACGTACTACGCCCGCGCCGCCAAGCAGGCCGGGTACGACGACGCGGTCTTCTACACCGCGACGGCCGAGCTCTCCGAAGCCTCCATCTGGAACATCTGCTTCGCCCGCGGCCCACACCTCGTCTTCCCCACTGCACCAACCCTCCCAGGCATCCGCCAGCAACTCCTCCAACGCGGCCTCGACTCCTTCGACACCGCCCCCATCCCCGTCACCGACCTCCCCACGTACGACGCCGCCTACCTCACGAACTCCATCGACCCAGCCCTCCCCGTCGCGGCCATCACCGCTAACGGCCACACGACAACGTACGAACCGCACGCCCAGTCAGCCGAGACCATCGCGGTCGCCTACGCGACCCAGCCCGCACAGCCGATCTGAACCGGACCGCCAAGCCATCACAATCGTCACCGTCGGGCTCACCGCAGGCGTGACTCGGTCGCCGACCGGTGATTGTGATGGCCTGGCGGTTCGTACTACCCGCGGTCGGCCCACCAGCGGAGGAGGGCTTCGCGGGCCGCAGCCTCGCCTAGGGGGCCTTCGTCGAGGCGGAGGTCCATGAGGAATTTGTACGCCTCGCCCACCTCGCGGCCTGGGGGGATGTTGAGGATCTGCATGATCTGGTTGCCGTCGAGGTCGGGGCGGAGGGCGTCCAGTTCTTCCTGCTCCTGCAGGCGCTCGATGCGGGTTTCCAGGTCGTCGTAGGCGGCGCGGAGCGACTCGGCCTTACGGCGGTTGCGGGTGGTGCAGTCGGCGCGGGTCAGGATGTGCAGGCGCTCGAGCTGGTCCCCGGCGTCGCGGACATAGCGGCGTACGGCGGAGTCCGTCCACTCGCCGTCGCCGTACCCGTGGAAGCGCAGGTGCAGCTCGATCAGTTTGCTGACTTGCTCGATCTGCTCGTTGCTGAATCGCAGCGCCTTCATCCGCTTCCGGGCGAGTTTCGCGCCGACCACGTCGTGGTGGTGGAACGTCACCTTCCGCGCACCCTCGAACTTCAGCGTCTTCGGTTTCCCGATGTCGTGGATGAGTGCCGCGAACCGAACGACGAAATCGGGCGTCGGAACAGACAGACGCGATTCCAGGTCGATGGCCTGATCCAGGACGGTGAGTGAGTGCTCGTACACATCCTTGTGCCGGTTGTGCTCGTCCTTCATCAGCCGCAGCGCCGGCAGCTCCGGCAGCACGTGCTCGGCGAGCCCGGTCGAGACCAGCAGGTCGAGCCCGATCCGCGGGTGGTCGGCGCAGATCAGCTTCTCCAGCTCGTCGCGGACCCGCTCGGCGGACACGATCGTGATCCGGTCGGCCATCGCGGTCATCGCCGTCACTACGGCCGGGTCGGGCGTGAATCCGAGCTGCGCCGCGAAACGGGCCGCGCGCATCATCCGCAGCGGGTCGTCCGAGAACGAGTCCTCCGGCGTACCGGGGGTCCGGATCCGCTGGTGCGCGACGTCCTCCATCCCGCCGTACGGGTCGACGAACTGCCGCGACGGCAGCCGGACCGCCATCGCGTTCATCGCGAAGTCCCGGCGGGCCAGGTCGCCCTCGAGACTGTCGCCGTACGACACCTCCGGCTTGCGCGAGGTGGGATCGTAGGTTTCCGACCTGTATGTCGTGACTTCCAGGACCCACTCGCCCTTACGACAGCCGATGGTGCCGAACGCCTTGCCGATATCCCAGACATGGTCCGCCCAGCCGGACAGCAACCGCTCGATCACATCGGGGTGCGCTGACGTGGTGAAGTCCAGATCCTTGCTCCCCCGGCCGAGGAGAATGTCCCGGACAGGACCGCCGACCAGGGCGATCTCGTGGCCTGCGTCGGCGAACCGGTTGCCCAGTTCGTCGACCACTGGAGCGAGTTCCAGCAAGGCCTGGACGGCTCGGCGCTGTGCGGCGGGCAACGATCCGGCGGAGGGTGACTGGTCGGCAAAGGGTGACACGGGGAACTAGGTTACGGTGACGGCGTGTTCAGACGGCGACTGAGGCTCTCCGCGGTGGCGGGAGCCTGCCTTGTGGTTGCTGCGTCGGCAGCGACTCTGGGCGCCCCGGCGAAGGCGGAAGCCGCGCCGTTAGACGAGCCGACCGTCCAGGTGACCATCGACTCGTTCGGCCCGACCGCGCCGAAGCCGAACCAGCCGGTCGTGATCAAGGGCCGGGTGACGAACACCAGCTCGGTGACGTTCGAGGAGCCGCAGGCGCTGGCGTGTATCGACCGGACCCGCCTGGCCAGCACGACCGCGCTGGACGCGATCTCGGCCGAGCAGAACGTCCCGATGAGCGAGCGCGACAGCTGCCGCAACCTGACCAACGACGAGCAGACCTTCCAGCCGTTCGACCAGCCGCTGGCGCCGAAGGAAACGGTCGAGTTCACGCTCACGGTGCCGTGGAAGGAATGGCGGATCTCCGACCAGACCGGTGTGTACGTCGTCGGCGTCGCGTTCCGGGGGCAGCCGCCGAACAGCTCGCGGATCATGGCCGGCCGGGCCCGCACCCTGATGCCGGTGCTCGGCAAGGAACCACTGACCCGGACCGTCAACACCGCCCTCGTCGTACCGCTGCGGCACCGTCCGACCCAGCTCGGCGGCAAGAACTTCGCCAACGAGTCGCTGGCCACTTCGCTGGCTCCGACCGGACCGCTCGGGCGGCTGCTCGCGCTCGGCCTGCAGCACCAGGTCACGTGGCTGGTCGACCCGGCGATGCTCGACGAGATCCGGCAGCTGGCCAAGGGATACGTGGTGGTCGGCGAGAACGGTCAGACGACGCCCGGCACCGGACAGGCCGTTGCGACCAACTGGCTCAGGGAGTTCGACGCTGGCCGAGCCCGCGGCAACCAGGTCGTGCTGCTGCCGTACGGCGACCCGGACGTCGCCGGCCTGCTGGACTCCGGCGACCCGCTGAAGAAGCTCGTCGGGCAGGCCCGCACGAAGACCGAGCGGTCCGGTGGCGAACTGGCCCCGGGCTTCACGAACGGCCTGTCGCTCGAGGGCGGTGCCGCCGCCGGGCGCTACCTGGCAGCAGCATCCACCGGATTCACCGGGGCCACCGCCGACGACCTGAACCTCGTCAGCAGCTCGTCGTGGTCGACGGCGACCCGCCCGGTGCTGACCAGCAACCCCGTGTACGACGTACTCACGCCGGAAGGTCCTGATCAGATCGTCCGCACGGTGATTGCGAACTCGTCGCTGACCACCGGCGGCCCGGATCCGGAGACCGCCGAGAGCCCGCTCCAAGTCCGGCAACGGTTCGCGGCCGTTACCGCGCTGATCGCGGCCAGCGGCAAGGGCACCGCTTCCGTGGTCGTCGCGCCGCCCCGCGGCTGGGACAGCGAAGGCCGCGCGACCGCTGCGCTCGCGAGCAGCCTCTCGCTGCCATGGATCAAGGCCACCGACGTCGCCGGCGTGGTCGCGGCCAACCCGAGACCGCTGACCACCAAGGCACCGGCAGCGCCGAAGACGAACGGCGTACTGAGCGAAACCCAGCTGGACAGCGTCATGCAGCTCAACGACGCGACGACCACGATGCAGGACCTGCTCGTCGACGGGAACGCGTTGCCGGAGGTGATGACGCAGGCGCTGCTGCGGTCCACGTCGTCCAGCTGGAACGGGTACCCGGAAGAGGCCCGGCACTTCACCGCGATCGAGCTCGGGTCGGCCAACCAGCAGCTCGGCAAGGTGCACCTGGTGAACGCGAGCGTGGACCGCGGTCTCCGCAAGGAGATCAAGGTCAACCTGGCCGGCAGCAAGGGCACGTTCCCGCTGACGATCACCAACGACACCGACTGGTCGGTCCGGGTCGGCATCGTGGTCAGCTCGGCGAACCGGTCCGACCTGAAGATCAAGCAGCTGCAGACCGCCGTCCTCGGCCCCGGTCAGAAGTGGACGCCGCGGATCACCGCGAGCGCCGAGCAGAACGGTCTGATCCGGGCCAACGCACAGGTGACGAACGCGGACGGCAAGCCGGTCGGCAAGTCCCAGGAGCTGTTGATCCAGGCCAGCCAGTACGGCAGCGTCGGCTGGATCCTGGTCGGCGCCGCCTGCGCCCTGCTGTTCGGTACGTCGTTCGTCCGCATCTACCGCCGCGTTCGCACCGAGCGCCGCAACACGGCCGCCGCGACGACCGGCGCCACCGCCGACACCACGGACACCACGGACGCCACCGACACCGCTGATCCCGCCCACGATCGCCCCGAGGCGAACGGCGTACCCGAAGCTCCGGATGCGTCCCTGAAAGAAGGAGTCGGTTCGAAGGATGGCTGACCGCACCCTGCGCTCCGCGGCGGTGATGGCAGCCGGAACGGTGCTGTCCCGCCTGCTCGGATTCATCCGGATCGCCCTGCTCGCGGCCGCCATCGGTACGGCGCTGCGCGGCGACATCTTCACCGCCGCGAACACGATCCCGAACAGCCTGTACATCCTGCTGGCCGGTGGTGTGTTCAACACCGTGCTGGTCCCGCAACTGGTGCGGGCGATCAAGAACCACGACGACGGCGGCCAGGATTTCACCAACCGGATCCTGACGTTCGGCTTCGTCGTCCTCGCGGTCGTCACGGTGGCCTGTGTGCTGCTGGCGCCGGCGATCGCCGAGCTGTACCTGCCGAAGGAGCTGCACGACCCGTCCCGGATGACCGAGAAGGCGAACATGATCATGTTCGTCCGGCTCTGCCTGCCGCAGATCTTCTTCTACGGCGCGTTCGTCCTGGTCGGGCAGGTGCTGAACGCGCGCCGCCGGTTCGGTCCGATGATGTGGGCGCCGATCGCGAACAACATCGTCGCGTGCGCGTCGATCGTGGTGTTCCTGCTGATCTACCGGGTCGGCGACAACCCCGCGACATACAGCCACGGCGAGGAGCTGCTGCTCGGACTCGGGCACACGGTCGGCATCGCCGTACAGCTGCTGGTGCTGCTGCCGTATCTGAAGGCGAGCGGGCACACCTACAAACCGAAGTTCGGCCTCCGCGGAACTGGTCTGGGACACACTGCCCGATTGGGCATCTGGACAGTCCTTTTCGTTGCCGTGAACCAGGTGACGCTGGTCGTCGTCACCCAGCTGGCGATCGCCGGTAGCGCCTCGAGCGACCCGGGCGCGAAGGCCGGTCTGTTCGCGTACAGCACGGCGATGCTGATCATCCTGGTGCCGCACGGCATCGTCACCGTCTCGCTCGCGACCGCCGCCTTGCCGCAGATGTCGGCGCTGGCGGCCGACGGCGACGTGGCCGAGGTGGGGCGGATGTCCGCCCGGTCGATCCGGCAGACGCTCGCGATCGTCGTACCAGCGGCGGCCGCGATGATCGCCTTCGCCTATCCGATCGTGACGATCATCGCCGGGTACGGCTCGGGTAAGAACAACCTGACGCTGATGTCGTACACGCTGATGACGCTCGCGCTCGGGATCGTGCCGTTCACCGTGCAGTACTTCCAGCTGCGCACGTTCTACGCCTTCGAGGACACTCGTACGCCGTTCTTCCTGCAGTGCGTGATCGCGGCGACGAACATCGCGGCGGCCGTGATCGGGGTCCGCGTGCTGCTGGACCAGGCGCACCTCCGGTTCAGCGGTGTGGTGCTCGGCGGGGCGTACGCGCTGGCGTACCTGGTCGCCGTACTGATCTCCAGGCCGGTCCTGCGGCGCAAGGTGCCGCGGGTCCCGGGCGCCGGGATCGGGTTGCCGCTGCTCGCGATGGTGATCGCAGCGGTGGCCGGAGCGGGTGCGGCCCGCGTGGTGCTGTGGCTGCTGAGCCTCGCGATCGACTGGTCCGGACCCCTCGGCGCCATCCTCGAACTGGGCATCGCGGCGATCGTCATGCTGCCGGTGTACGCCGCCGTGTCGCGGGTACTCCGTATCCACGAAGTGAACGACGTGGTGTCCCTGGTCACATCGAAGTTGCCGATCCGCCGCTGATCCGGACCGCTTGTGCATTAGTGCACCACCTGTCCGGTCAGTGGGGCACTACCATAGGGCTGCGATCAGGAGCCGGGGATATTGGAGGGCGAGAGACACCGTGTCGAACCAGACCGTGAGTCCTGGTGCTCTCCTGGCCGGGCGGTACCGGATCGCCGAGTTGCTCGCGGAGATCGACGGCGCCCGGGTATGGCGTGCCGTGGACGAGGTCCTGAGCCGCGCGGTCGTCGTCGACGTCCTGCCGGTCGGTGACCCGCGGACCAATCTCCTCTTCGACGCAGCCCGCCGGGCCGCCGCGGCGAACGACCCGCGGTTCCTACGGGTGCTCGACTGCGACATGCACGACGGCGTGACGTACTGCGTTCGCGAGTGGGCGGGCGGCCGGACGCTGGAGCGGATGCTCGGCAGCGGACCGCTCACCGGGCAGCAGGCGGGCTGGCTGGCCCGCGAGGTGTCCGAGGCCCTCGAGAACCTGCACCGCACCGGCTTCGCCCACGGAGCGATCAGCCCGGCGACCGTGATCATCACGGACGCCGGCGCGATCAAGGTCATCGGCGTCGCCACCGAGGCGGCCCTGCGGTCGTCCGGAGCGGGTTCGCCGGAGGAGGACGTCCATTCCCTCGGCGAGCTGCTCTACGCATCGCTGACCGGCCGCTGGCCTGGTCCGGGACCGGCCTGGGCCATGCAGCCCGCGCCGGTCGAGCACGGTCGGCTGCTGAGCCCGCGCCAGGTGCGCGCCGGCGTACCGCGTTCGCTGGACGACATCTGCGACCGCCTGCTCGGTGACCCGCCGCGGCACCACGCGCCGCCGATCACCAGCGCGGCCGGCCTGTCCGCGGCGCTGTCCGGCGTCGTCGGCAGCTCGCACGAGCCGCCGAACCAGATGGACGAGACCGTCCAGGTCGCCCAGCAGAACGGGAGCATCGACGACGCCACCCAGGTGGTGCCGCAGGCCCCGCCGCCGGCGATCGACCCGACCCCGCAACCGTCGTACGACGCGGAGCCGAACGGGTACCGCCCGCCGCAAGCGGCGTACAACCCGGCCACCGACACCCGTCCGGTACGTCGGCAGCCACCGCCTCCCTCGAACGGGAACGGCCGGCGCCGGCACGAGGAGCCGAAGGCGAAGGGCGGATGGGGCGGCCGGATCCTGATCCTGCTCGCGATCCTCGCGCTGCTGTCGGTGATCGCGATGGCGCAGTTCCTGCTCAAGGGCGCGATGAACAACGACCAGGGCAACGGCGACGGCGGCGCGAAGAGCAGTGCCCCGCCGCAGACCAGCACTACCCCGTCGGCGACCACCGGCGGCAAGGCGGTGATCGCGAGCGCCAAGGACTTCGACCCGGACGGCGACAACATCGAGCACCCCAAGGACGTGAAGAACACCTACGACGGTGACCCGTCGACGACCTGGAAGACGCAGTCCTACCGGAACAAGCCGAACCTCGGCGGGCTGAAGCCGGGCGTCGGCATCTACTACAACCTCGGCGCGAAGACCTCCGTCTCGAGCGTCGCAATCGCGCTGGTCGGTAACGACACCAGCCTTCAGGTGCTGATCCCGAACGGCGACACCACCACGCCGCCGCCGTCGATCGACGGCTGGAAGGCCGTGGCGACCAAGGAGGACCAGCCCGAGGGTACGGTGAACGTGGCCCTGCCGGCCGGGACGCAGTCGCAGTACGTGCTGGTGTGGCTGACCAAGCTGCCGAAGGTGTCCGACGGTTATCAGGGCACCATCTCGGAGGTCACGATCCAGAAATGACCGCTCACGTGGACTCGGGCAATCTGCCGCCCCGGCCGGACGTCCCGCGCATCGGCACGGACGAACCAGTGCCGCAGGGCACGGTTCTGCCTGCCGGGCCGGTGAGCTACGACCAGCTGGACGACCACGAGCTGCTACGGATGCACGTGTCCGGCAACCCGGATTCGTTCGGGTTCCTGGTCAAGCGGCACCGGGACCGGATGTGGGCGGTCGCGATCCGCACGCTCGGCGAGCCTGAGGAGGCCGCGGACGCGCTGCAGGAGGCGTTCATCTCGGCGTTCCGGCGGGCCGACTCTTTCCGAGGCGACGCGAAGGTGACCACCTGGCTGCATCGGATCGTGGTGAACGCCTGTCTGGACCGGATCCGCCGCCGTCAGGTGCGTGCCGCCGACCCGCTGCCCGAGGACGAGGACCGCGCCGCCGAGCTGGCCGGGCCGACCGAGGACGACCCGGCCGAGGTCCGGGAGCGCCGGCTGGACGTGCTGAACGCCCTGAAGCAGATCAACGAGGACCAGCGCGCGGCGCTGGTCCTGGTCGACATGGAGGGCTACTCGATCGAGGAGGCGGCCGGGATCCTCGACTGTGCCCCCGGCACGGTCAAGTCGCGCTGCGCCCGCGGTCGCGCCAAGCTGCTCCCGCTGCTGCGGCACTGGCAGACGACCCGGCAGTCCGACGTACCGGACAAGTCCACCGCGGAACCGGTGGGAACCGAATGAGCCGGTGCCCCGTCGTAGCGAAGTCGCCTGCCTCTGGCGACCGGACGACTGACGCCTTCGACCGGAGTTTTTCTATGACCATGTGGCCATGGCCGCTGACCTCCTGTGAGGAGGCGAGCCCCCGATGACCGATCCCGGTCTGCCGACCAGCGAGCACCTCGAGCATCTGGACACGGACACGATCGCCGACCTGATCGAGAACCTGCTGCCTGCCCCCGAGGCGCACCGCGCTCGTGAGCATGTGAAGGCATGCCCGGAGTGCCAGCAGACGTACGACGCCCTTCTGCAGCTGACCACCGACCTGGCCGAGGAAGGCCGCAGCGACATCCCGATGCCGGCCGACGTCGCCGAGCACCTGGACGCGGTGATCGTGTCCGAGTCGGTGCTGCGCGCGTCCACGGTCGGCGTGCACTCGCTGGCGCAGATCCGCGACGAGCCGCGCCGGCACCTGCCGAAGCTGCTCGGCGCCGCCGCCGGTGTGGTGCTGATCGCGGCGCTCGGCGTCGGCGTGGTGTTCGCGACCAAGAACCAGGCGAACGACGGCGCCGCTTCCGCCGACCCGAACAGCCCGCCGGCCGACGCGGTCGCGGTCAACACCAAGGACATCGGCCCGTCGACGAAGCGGTGGCTGGACAACACCCCGAACTCGATCCTGCACGGCTCGAGCGACGAGCAGTCGTGCGCGCGGTCGTTCGCGGCCGGGCGCTCGAATTCGAACGTCCGGCTGGTGCAGCCCGCCAAGATCGACGGCAAGCGGGCCACGATCATCGGGCTGCAGGGTGCGCAACCGCATCAGGTCCAGGTCTTCGCGGTCACCGGATGTAGCGTCCCGGGCGGCGTACCCAGCCAGTTCTTCGAGACCACGGTGACGCTGCGCAACCGCTGAGTCGCCACGTCGTACGGCGATGCGGTACGGCGGCCCCGTGATGGGTACCGTGGGAATGGTCGGCCTCTAGGATCCGTTGAGTACGACGTCACTGTCTCGACGACACGAGGAACGCCTGAATGAGCGACTCCACCACAGTCCGCAACGTCATCATCGTCGGCTCCGGCCCGGCCGGTTACACGGCTGCTGTGTACGCCGCACGCGCGGCACTGGAGCCGTTGGTGTTCGAGGGCTCCGTCACCGCCGGTGGCGCGCTGATGAACACCACCGAGGTGGAGAACTTCCCCGGCTTCTCGCAGGGCATCATGGGCCCGGCGTTGATGGACGAGATGCGCACCCAGGCCGAGCGCTTCGGCGCCGAGCTGGTGGCCGACGACGTGACCAAGGTCGACCTGACCGGCGACATCAAGGTCGTCACAGACTCGGCCGGCACCGAGCACCGCGCCAAGGCCGTCATCCTCGCGATGGGTTCGGGCTACCGCAAGCTCGGCCTGTCCGACGAGGACCGGATGTCCGGGCACGGAGTGTCTTGGTGTGCAACCTGTGACGGCTTCTTCTTCCGCGATCACGAGATCGCGGTCGTCGGCGGTGGCGACTCCGCCGTCGAGGAGGCCACCTTCCTGACCAAGTTCGCGAAGAAGGTGCACCTGGTGCACCGCCGCGGCGAGCTGCGCGCCTCGAAGATTATGGCCGACCGGGCGTACGCCAACGACAAGATCGAGTTCCAGTGGAACTCCGCGGTCGACAAGATCCACGGTGACGACAAGCTCACCCACCTGACCCTGAAGGACACCGTCACGGGCGAGACCCGGGAGCTGCCGGCCACCGGCCTGTTCATCGCGATCGGCCACGACCCGCGCTCCGAGCTGGTCAAGGGCCAGGTCGACCTGGACGACGAGGGCTACGTGCTGGTCAAGCCGGACAGCACCGAGACCAACCTGCGCGGCGTGTTCGCGGCCGGCGACCTGGTGGACCACACCTACCGGCAGGCGATCACCGCCGCCGGCACCGGCTGTGCGGCCGCGCTGGACGCCGAGCGCTACCTGGCCGCCCTGGAGGACGCCGAGCACGCGGCGGCCGCCACCGAGCCTGTCTCCGTCTGAACCTGAATCTCACACATCACTGAAGGAGTTACGCCCGTGGGCGAGAAGATGAACGCTGTCACCGACGCCGAGTTCGACCAGACGGTGCTGCAGAGCGACAAGCCGGTCCTGGTCGACTTCTGGGCCGAGTGGTGTGGCCCGTGCCGTCAGGTGTCCCCGATCCTGGAGGAGCTGGCACAGGACCACAGCGACAAGCTCACGTTCCTGAAGATGAACGTGGACGAGAACCCGGTTACCCCGAGCAACTACAGGGTTACCGGTATCCCTACCATCAACGTCTACGTGAACGGTGAGCTCGCCAAGTCCATCGTCGGCGCCAAGCCGAAGGCCGCGCTGCTGAAGGAGCTCGCAGCCTTCACCGAATAGGCACAGAACCGCCTGAAGTTCCGCCACACCGGCAAGGAGTCAGATCTTCATGGAATCCCCGCACGGCGTGTACCGCATCGGCGACAGCGGTGAGGCGGTCGCCGAGATCGTCGGAAAACTGCAAAGACTCGGGCTGCTGACCGGCGGCCACGACGTCTACGACGAAGCGACCGCGCACGCCGTCCGGGGATTCCAGCAGCAACGCGGGCTGATGATCGACGGGGTCGTCGGTCCGCAGACGTACCGGGCGATCGACGACGCACGCTGGCGGCTGGGCGACCGGCTGCTGACGTACGTCCCGGCGCACCCGATGAGCGGCGACGACGTACTGAGCCTGCAGGCGAAACTGCAGGAGCTCGGGTTCGCGGTCGCCCGGATCGACGGGATCTTCGCCGCGGACACCCAGCGTGCGGTGACCGAGTTCCAGCGCAACATGGGCCTGCCTGCCGACGGCACCTGTGGCCCGTCGACCTTCAAGGCGCTGCAGCGGATCCGGCCGATGGCGACCGGCGGCCGCCCCGATGCGTTGCGCGCGCGGGAAGCAGTACGTGCGGCCGGGCCGCGGCTGTCCGGCAAGACCGTGGTGATCGACCCGGGCCACGGCGGTTTCGACTACGGCTGGGAAGGCTACGGCCTGCGCGAGTCCGACATCGCGTACGACCTGGCCGCCCGGATCGAGGGTCGCTTGGGCGCCACCGGCGTACGGGCGTATTTGTCGCGGGGCCGTGATCAGGGGCCGGACGAGTTGGCGCGGGCCGCGTTCGCGAACGAGACGGACGCGAACCTGTGCGTCTCGCTGCACACCGACGGGTCGATGAACCCGGCGGCGCAGGGCGTCGCGACGTACTTCTACGGCAACGACCTGCACGGTGCCTCGTCGAGCGTCGGCGAGCAGTTCGCCGGCCTGGTGCAGCGCGAGATCGTCGCCCGCACCGACTTGCTGAACTGCCACACCCACGCCAAGACCTGGGACCTGCTGCGCCGGACCAAGATGCCCGCGGTGCGTCTCGAGATCGGGTACGTCACGAACCCGCACGACTCCGCCCGCCTCGCCGACCCGGCCTTCCGCGACGTGATCGCCGAGGCGATCGTGGTCGCGATCCAGCGCGTCTACCTTCCGCCGGAGCAGGACGCCGCCACCGGCATGCTCCGCTTCGGCCAACTGACGGTCTAGTCGGTCGATTTCGGGATGGGTCGTTCGTCATCTGAATGAGCTCGGTGTGGGCACCGGGCCTGTTCAGGGAGGGTTCATGGCACATCCAGTCGTCCATGCCGAGATCAGATCGGCGGACCCGGACAAGACCCGGGAGTTCTTCGCGGAGTTGTTCGGGTGGAAGGTCGCGTCCGAGGGCGCGTTTCCTGGGTACACGTTCATCGACACCGGAGCCGAGGGCGGACCGTACGTCGCGATCAGCCCGCGGCAGAGCGCTGAGGACGAGGTGCTGTTCTTCGTCGCCGTCGAGGACGTCGCGGCCACTCTCACGCGCGCCGAGGCACTCGGCGGACGCATCGTCCAGCCGGCCCAGCAGGTGCCGGGCACCAGCTTCGGTGTGTTCGCCGACGCGCAGGGCCACAAGATCGGCGTGGCCGCGACCGAGTGATCACTCTTTTTCCAGCGCGATCCGCGGGAGGAGTCGCTCGAGACTGCTCGGTAGCCACCAGGCGTGGTTGCCGAGCAGCCGCAGTACGGCGGGAACGATGATGCAGCGGATCAGGAGCGCGTCGAGCAGGACTGCGGTCGCCAGGCCGAGGCCGAACTGCTTGAGCATCCGGTCCGGGCTGAGCAGGAACGCACCGAACACGACGATCATGATCGCGGCCGCCGCCGTGATGACGCTGCCCGTCGTCGCCAGCCCTTCGCGCACCGCGACCCGCGCATCTCCGGTACGCCGCCACTCCTCGTGGATCCGGGACACCAGGAAGACCTCGTAGTCCATCGACAACCCGAACACGATCGCGAAGATCATCACCGGAACGAACGCCTCGATCGGCCCGGCCTGCGCACCGAACCAGCCCTGCTGGAACACCAGGGTGATCACGCCGAGCGAGGCGCCGATGCTGAGCAGATTGAGTACGGCGGCCT
Organism: Kribbella sp. NPDC055110; assembly: GCF_053607525.1. Classification (NCBI taxonomy): domain Bacteria; kingdom Bacillati; phylum Actinomycetota; class Actinomycetes; order Propionibacteriales; family Kribbellaceae; genus Kribbella; species Kribbella sp. NPDC055110. The sequence continues at coordinate 230,802 of NZ_JBSGTS010000008.1, forward strand.
TCAACGGGATCAGCACCGACCGGAACACCGCCATCAGCAGCAACGCCGACAAGCCGACCACGACCAGCACGAAGATCGGCAGCCGCTTGCTCACCGCCGCCGCGAAGTCGTCCGCTGCCGCCGTCGCCCCACCGACCAGGTACGTCGCTCTCGTCTGTGACTCCAGCCGCGGCAAGGTGTCGTCGCGCAACCGCTGCACGAGGTCGCTCGTCGCCGCGTCCTGCGGAGCCGACTTCGGGAACGCCAACACAGTGGCGATCTTGCCGTCCGGTGTCACCTGTGGCGGCGTCACGGCAGCGATCCCAGGATCGGCCGCCAACGTCTGCCCGAGCGCCTGCGCCGCAGCCTGATCCCCCTCCGACACCACGACCAGCGGACCGTTGAACCCGGGCCCGAACCCGTCCGCCAGCAGGTCGTACGCTTTCCGGCTCGTCTTCGCCGGATCGTCTGTCCCCGCGTCCGCGAACCCGAGCCGCATCCCGAACGCCGGCAGCGACAACGCCACCAGTGCGAGCACCCCGAGCACCAGCGGCACCCACGGACCACGCTGCACAATGCCGGCCAGCTTCCGCCAGCCGTCGCCAGGGGTACGCCGCTGCTTCGCGGCATGCTTGCGCACGCTCCGCTCGATCCGCTTGCCGAACAGCGTCAGCAACGACGGCAGCAACGTCACCGCCGCGAGCATCGTCATCAGCACGGTCAACGTGACACCGAGCGCGACGCCTTGCAGCGAGCCAAGTCCCAACGCCAGCAGACCGAGCAACGCGATGACGACGGTGCAACCGGCGAACAGCACGGACCGGCCCGCGGTGTCCAAGGCAACGACCTTCGCGTCGGCCTCGCCGTTCAGCAACTCGTGGCGATAGCGCGAGAAGATCAGCAACGCGTAATCGATGCCGACACCGAGCCCGACCAGCATCATCACCGGCGTCGTGTACTCCGGCACCTTGAACAGGTGCGAGGCGAGCATCAGCAACGCGACCGTGCTGCCGACCGCGAACACTGCGGTCAGCAGCGGAAGTGTTGCCGCAAGCAACGACCCGAAGAGGAACACCAGGATCACCAACGCAGCCAGGATTCCCGCGCCTTCGGCCGCGCCACCTGAACTGTCGGCAGCGTTCCGCGCCAGATCCCCACCGGCCTCGACCTGGAATCCGGGCCGCGCGAAGTCCTGCGCCCGATGGATGATCGTCCGTACGTCGTCCACCGGCATGTCCGCCACCGAGACATCCAGCCCGACCGTCGCGTACGCCGTACGTCGATCTGTCGACATGGCACCCGGACCGGCGTACGGGTCGGCGACCGAGGCGACGTGCGGGAGCCCACGAACCACCGCCAGCATCGACGCGACCCGCGACTTCTCCGCGTCGAGACCGCCGTCGGCCTGGAAGACGAGTTGGACCGTTGCCGTGTCGCCCTTGGGCTGGTGTGCCGTGAAGATGTCCGTCACCCGCTGGGAGTCGGTGCCCGGCAACGACGTGTCGTTCTTGTAGTTGGCGCCGACCACTGTCGCCGCAGCGATGACCGCGGCCAGCGCGAGCACCCAGAGCAGGAGCGCGAGGCCGGCGTGCCGCATCGCCCACCCCGAGACCCGGTGCAGCACACCGGGCCGAGCGGCTTGTCGGAGCTGGGTGTTCACGGCCATGGCGGGTCCTTGATAAGTAGAGTGGCTACATGTTGCCTCTCGACAGTAACAGACATATGAGTAGACTGGCTACATGAAGGCGGATGCGCTGCGGGGACACCTCGACCCGATGATCCTGGCGGTCGTCGAGCACGAACCACTGCACGGTTACGCGGTCATGGAGGCGCTGCTGGAGCGCAGCGGCGGCGAGCTCGACCTGCCGACGGGCACGCTCTATCCGGCGCTCCGGCGACTCGAGCGGGCCGGGTACCTGTCCAGCGAGTGGAGCACGGTCGGCGGACGGAAACGCCGTACCTATCAGCTGACCAGCGCCGGCGCGAAGATGCTTGCCTCAGGCAAGCAGGAGTGGGTGACGTTCCGCGCTGTGGTGGAAGGCGTGTTACGCCCGGGCGAGGCGTAGGCCGCGGGCAGCCTGCTGGCCGACCAGCACGAGCGGCAGCACCACGAACCCACCGACGACGGTGAGGTCGAGCAGACCGTTGGAATGCGGGCTGGTCAACGCCATCGCGATGCCGATCCCGGCGATCGTCACGGCGCTCACGAGCGCGAAGAGCGTGGTCACGCGGGTCACGTGCGCCCGTACGAACGGGTACCGCAGACCGATACCGGCCGCGAGGACCGCCAGCACAGCGCCGGCGATAGCTACCGTGCCGACATTCCGGACCAGCGCCTGCAGGACGTCGTTCAGCGGATTCGGATCGTCCGGTCCGCTGTTCCAGCTCCAGACGCCCTCGCGCCACACGATCGGCTGGATCATCAACGCCGCGAACAGCAACACCGCCGTACGCCGGCTCTGGCTGACGGCGAGGTCCGCGCGGTAGCCCGGCGCGACCTCCTCGAGCGTCCCGAACTCGGCCACCGCGTGCTTCTCCGCGTCGTACCTGTCCAGCCCGTCCGCCTCGAAGGCCTCGGTGGCGTCGGTCAGGTGGTCGCGGGCCTCGGCCAGCAGATCCGCCTTGCGGCGCCGAGGCCCCCAGAGCTCCTTGCGCAACGCAGCCAGGTACTCGTCGATGGGCACCCCTCCAGTATGGGGACGACGCCGCCGTTTCACGTCCGGGGTCCCACTGACTCACCCCTGAGCTTGGTACGACGGCGTACGACGAAGAACCCGGCGTACCCGATCACTACCAGGACGAACCCGACCTTCTCCGCGATCGGAGTCGCGCCGTCGGGCCACAGCCTGCCGTTGAGGTAATGCTGGATATAGCCGCCCGTGTACACGCTCTCGCCGCCCTCCCGGCGGAAGAACTTCTCGGTCGCCGTCACCGGGCAGCCGAAGTCGACCAGCACGATCACGAGGTTCCACACCACGATGCCGAGGTGCACCCAGATCAGCTTCGGCCAGCGCCACGCCAGGAACGCGCCGATCGCGAAGAACAGCAGCAAGGCGCCGTGCACGACCATCACCACATCGGCCAGCGCCCGCCAGACCATGGGGCTACTCCGGGCCGGATCTGAGGGCGTCGCGAACCGTTACCGGGCCGGACGGGGCCGGCTCCGGTCGGATGGCACCCATCAAGCGCTCGACGGCGGCCTCCATCTCGCTGCGCCAGGTGATCGCCGAACGCAGGTCCAGCCGCAGCCGCGGATTGCGCGGGTGCTCACGCACCACCCCGAAGCCCACCGCACGCAGGAACTCGGTCGGCCAGACACAACCCGGCCCGTCCCACCGCGAGTCGCCGAACGCCTCCACCGCCCGGAAGCCACGCTTCAGCACGTCCTTGGCGACCGCCTGGACCAGGATCTTCCCGAGCCCGAGGCCCAGGTACCGCGGCAGGATCCGGCCGGTCGCGAGCACGACGGCGTCCGGGCTGACGGGTGCGGTCGGAAACGCCTGGATCCGGGGCAGGTACGACGACGGCGCGTACACCGCGAACCCGGCCGGCTCCTCGTCGACGTACAGCACGATCCCGGCGGTCCCCCAGTCCAGCAGCAACTGGGACAGCCAGGCTTCCTTCTCCAGCCCGGTGTCACCGTTGCGGTTGGCCTGACGCGCGGCCACCGGGTCGAGCTCCCAGAACACACAGTCACGGCAGGGCACCGGCAGCTCGCCGAGATTGGCGAGCGTGAGCGGTTCCAGCCGTCGGGCCATCAGCGCATCCGATCGGCCGTACAGGCTGTTAGGTTCGTCACGGTCCGTAGATCATCGCGCGGCTGGTTGGGCCGCCGGTTCGGGGACGTCGGACGGGGTCCGCGCGTCCGGGGTCCGCGTCGCCTCGGGAGCGACGTACCGCTGCTGCACCTGCCGTGCGGGTTGCCGCCGGAACAGCTCACCCGCGAATCCGGCCAGCACGCCCAGCACCAAGCCGCCGAGCGTCCAGCCGGCTGTCCTGCCCACGCTCATCCTGATCCGCCTTCCCAGTCCACCTCTCAGGCCTCACCACCCCGGCCGGCTGTCTCAACAGCCAGATTCCGGCATGGTCGAACCTGCCCCTATAAGGCATGGTAGTGAGAGGTCACGCCGATCCCCAGTCCCGACTGGGGTCTGTCGACGTAACCTGGTGACTTCCCCCTCGATCACCGTTGGAGTGGCCCCCGTGAGTGCTGACGTGCCCGATGTCCGGCAGACCCGACTCGACAACTACGTCGACGCGTACGCAGCCCGGACCAAGGGCATGACCGCATCGGAGATCAGAGCCCTGTTCTCGGTCGCCAGCCGGCCCGAGGTGGTGTCGCTCGCGGGCGGCATGCCGAACATCGGCGGTCTGCCGCTCGACGTGGTCGGCGGCGCGGTCCGCGACCTGGTGATCGAGAACGGCGCCACCGCGATGCAGTACGGCTCCGGCCAGGGCGACCCGACGCTGCGGGACCAGATCTGCGACATCATGCGGCTGGAGGGCATCGAGGCCCATCCGGACGACGTCGTGGTCACGGTCGGCAGCCAGCAGGCCGTCGACCTGGTGACACGGGTGTTCTGCGATCCCGGCGACGTGGTGATCTGCGAGGCACCGTCGTACGTCGGCGCGCTCGGCGTCTTCCGTGCGTACCAGTGCGAGGTCGTGCACGTCGAGATGGACGACAACGGCGTCGTACCGGAGGCGCTGGAGCAGGCGATCGCCGCGGTGCGCGCGGCCGGCAAGCGGATCAAGTTCTTCTACACGATCCCGAACTTCCACAACCCGGCCGGGGTTTCGCTGTCCGACGAGCGGCGGGCGCGGGTGCTGGAGATCTGCCAGCGCGCCAATCTGCTGGTGCTGGAGGACAACCCGTACGGGTTGCTCGGCTTCGAGGGTGAACCGCAGCGCGCTCTGCGTGCGGACGATCGCGAAGGGGTCATCTACCTCGGCTCGTTCTCGAAGACGTTCGCCCCCGGGTTCCGGGTCGGCTGGGCGGTCGCGCCGCACGCCGTCCGGGAGAAACTCGTGCTGGCACAGGAGTCCGCGACCCTGTGCCCGCCGACGTTCAGTCAGCTCGCGATCTCGTCGTACCTGGTCCGGCACGACTGGATGGGGCAGGTGAAGCAGTTCCGCGAGATGTACCGCGAGCGCCGGGACGCGATGCTCGCGGCGTTGACGGAAAAGATGCCAGCGGCAACCACCTGGACGCGGCCGCGGGGCGGTTTCTACGTCTGGCTGACGTTGCCGGAAGGGCTGGACGCGAAGGCGATGCTGCCGCGAGCGGTCACGGCGCGGGTCGCGTACGTGCCCGGAACGGCCTTCTTCGCCGACGGTTTCGGCTCCCAGTGCATGCGGCTGTCGTACTGTCATCCGACGCCGGAGCGGATCACCGAAGGGGTCGGCCGGCTCGCCGCGGTGATCCACGAGGAGCTCGAACTCCGGCAGACGTTCGGTCCGCTGCGGCCAGGCACGGGCCACGGGTACGACGCTCCGGGGCCTGAGCTTTCGTAGCTCTGGTTCGCAAAGGTTGCGCAAGGGACCTACGGGCGGGCGGGGGTCCAGGAATCGGTAGGGGTACCGTTCGAGTGGGCCTCGGGACCGGCGACCGTGCCGGAGTCGCCCACGAGTGATCGGGATATTTGTGATGAGTGATCTGGGTCGAGTGCTGGTACTGGCAGGTGGACTGTCGCACGAGCGGGACGTCTCGCTGCGGTCCGGCCGCCGAGTGGCGGACGCACTGCGCAGTGTCGGCGTCGAGGTCGAGCAGCGCGACGTCGACGCATCCCTGGTCGATCGTCTGCGCCAGGATCCCCCGGACGCGGTCTTCCCCGTCCTGCACGGCGTCACCGGCGAGGACGGCGCACTCCGCCAGGTCCTCGATCTGTACGGCGTTCCGTACGTCGGAGCGGATGCGGCCGCGTGCCGTACGGCGTTCGACAAGCCCGTGGCCGCGACGGTCGTCGGCTCCGCGGGACTGCACACGCCCGCATCGGTTGTGCTGGGGCACGACACGTTCCGCGAGTTGGGTGCCGCTGCGCTGATGGAGGCAGTCATCAAGCAGATCGGACTGCCGCTGGTCGTGAAGCCGGCGCGTGGCGGCTCGGCGCTGGGTGCGTCGATCGTGCGGTCCGCCGATGAGCTCCCTTCGGCGATGGTGAACTGCTACGCGTACGGTCCGGTCGCGCTGATCGAGCAGTACATCGACGGGACCGAGGTGGCCGTAACGGTCGTCGACGTCGGCGACGGGCCGCGGGCATTGCCTGCCGTGGAGATCCGGCCGGACTCGGGGTTCTACGACTACGAGGCGCGCTACACGGCCGGGGCGACGCAGTTCGTCGTACCTGCTCGGTTGGAGCCTGAAGCCGCCGGTGCGTGCGCCGCAGCCGCTGTGCAGGCACACCAGGCGCTGGGTCTGCGCGACCTGTCCAGGACGGACCTAGTGGTGGACGCGGCCGGTGTGCCGTGGTTCCTCGAGGTGAACGTGGCACCGGGCATGACCGAGACGTCCCTCGTCCCCCTGGCCGCCGAGGCCGCCGGCATCGAGCTAGGCGTCCTCTGCCGCGACCTCCTCGCCACCGCCGCAGCCCGCTGACCCCCGGAACCGCCAGATGCCCGACCCGGCGCCCGCCACCCCCGACGTCTCAGCTGACACCCGGCCGTTGTGGCGGACGGTTCTGACTCCACAGTGGTCCGGTCTCTTCGTGCTCGCCGTGGTGATCGCATCAGTCATGACCGTCATGGGCGTCTGGCAACTGAACGTCTACCGTTCGAAAACGGCCAACGCCACCGCCCAGCGCGCCGCTGCAGCACCGGTCGTACTGCAGTCGTTGTTCTCCATCGACGAGGGCCTGCCATCAAAGGCCGTCGGTCGACGAGTGACCGTCGACGGCACCTGGGGCCCAGCCGCCGACCAGGTCCTGATCGCCGATCGCCTGCAGAACGGCCGAGCCGGACTGTGGGTCGTATCGCCCCTCAAGCTGTCCGCCACCGATGCGGTGATGATCGTCCGAGGCTGGGTCGCGTCGCCCTCTGACCCGGCCGTCAAGGCACCCACCGGCCCGGTCCGATTGAGCGGGTCCGTAGTCGCCTCCGAGGCCGAGGACTCCTCAGACGACGCCGCCAAGGGCCGAGTGCTGTCATCGCTACGGATCCCGACAATCGTGCACCTGGTGAACTACCGGGTGTACGACGCCTTCGTCGTACAGTCCGCCGTTGACTCAGGCGCCGTACCGTCCCCCGCCCCAGCAGTAGTCGCACCCCCTCCACCCCCAACGGACCACGCCGGCCTCCGAAACGTCGCCTACGCCGTCCAATGGTGGATCTTCGCAGCCTTCACCCTCTGGATGTGGACCCGAATGGTCCTAGACGCCCACCGCGACCCCGCCCACCCCCAGACCGCCACCGCCACGACGACCAACTCCGCCCCAGACGGATCCGGCCCGGGCACCCCTGCAACAACTGACTCCGCCACGAGCAACTCCGGGACCGGTCACTCGGCGACGGACAACTCCACCACAGGCAAGTCCGGGACGGGCGGCTCCGGGACGGATCTCTCGGGGATGGGTGAGTCCACCACAGGCAAGTCCGAGACGGGCGACTCCGGAACGGATGACTCGGGGGTGGATGAGTCCACCACAGGCGCGTCCCGCACAGGCAACTCAGCGAGTGAGCCTGGAGCGAGTGAGCCCGGGACGGGTGACCGTGTCGGGGAGTCCGTGGAGCCAAGCGGTACGGTTTCAGCGTGACTTCCTCTGCCGACCCCGCCACCTCCGCCGGCGCGCAGCCGCTCACCCCGGCCGTCCGCGGCGCGCTGACCCGCTACCGCGTGATCGCGTACGTCGTCGGCGTAATGCTGCTCGTGCTGCTCTTCGTCGCGATGCCCCTGAAGTACCTGGGCGACAACCCCAGCGCCATGAACGTCGTCGGCCCCCTCCACGGCTTCCTGTACGTCGTGTACCTGCTCGGCACCTTCGACCTCTTCCGCCGAGTCCGCTGGTCCCTCCCTCGCCTGCTCCTGATGGCGATAGCCGGCACCATCCCCTTCCTCTCGTTCTACGCCGAACGCAAAACCACCCACGAACTCCTCGGCCGCTAACTCGGCCACGGCGCCCTCGCGCCGCCCCACGTACGCCGGGTCGAACAACCCGCAGCGAACTGAGACCTATGCCGGACTCCCCCGACTGGCCGGCCACGCGAGGTTCGTCGGACCGTCGAGTCGTGGATCGAGGTCACCGTCACGAACCGAAACCCACGACTCGGCCACCCGACGCGCCGGTCCGCTCCCGCCACTGTCAGGCCTTGTCACCGATTAGGGCCTGGGCCAGCGCAGCACATGAACTAGGCGCGCGATCGGGTACCTGGGGCCTGGGCCAGCGCAGGACGTGAACCAGGTGTGCGAACGGCAACCTGGGCCCCGCGCGGAGCGCGAGCCCAGGGTGGGCGCAGGAAGCGGACGCGCAGAACAAGATGCGGACGCCACCGGTCGGGACTGGAGACAGGAAGCGGCTACTGGGGACCTGTTATTCCATGCTCCCAGTAGCCGTTTCCTGTCTCCACCCCTCCACCAAGGCCGCGCCAGAACCAGTCCCGCCCCACCGGAGCCAGCCCCGCGTACTGGTTCGCGGTCGACGACTCAGCCCGCCGGAGCCAGAGCGCCAGCCGCGATCAGGAGAAGCGATCTGCTGGCGGCGACACCAGGGCACCGAAGTCGCGACCTCACGCCCGCTCTCGGCAACCCAGGACGGTCGGTAACTCGGCACAGTCGGTAACTCGGCACGGTCGGGCACACGGCACGCTCGGGCACCAAGCACTTTCGCCAGCCCAGCACTCTTGCGAGCCCAGCACCTTCGCCGGCGCACCGCTGTCGGCGGCTTCGCGCTCTCGACAATCCGTGAATCCCGGACCGTGCACCCACCTGATGCCCCCACGCAGCGGCTGCCAACCGTCCAACTCGACCGGGTTGCGCGCAATGTTTCACATGAAACATTGCCGCCTGTGCCGACATTGATTTGTCGACATGTCTCCCTGGCGATCTATCGCAGTACTTCGAATCACGAACTAGCTCTGTGAGCGCGATCCTAAGCGCCCTTCGAGAACTTACATCCGTGTGATTCTAGACGCCAACAGCCCTGAAAGCTCCCGTCAGCACCCCCCAAAAGCACGCCGCAGGCCCAAAGTCAGCTCCGCCGTACGGCGTAGTGGAGGCGAACCGCTCCACCAGCATCCGACTGCGCCGAGAGCAACTGCAGTCGCGTCGGAGCCTCACCGACCGCGAGTGGCGCCCCGTCCATGACCGATGGCGTACCAAGTCCTCCGACCAGGGCGGGTGCGAGCTTCAGGTGCACCTCATCGATCCGGTCTGCTCGCAAGAGCGCACCGTTCAGCCCGCCACCCGCGGTCGACAGGATGCAGCTGATGCCGAGCTCGGTGCCCATCGTGGCCACCGCCTGTTTCAGATCGACGCGTTCTTTGCCGACGACGAGATAGCAGATACCTTCCCGCCGGAGATACCCGAGATAGTCCGCCGGCGTGGACCGCGCCACCAGAACCAATGCGTCCCAGTTCTCATGCTTCTCGGTCCAGCGGACTCGTCCTCGACTGTCAACGACGGTGAACCACATATGCGCCGGCGATCGCTGCTCGATCACAGCCGCCGGAAGGAAATCGTCGTAGAGCTCGCCCGGGTCCCCGTCGTACCTCGGCAGCTCATCGGGGATCTCGTCCTCAGCTACCAGGCTGCCGCTGCCCTCCAGGATCGCATTGCAACCATGCTGCTGCCGCACCAACTCGAGCACATCGATCGCGGTCGCGTCCGCCGCCTCCGGCGTCATAGATCCCCACAGATCCGTATTCGGCTGCCGCATCAGAAGCGCGTTCCGAGCGAGCGCGACCTTGCCGTCGACACTCGCCTCCACGCTGACCACCACGCGCGGTCGCTGGTCCACTTGTCCTCCTCCAACTCGCCGGACGGTGGTCACCAGAACTACCAGCGCCCGCCGACAATTCGGCGGGCGCAATGGCGGGCGCAATGGCGGCCGCTCTGGCCGGCGTTCAAGTCGAGGTCCCGGTCGAGGTCCCGGCCGGCGTCGTGGTCAGCGTGGAGGCGAGTGTCGACGCAGTGGTTGGCGCAGTGGTCGGGGAGGTCGCCCAGGTGGGGTCAGGCTTCGGTGATCTTGTTGGGGTCCATCAGGGTGACGATGCGCTCTAGGTCGTCGAGTGAGGCGAACTCGACGGTGATCTTGCCCTTGGTCTTTCCGAGGTCGACCTTCACGCGGGTCTCGAACCGATCGGAGAGCCGGTCAGCCAAGTCGACCAGCCGCGGTGCGACCGGCTTGTTCCGGCGGCGTGCCGGGGTGGGGTCCTCCGCGTTCATGTCGCCCAGCGAAACGATCTCCTCGACCGTCCGCACCGAGAGGCCCTCGGCAACGATCCGCTGCGCGAGCCGCTCGATCGCGTCTCCGCTCGGAAGACCCAGCAGCGCCCGCGCGTGACCGGCCGACAGCACACCGGCCGCAACCCGCCGCTGCACAGAGGCCGGCAGTTTCAGCAGTCGGAGCGTGTTGGAGATCTGCGGCCGCGACCGGCCGATCCGCGTTGCGAGGACCTCCTGCGTGCACCCGAAGTCGTCGAGCATCTGCTGGTACGCGGCCGCCTCTTCCAGCGGGTTCAGCTGACTGCGGTGCAGGTTCTCCAGGAGCGCGTCGCGCAGCATCGCGTCGTCCGACGTCTCGCGCACGATCGCCGGGATTGTCGTGAGCCCGGCCTGCTGCGTGGCTCGCCAGCGCCGCTCGCCCATGACGAGTTCGTACATGTCGCCCTCGAGCCGGCGTACGACGATCGGCTGCAGCAGCCCGATCTCCTTCACCGAGTGGACGAGCTCCTCCATCGCGTCCTCGTCGAAGACGGTCCGCGGCTGCTTCGGGTTCGGGGTGATCTTGTCGACGTCGATCTCCGCGAACGAAGCCCCCGGTACGGCGGCCAACTCCGGCCCCGCCGGCGCAGTCGGCACCGGTGGTGCCCCGGGGATCGAGTTCGACTTGCTGCCGAGGGTCGTGGTGCCTGGCGCCGGCGAGCTGGGGATCAGCGCGCCAAGTCCGCGTCCGAGTCGGGTGTTCATCGCGCTCCCTCGAGATCGACATCCTGCTGAGCTACTGCTGGCCTACCACAACGCACACCGGACACTGTCACTCCCGTACCGGCCCCGGGTGCCGTTTCACGTGAAACGGCCTCATCCGCGTCAGGCGTTGTTCCGCATCGCGATCTCCCGGGATGCCTCCAGGTACGACAATGCACCGGCCGACGCCGGGTCGTACGCGAGCACGGTCTGCCCGTGGCTCGGGGCCTCCGAGATCCGCACCGAGCGCGGTACGGCGGTCCGCAGTACGGCGTCCTTGAAGTGGCCACGCACCTCGGCTGCGACCTCACCGGCCAGCTTGGTGCGGGCGTCGTACATGGTCAGCAGGATGGTCGACACATCGAGCCCGGGGTTCAGGTGCGACTTCACCATGTCGATGTGGCGGAGCAGCTGTGACAGTCCCTCCAGTGCGTAGTACTCGCTCTGGATCGGGACCAGCACCTCGCGAGCGGCGGTCAGTGCGTTCACGGTCAGCAGGCCGAGCGACGGCGGGCAGTCGATGAAGACGTAGTCGTACTTCTCTCCCGCGGCCTCGGTCTCGGCGAGGTAGGCCTCGAGCACGGTCTTCAGCCGACTCTCGCGCGCGACCAGACTGACGAGCTCGATCTCCGCGCCGGCCAGGTCGATGGTCGCCGGGATCACCTGGATCCCGGGGTGTTCGGCGCAGGGCTGGGTCAGTTTGCCGAGGGGCTCACCTTCGATGACGGCCTCGTACACCCCCGGCGTACCTTCGGCATGGTCAATGCCCAGGGCCGTCGACGCGTTGCCCTGGGGGTCGAGATCGATGACCAGGATCTTCGCGCCGTACAGCGCGAGGCCGGCCGCGACGTTCACCGTCGTCGTGGTCTTGCCGACGCCACCCTTCTGGTTGGCGACGACGAAGACTCGGGTCTGGTCGGGCAGCGGGAACTCGCGGCCCATCGTGCGTCCTTCATTCACCAGCAGGGTCCGTTCGGTCGCGGCGGCGATCGGAGTCTCGAGGAGTCGTCGCTGAAGCTCGTCCGACGTGGCCCGCGCGGCGATCTGTGCGGCAGTCATAGCGCCCATTCCAATAGGTGCGGGACTTGGCCCGAAGAGGATGTCTGTAGGGGTCGGGGCGGGTCTACCCCCAGCTTCGTCCACAGGCTTCTGTGGACGAATTCCCGTGTGCGGGGGCAGTTTCATGCGGTCGTCATCCACAGGCGGTGGAGACTCCGAGAGGTCCGGCTCGACGTCCACCAGTGACGCCGAATCGGACCTGGAACCATCATCCCGCATGTCCGGCGTTTCACGTGAAACGGACGCCGGGTGGCCGGCCGGAGGACCGCCGAGACCGGCCGCGGCGGCGGCCTGCAGTCCCGACGTGTCGATCGGCGGCGTGATCGGCTGCTGCTCGGCAGCCGGTGTCGAAGAGGTCTGTGCTGGGGTGGTGGGAGCGGGTTCTTGACTCACCACACGAACGGCGGCGTCCGGTTCGGTCGGCCAGCCGATGCCTTGTGACGACGTCGGCACGCCGGTGCTCTTCTCGGGCCAACCGAGGGCACGACTCACCAACCCGCTCACCTCCCGTTTCGTCCGTGCCGGGATCCCCCTGCAGCACGTCCGGCCACAATACTCACCACAGTCGTGGGGTTGGCCAGTTCATCGCCGCCGAGTTGGTGAATATGACAAAGCTCTGCGCCGAGCTTCATCAAATCGCGCTCTGAGGCGTCCAGTTCCTCCTCTGCAGACGCCCCTTTCATCGCCAGCATGAGTCCGCCCTCGACACACAGCGGCAGACACCACCTGGCCAGTTTGCCCAGCGGAGCGACCGCTCGAGAGGTCACCACGTCGTACGACGCCGGCGGCAGATCCTCGGCCCTCGCGCGTACGACGGTCGCGTTCTCGAGCTCGAGCGAGTTGACCGCTTCCTCGAGGAAGGTGGTGCGTCGCAGCAGCGGCTCGATGAGATCAACGTGGAGATCGGGACGGACGATCGCGAGCACGATGCCGGGCAGGCCCGCACCGGTGCCGACGTCGGCGACCGATGAGCCCTCCGGAATCAGCCGCTCGACGACGGCGCAGTTCAGTAGGTGCCGATCCCAGAGTCGCGGTACCTCGCGCGGCCCGATCAGTCCCCGGAGAGTGCCCTCGGTGGCCAGCAACTCGGCGTACGCCGAAAGCGGCACCGCCGCCCGTGGAAACAGCTTGTCCACGAGCGGCGGTGTTTCACGTGAAACCCCGGTCATGGGGCCTCCTGGTCTGGACTGAGGAGCGGAGCGACGAGGGAAGGCCGGGAGTTCCAGCCCCATGACCCGCCGCGACGGAGTCGCGGCATCAGTAGAGTCACAGCAGGACAGTCATGGCTGGACCACCACGCGGCGGCGGGGCTCTTCGCCTTCGGACTCGGATGTCAGGCCCGCGGCCGCGACGACGTCGTGGACGACCTTGCGCTCGAACGGCGTCATCGGGTCGAGGCGCACCGGCGTACCGGTGGCCTTCGCCTCCTCAACCGCCTTGCGGCCGACCTCTTCGAGCTCAGCCTTCCGGTTCGCCCGGTAGTTCGACACGTCGAGCATCAGCCGCGACCGCTCGCCAGTCTCCCGGTAGACGGCCAGCCGGGTCAGCTCCTGCAGGGCTTCGAGGACCTTGCCGTTCTCGCCGACGAGGTTGTTCAGTTCGGCGCCGACGATGGAGACCGCGGCGCGGTCCCCGTCGATGTCCATGTCGATGTCGCCGTCGAGATCGGCGATGTCGAGCAGTTCCTCGAGGTAGTCCGCCGCGATATCGCTCTCCGCCTCGAGCGCCTTCAGGCGGTCGTCGGCAGAGTTCGTACCGGCGGACTGCTCCGCCGTGTCGGTGTTCTGCATGCCGTCAGTCACGGCCACTCCTTCATCATGTCGGGATCCGCCTCACGGGGACCCGGGGCATTCAAGGCAAAAGGGAACTCGGGGTTGCGCGGGTCAGCGCGAACCGCCGGAGCGCTTCTGCGCCGCCTTCTTCTGCGCGGCCGACTTCGCCGCGGGCTGGCGCTTGGCTCCCGTACCCTTCTTGCCGGCCGGCTGCTTCTTGGCAGCACCGGCCTGAGTCTTGTTCGGCGTGTCCTGCGGCCGCGGAGTGTCCTCCGGAGCGGACGTCTGGCCGTTGTTCGACGCGGACGCGCCACCCGCCGCCGGGCTGGTGGTCCTCCGATCGCTGCGCGACTGCCGCTTCGGCTGCTGACGCTGCGCCGGACGACGGTCCGACGTGTCGGTGTCCGTGTCGGTCGCCGCGCCCTCGGTACCCGGAACGCCCTCGTCGGCCGCGCGGCCGTGGCGCAGGTTGTGCTCGCGCTTGCGGGCCTGCATGGAGTCGTACGCCGGAGTGCCCGGGGCGGGGTTGCGGCGGATCACGTAGAACTGCTGACCCATCGTCCACAGGTTGGAGACGAACCAGTAGATCAGCACACCGATCGGGAAGTTGAAGCCACCGATGAGGAAGAAGATCGGGAAGACGTACAGCATGATCTTCTGCATCTGCGCGGCCTGGCCGGTGAGGGCCTCCTTCGGCATGTTCTTGCGCATCAGCTGCAGCTGCGTGGTGAACATCGTCGCCGTCATCAAGATGATCAGCACGATCGCGACGACCTTGACGTTGCCGGCGCCGTCGCCGTTCGCCTTCAGGAAGGTCTGCGAGATCTCGGCACCGAAGATCTTCGCGTGCTGCAGCGACTGGACGTGCGAGTCCATGATGCTGCTGTGCGTCTTGCCCTTCGACGCGTAGTCGAGCACGCGGAACAGGGCCAGGAAGATCGGCGACTGCAGCAGCAGCGGCAGGCACGAGGAGAACGGGTTCGTCCCGGTCTCCTTGTACAGCTTCATCATTTCCTGACCGAGCTTCTCCCGGTCGTGGCCGTACTTCTTCTGCAGCTCCTTCATCTTCGGCTGCAGCAGCTGCATGTTCCGGCTGGAGCGGATCTGCCGGACGAACAGCGGGATCAGCAAGGTCCGGATGACGATCGTCAGGCCGGCGATCGAGAGCGCCCAGGCCCAGCCGCTGTTCGGATCGAACACCTGGCTGAGCAGCCAGTGCCACCCGACCAGCAAGGCGGATACAGCCCAGTACAGCGGCGTCATCACCGTGTTGAACAGGTCTACGATCCCGTCCCACACCGCGAGCCCGGGGATGGCCAGAAGAGTCACTCACACACCTCGCTGCACAGGCCCGGCGTCGGCTGACGGTCCGGGCTGGTTGGCGGAGACAGACTCTCCGCGCTGGTCGACATCTCTGGGAGGAACGGGGTCGTAGCCTCCGGGGTTCCACGGGTGGCAGCGAAGGAGTCGTCTCCCCGCCAGCCAGCTACCGCGCACCGCACCGTGGCGTTCGACCGCTTCCAAGGCATACGCCGAACAACTCGGGTAGAACCTGCAGACCTGTCCGTACAGCGGACTGATCAGCAGCCGGTACAACTTCAGGAAACCGATGATCCCGCTGCGCACGGGATTCACGCGCATCATGGCCGCAGCACCCGGCCCAGGGCACCGTCGACATCGGCCGCGAGCTCGTCGTACGACGCCGTGGCGGACGACGGGAGTGCGCGGACGACGGTCAGGCTGCCGGCCGGGAGGTCGGAGAGCCGCGTCGCCATGACAGCACGCAGACGGCGGTGGACCCGGTTCCGCAGAACCGCGTTGCCCACCGCTTTGTTCACAACGAATCCGACGCGCGCGGGGCCGGACTCACCGGCCTGCGCCAGCACATGCAGAACCACCACGCGTCGCGCCACGCGCCGTCCGGACCGGACGGCGCGACGGAAGTCGTCGGACCGGCGCAACCGGTTCGACGCGGGCAACACGAGGTGGTCACCGTCAAGTGGGTCGCTCAGGCCGCGAGGCGCTGACGACCCTTGCCACGGCGGGCAGCGATGATCGCGCGACCCGCACGGGTACGCATCCGAAGACGGAAGCCGTGCTTCTTGTGCCGACGACGGTTGTTCGGCTGGAACGTCCGCTTGCTCACTGGAATGACTCCGGTTACTCGAGAACACAAAATGTCGACAAATCCACTGATTGGATCTGTCCAAGGTGCCTGTCCTGCACACCGTCGGAGAACCTGAGAACGGGTCCCGCAGGGAGCGCAGCACGAAACGGCCGGCTCAACAGCCGACCGATCCACGGTACGTGGCTCCTTGTGGACAGGTCAAACCAGGTATCCCCAGACTTTTCCACAGGCTTGTGGACAGGATAGTGGGCAACCGTTTGCGCCAGTATCCGTCACTGTCCGATCGGATCGACGACAGAGAGCGATTTCGAACCACGACTACGCTCCGGCGTCCACCCGACACGCCGGAGGTTGCCCCCAATTTGCTGTTCATAGCCTGTGGATGACGGCTTGAAGGTGCCTACTCCGACTTGTTAGCGTCACTCCCTCACACCAGAGGTCCCACACCCCGCGATCGGTAACCAACCTGCTCCGGCGGTCGTTCACAACTGTGGACAACCGTGTGGACAGAGACCGTACGGTGGTCGGGTCGAACGGTCGCGCAGCTCGGGATCAACTCCGGATCGCGCCGGCCACCGCAGCGACGAAATCGGGGAGCAACGCGTGGTCGAGGACCATTCCGCCAGTGCGGAATTCACACCGGTGGAATTCACGGCCGAGTACCGGGCGGAGTACGGCGCCGACGGCCGGCAGGATCTGCGACCCGAACCCGACGCCGACATCCGTCCCGAGCCCGAGGCGAACTTCCGCACCGAGGTCCGGCCCGCGCCGGAGCCGCTGCCCCGCCCCGAGGCCGCGCCGACGCCCACACCAACACCTATGCCACGGATGGATCCGGGTGACTATCTGAGCCCGTCGCTTCCGATCCCGATGCCCGAGCAGCCGGTGGCCGGGTACCGCCCTGCCCCGCCGGTGGCTCCGTACGGCTACCGCTCCGAGCTGGAGCGCGCAGCCACTGATCTTCCGTCCGGCCCACCACAGTCCACGGCAGGTACGGCGTACTTCGGTGCGGCGCCGGCCGTCAACCAGTACCCCGGTGCGAGCAACGCCTGGGGTACGGCGGATTGGGGTACTGGCGGCGGCAATGCACCAGGCGCTGTACCGATCGAGGGGGAGGCACGTGTGGACAACGCAGCCACCAACCAGTGGTCACCCGACAGCCGGCCAACGCAGGAGAGCGCGGCCGCGCACCCAGCTGAACTCCCTCTCCCTGAGCCCATTCCAGAGCCGGCCGCCGACCAGCTCTTCCCCGAGCTCCCGGAGCAGCACACCCAAGACCACCAGGTGCCAACTCAGCACGAGCCAACTCAACAAGCCGCCGGCGAGCAGACGCCTGCCGAGCACGAGCCAGCTCAGCAAGCGGCCGGCGAGCACACGTCTGACCAGCAAGCACCTGACCAGCAGCCGAGCGTCGAGCAGCCAGGTGCCCAGCCGCAGCCGGCCGAGCAGCAGCCAGCCGAGCAGCACGTGACTCAGCAGCATGCGCCGCAGCAGCACATGCCCTCGCAGGTTCCGCAACAGCAGCTGCCGCAGCCCTCCACTCAGCAGGCACCGCAGCAGCCCGCTCCGCAACAGCCCGCCGCTCAGCAGGCGCCCCAGCAACCCACTCATCAACAGCCCGCCGCACAACAGCACGCGCCGCAGGACCCAGCTCCTCAACAGACCACGTTCCACCAGCCAGCTCAGCAGCCTGCCCAGCAACCGCAGTACACCCAGCAGCCGAGCCCACAGCAGTCAGCTCCGCAGCAGCAGCCGCACCAGCAGGCCCCGCAGCAGCCCAGCTCACAGCAGTCGGCCCCGCAACAGCAGGCGCCGCAGCAGCAGGCGCCGCAGCAGCAGCCGCACCAGCAGCAGACTCCGCAGCAGCACGCGCCGCACCAGGCGCAGCCTCAGCAGGGGCGGGTGGGGGCGGTTACGGATCTTGGGGAGGCTTGGGCTCGGGTGCTTGCGGGTTTGCCGCCGAACCAGCGGGCCTGGCTGACCAACTCGCGGCCGGTGACGCTGCACGAGAGCACCGCGATCGTCGCCGTACCGGACGACTTCACCCGCGGTCAGCTCGAGACGCGCCTCCGCCCGGACCTGGAGCGGATCCTCACCGAGAGCTTCGGCCGTGACATCCGGATCGCCGTCACCGTCGACCCGTCGCTCGACCCGGAGCTCCGCGAGCAGCAGGCTGCCCAGCAACCGCAGTACACCCAGCAGCCGGCGCAGCACCCGCAACAGCACTCCCAGCACGCCCCGCAACAGCAGCAACCCATGCAGCAACCTATGCAGCCGGGTCAGCAGCCACCCGCCGTACGCGAGCCGCTTCGCACCGACGGCGCGTTCCAGCCGACCATCCAGTCAGCCCTGACGGACCCGGACAACCAGTTCAGTCAGCCGGCCCGACAGCCGCAGCAGTACGAGCAGCAGCAACCGCAGTCCTCGTTCGGCCAGCCGCTCGGGTCGGTCGCCCCGCCGCCGAACGGTTCGACGCAGTCGGCCACCGAGGCGCAGGGTGAGGCTCGGCTGAACCCGAAGTACACCTTCGAGACCTTCGTCATCGGCAGCTCGAACCGGTTCGCGCACGCGGCCGCGGTCGCTGTCGCCGAGGCGCCGGGCAAGGCGTACAACCCGCAGCTGATCTACGGCGACTCCGGTCTGGGCAAGACCCATCTGCTGCATGCGATCGGGCACTACGTCCGCAGTCTCTACACCGGCGCCCGCGTGCGGTACGTGTCCAGCGAAGAGTTCACCAACGACTTCATCAACGCGATCCGCGATGACAAGGCGTCCCAGTTCCAGCGCCGGTACCGCGACGTCGACGTACTGCTGATCGACGACATCCAGTTCCTGGAAGGCAAGATCCAGACCCAGGAGGAGTTCTTCCACACGTTCAACACGCTGCACAACGCGAACAAGCAGATCGTGATCAGCTCCGACCGCGCGCCGAAACGCCTGGAGGCGTTGGAGGATCGGCTGCGGAACCGGTTCGAGTGGGGCCTGATCACCGACATCCAGCCGCCGGACCTCGAGACCCGGATCGCGATCCTGCGGAAGAAGGCCGCGACCGAGCGGCTGACGGCGCCGCCGGAGGTGCTGGAGTTCATCGCGTCGAAGGTGCAGACGAACATCCGGGAGCTCGAGGGCGCACTGATCCGCGTCACCGCGTTCGCCAGCCTGAACCGGCAGCCGGTCGACCTGAGCCTCGCCGAGATCGTGCTGAAGGACCTGATTCCCGAAGGCAGCAAGCCCGAGGTGACCGCGAGCATGATCATGGGCCAGACCGCGTCGTACTTCGGTCTCTCGATCGACGACCTGTGCGGTTCGAGTCGTAGCCGGGTGCTCGTGACCGCTCGTCAGATCGCCATGTACCTGTGCCGCGAGCTGACCGATCTCTCGCTGCCGAAGATCGGTCAGCAGTTCGGCGGCCGCGACCACACGACGGTGATGCACGCCGAACGGAAGATCCGGCAACTGATGTCGGAACGGCGCAGCGTCTTCAATCAGGTCACCGAACTGACCAACCGGATCAAGCACCAAGCCAAGCAGCAATAACCACACAGCCTGGGGACACAGCTGTGGAAAACTGTGGGTATGGCCGTGGAAAGGTCCGGTTGGGGTGTGGACCGCCTGTGGGGACAGAATTCGCCGTCCACGGCCGTCCCCAGCACAAGCGAGCGTCGTCCACACGGCGTCCCCAGGCCAAAACCGGGTCTGACCTGCGAAGTCGGGGCTTTTCCACAGTATCCACCGGTGCGAAGAACACTATGGAATCTGTAGAGAGATCGAAGGCCGGAAAACGATCGAGCGGCCCGATCTGGGGAAAACCCCGATCTCGCGCCAGTCGGCCGGACCTGTCAGGCTGTTCCCGTGACCCCGCGAGCAGCAGTTCGCGGGACAACCGGAACGACGCCGACGCGACCCGCCCGAAGCGCCACGTCAGGCCCGATGGGCGCACAGCACCTTTGTCCGTGGCAGGATCTGCCTGGCACACAGCCGAAACAGGAGGCACCCAGCGGTGAAGTTTCGCGTCGAGCGCGACGTACTGGCCGAGTCGGTGGCCTGGGCCGCGCGTAGTTTGCCCAGTCGTCCCAGCGTCCCGATCCTTGCCGGCCTTCTGGTCGAGGCCGAGGACGGGCAGATCACCCTGTCCGGCTTCGACTACGAGACCTCGGTCCGGGTGACGGTGCCCGCGCAGGTCGCCGACGCCGGCAAGTGCCTGATCTCCGGCCGGCTCGTCGCCGACATCTCCAAGAGTCTTCCGAACCAGCCCGTGGACTTCGCGGTCGACGGCGCGAAGGCACAGGTCACCTGCGGCAGTTCGCGCTTCACGCTCCAGACGCTTCCCACAGAGGAATATCCGGCCCTGCCGGAGCTTCCGGCGGCCAGCGGCACGGTCAAGGCCGACGTCTTCGCCCAGGCCGTCTCACAGGTCGTGACCGCGGCCGGCCGGGAGGACACGCTGCCGGTGCTGACCGGTGTCCGGGTCGAGATCGAGGGCTCCACGATCTCCCTGCTGGCCACCGACCGCTACCGGTTGGCGATCCGCGAGCTGGAGTGGAACCCGCAGTCCCCCGATGCCTCGGCCGCTGCGCTGATTCCGGCCCGCGTCCTCTCGGAGACCGCGAAGGCGATGACCGGTTCGGACGTGACCGTCTCGCTGGCCGCGCCCGGCAGCGGTGACGGCATCGTCGGCTTCGAGGGTCAGGTGGCCGGCGGCAGTCGCCGCGCG
Organism: Kribbella sp. NPDC055110; assembly: GCF_053607525.1. NCBI lineage: Bacteria > Bacillati > Actinomycetota > Actinomycetes > Propionibacteriales > Kribbellaceae > Kribbella > Kribbella sp. NPDC055110. The sequence continues at coordinate 251,570 of NZ_JBSGTS010000008.1, forward strand.
ACGACCCGGTTGCTGGACGGCGAGTTCCCGAAGGTCCGGGGCATCATCCCGACCGACGCGGCGATCGCCACCCGGGTCCGGATCGACACCGCGACCCTCGTCGAGGCGGTCAAGCGCGTCGCCCTCGTCGCGGAGCGCAACGCTCCGGTCCGGCTGACGTTCGAGGAGGACACCGTGACCCTCGACGCCGGCAGCGGTGACGAGGCGCAGGCGTCGGAGTCGCTCGAGGCGCGGGTCGTCGGCGAGCCGGTGACCGTAGGCTTCAACCCGACGTACCTGCTCGACGGTCTCGGTGCGATCGGTACGCCGGTTGCGCACCTGGCCTTCACGCAGGCGACGAAACCGGCCGAACTGACCGGTGTGACGGACTTCGACGGCGAACCGATCGGTGAGTTCCGCTACGTGCTGATGCCGGTCCGCCTGAACAGCTGAACACCAACAGAACAAGGGGATTCACGATGGAGCTCGGCCTTGTCGGTCTCGGCAAGATGGGCGGCAACATGCGCCAGCGGATCCGGAACGCCGGCCACACCGTGGTCGGGTTCGACCACAACCAGGACATCTCCGACTCCAAGGACCTGGCCGACATGGTCGGCAAGCTCACCGCGGCCGGCCAGCCGAAGGTGGTCTGGATCATGGTCCCGGTGCAGGCCATCGACCCGGTCGTCACCGAGCTGGCCGAGCTGCTGTCCCCCGGCGACATCGTCATCGACGGCGGCAACAGCCGCTGGACCGACGACACCCGCCGGGCCGCGCAGCTCGCCGAGAAAGGCATCAAGTTCGCCGACTGCGGCGTCTCCGGCGGCGTCTGGGGCCTGGAGAACGGCTATGCGCTGATGTGCGGCGGCGACCAGGACACCGTCGGCACCGTGATGCCGATCTTCGAGGCGCTGAAGCCCGAGGGCGAGTTCGGTTTCGTGCACGCCGGCAAGGTCGGCGCCGGGCACTTCTCGAAGATGGTCCACAACGGCATCGAGTACGGGATCATGCAGGCGTACGCCGAGGGCTACGAGCTGCTCGAGGCGTCAGACATCGTGGACAACGTGCCGCAGGCGTTCCAGTCCTGGCGCGAGGGCACCGTGATCCGGTCCTGGCTGCTCGACCTGCTGGTGAACGCGCTCGAGGACGACAACCACCTGGAGAAGATCAAGGGGTACGCCGACGACTCCGGTGAGGGCCGTTGGACCGTCGAGGCCGCGATCGATCTCGCCGTACCGGTGCCGGCGATCGCGTCCGCGCTGTTCGCCCGGTTCGCGTCCCGGCAGGACGACTCGCCGGCGATGAAGGCGATCGCCGCGATGCGGAACCAGTTCGGTGGGCACGCGGTGAAGGGCGCCGAGGCCGCCGACCCGTCGTACGCGACACCGCCGATCAAGCACTGAGGTGTACGTCACCGCCCTGGGTCTGCTCGACTTCCGGTCCTACCAGCAGGCGGAGGTCCAGCTCGCTCCGGGCGTGACGTCCTTCGTCGGGCCGAACGGTCACGGCAAGACCAACCTGGTCGAGGCGATCCACTACACCGCGACCCTCGGTTCGCACCGGGTGGCGAACGACGCACCGCTGGTGCGGGCCGGCGCCACCCGCGCGATCGTGCGCACGGAGATCCGCAGCCAGTACGACCGCGACGTGGTGGTCGAGCTGGAAATCAATCCTGGGAAGGCAAATCGGGCCCGGGTCAACCGGTCGCCGGTGCCACGGCCACGCGAAGTGCTCGGGCTGCTCCGGACGGTGCTGTTCGCGCCGGAGGATCTGGCGCTGGTGAAGGGCGATCCGTCCGAGCGGCGACGATTCCTGGACGAGTTGCTGACGCTGCGGGCGCCGCGGATGGCCGGCGTACGGCAGGACTACGACCGGGTGCTCAAGCAACGGAACTCGTTGCTCCGGAGCGCGTCGCAGGCCCGTCGGCAGAACCGTACGAGTGCCGCCGAGAGCCAGCTGCGCACTCTCGAAGTCTGGGACTCGAACCTCGCGCGCGCCGGCGCCGAGCTGCTGGCGACCCGCCTGGAGTTGTTGGAGGCGCTGCGCCCGTTGGTGTCCAGCGCGTACGACGCTGTTGCCCGAGGCAAGGGTGATGCGCGGCTCGAGTACAAGGCGTCCGTGCTGCTCGAGCCGGGTGTGGTGTCGCGGGAGCAGCTCGAGGAGGTGCTGCTCGCGGCGGTGCAGGAGAAGCGGCAGGACGAGCTCGACCGTGGTGTGTCGCTGGTCGGTCCGCACCGCGACGACGTCGTACTCGGCCTCGGGGACTTGCCTGCGAAGGGGTACGCGAGTCACGGTGAATCCTGGTCGTTCGCGCTCGCGCTGCGGCTGGCGTCGTACGACCTGCTGCGCGCGGACGGAGGTGAACCGGTGCTGATCCTCGACGATGTGTTCGCCGAGCTCGACACGCAGCGCCGGAACCGCCTGGCCGAGCTGGTCGCGCCGGCCGAGCAGGTACTGGTGACCGCGGCGGTCGGTGCGGACGTGCCCACTGAGCTGAGCGGGGCACGCTTCGAGGTGGGTGAAGGGGTCGTTCAGCGTGCCTGAACCCCCAGATTCCTCTGAGAACGGCGTTGAGAGCGACGACGCGATCGAGCCGGATCACGACAAGCAAGGTTTGGAGCTGGCGAAGTCGCTGGCGGCCCGGCTGAAGCAGCAGGCAGCGAAGGGCGGCATCATGCCGGTCAAACGCCGCCGGCGACCCCGAATCGGCGGCGGCACCCAGATCAGCAGCGCCCGGCCCGACGACCGCGACCCGCAGCAGCTGACCAACACCCTCGGCCGGCTGATGCGCGACCAGGGCTGGGAGGTCGACGTCGCGGTCCACGGCGTGATGGCCCGCTGGCCGTCCATCGTCGGCCCGGAGATGGCCGAACACTGCAAGCCGGAGTCGTACGACGACACGGTGCTGACAGTCCGTACGTCGTCGACCGCGTGGAAGGTCCAACTCGACCTGCTGGTCCCGCAACTACTCTTCCGGCTGAACGCCGAACTCGGCGAAGGAACCGTCTCCTTGGTGAAGGTCCTCGGCCCGAACACCTACTCCTGGCGCAAGGGCCCCCGCACCGTCCGCGGCGGCCGCGGCCCCCGAGATACGTACGGATGACGATTGCAGCAAGCTGCAAGATGCTTGCGCCCTTCACCGAATCTGAGTTCGAGTTGTATCCCATCGAGCGTGGAGACAGGAGATACTCAGATGTATCGACGCCTATTAGCCGGCATCAGTTTCACAATCGTGCTGTTCTGCACGATCCTCAGTCCGACAACCGCTGAAGCGACGACTACCGTCACCAGGAGCTACGATCTCGAAGGACTCTCGACCTACACCAAAGGATTGGTGTACTTCTACAACCGATCGGTGGAGGTGGATGGAGGCCAGAACTCAGACCCTTCCACCACCCAAGGATGCCGATACACGAAGGCAACCACCAATCTAGGGTTGTACAAGTACTCATCTGTCGTTTGTCAAGGAACTGACAGCTATGACCTGGAGATACCGGCAGACGTCGTGGGAGGTGCCGCTTCGGTCAAGATTGAGTTCTACGCGACCGATATGAGCCATACCACGCTGCTAGGGAGCAGGACGGTTTATCGAGCTCACGAATAGCTTATAGTCAGCGTCGACGCATGCCGGGTGCGCCTTCCCTCTGGGAATGCGCACCCGTGCGTGCCTTAGGATCAGGCGCGATGCGTACGCTCGTTGACGGCTTCCGTGAGATGGTCCACCTGATCGGAGATACGTTCCGGCTCTGGTGGAAGAACCTCCTACCCATGACCAGCTGGTGGCTTGCCGGGTTCGTCGGCTTCATGGTGTGTGCGCAGGGCGCGATCTGGCTGGCGAAGCACCTACACTCGAGTATGGGCACCGGCCTGTTCGCGGTCGGCGTACTGCTGCAGATCACGGCGGCGGTCGGCATGATCCGGACCTGTGCGATGTCGCTCTATCGCTGGCGCGACGCGGCGAGCAACGAGGCCGAGGAGACGTCGGACCCGACGCAGCGTGGCCTGCTCGAGTTGCTGGCAGTCACGCTGCTGCCGCTGGTCGCGGTCTGGTCGGCGTGGGGCTTCTTCGACAAGCAGGTCAGCCAGTTGAGCGCGACGTTCCTGGTCCAGAACGGTTTGCAGGAAGGCTCGTCGTTCTTCAAGCTAGGCAACCACAACTGGCACGGGTACCTGCCGGCGCTCGCTGTGCTGCTGGTGCTGCGTCGCGTGTTCCAGGCCATCGACGACCGGTGGCCGAGCCGTCCGGTGAAGTTCGCCCAGGTCTGGGCCGAGGCGTTCTTCGTGCTGCTCACCTTCGTGATCACGCCGTTCGCGGTCAACCAGGGCAAGGCGTGGTTCAAGGACCGTAGCTTCTGGTACTGGTCGCTGGACTGGTGGGACGGCTTCAAGGGCTTCTTCGACAAGATCCACATCCCGATCCCGGCCGGTATCGAGTTCCTGTGGGGCTTCTTCTGGGAGTCGCTCTGGCCGCTGTTCAAGCTGGGCGTCGCAGAGCCGCTGACGTGGCTCGCGATCACTACCGTGGTCTTCGGCCACCGGGTGTTGTCGAGTGGCGGTGTCCTCCGCGGTACGCGGCTGGAACGCAGACTCGGTGCGCAGGCCGAACAGCAGCCCGCGCAGCGTGGCCGGCTGGTCGGCCTGACCTACAAGGCCCCTGACCTCCTGCTGGCGGGCCTGCGGGAGAAGTTCTACCCCGCGATCAACGCGTTCCGCCTCCTGGTCCGGGTCGGTCCGGTGTTCCTCGGCGTGGTCTGCCTCGTCTACACGTTCTGGCTGCTCGGCAACGACTGGGCGTTCGTGGCGTTCCAGCGGATGCTCGGCATTCACGGGATGCATTGGGGCCTGATGAACCACGAGATCGCCGGCCTGATCCAGGGGCTGCTCTTCGAGCCGCTGCGGATCGCGCTCCTGGCAGCCGCCTTCGACCTGTGCATCTCGGTCGGCACGGAGCGCCGCGCCGAGGCCGCCGCGATCGCCGAGGCCAACGCACCGCCTGTCAGGCAGCCAGCACCCGCCAACGCCTGACCGCTGTCGGCGCTTTCCCGTCAGGGAGTGATCAGTACCCGTCGGTGGATGTAGAAGTCCTCGACGATCACGCCGATCAGGTTCGGTACGTCGCTCTTCGGGACGATGTATACCTTGGCCACCTTGCCCGGCTTGTCCATCGTGAACGGGTGGTCGTCGTCGCCGCAGTAGGTCGGCAACGGGTAACCGGTCGCCTGCGTGTCGTCCCAGGTGTTGCCCTTGCTGTCCCGCAGGACCGCGTCACAGCTGAATCCGTCGCTGCCGAGCTGGAGACCCTTGCGCGGTGTCACCGTGAGCGTCGCCAGCACGTACGTCGACCCGGCCGGTGCGGCGAGCTCGATCGCTTCGCCGTCCTCGTTCAGGATCGCGGTGTAGACCTTCATCGAGTCCAGTTTCCACTCGATGTCCTGCACCGTCACCGGGCCCTGGCTGACGACCTCGTCGATCCGGCCCTGTTTGTACAGGTCCTCGCTGTCGCTCAGATAGGGACGGACCACCGTGAACACCCCCAGGCCCAGCAGGGCGACCATCAGCGAGAGCTGAACGGCCAGCCGGCTGGCCCGGCTCGCGAGGTTCACGATGCCACCCGGACGACGTCGTCGTTGATGACGTACTGGTCGACGGCGCCGTCGACCATCTGCTGGGCGATGGCCTCGGTCGGGACGCCCAGGTCGACGCGGATCTCGGAGTTGTACACGTTGAAGAGCATGGACGGCTTGAGTCTCAACGTCAGGCCCTTCAGGTCGGCCGGGTTGGCCTCGAAGACGACGGACCCGGTGCTCGCGAAGCCGGCGTCGGGGAAGTCCATCCTGCTCGCGCTCGGGTCGCTGACCTCGGAGTAGACGCTGCCGCCGTCGGTGATCAGCGTCGGCGTGAACGTATCGGGGTCCTTCACGCCGCGGACGGCGTCCCACTCGACCGCCACGAAGACGCCGTTGGTCTCGAACGGCTTGTCGTCGTCAGTCGCATCGGCGCTGACGATCGTCCGGGCGAACTTGATCCGGGCGACCTTCACCGTCGACCCGCTGCCGGCGTACGGGAGCGCCTGGCCGACGGTGCCGTGCACGACCTTCAGGTTCGAGTCCTCGCCCAGCACGTTGTCGGGACCTGCCAGCCGGATCACCCCGCCGAGCAGGACGAACAGCAGACCGACCAGGATGGTTGCGGGGCGGTAGAGCTTCATCCGTTCTTCCCGTCGTCGACAACAACGGTCGGCTTGAGTTGGACGACGGCGGCCGGGGTCGCGCCCTGCCAGTACGGCTTCTCGTTCAGCCCGAGTGAGCCGTTGTCGCCCTTGTACTCCTCCCCCAGGACCCCGATCTCGACCATGTCCGCGGCGAAGTCCGGCTCGACCTTGAACTTGGTGCTGCACGCTTCCGGCGGCAGTCCGTAGACCAACTGCCAGTTGAGGCCGTCGTGACAGTCACCGCCGTCGGAGTCGACCAGGTCGTTGCCCCCACCCGGAACGAACGCGAGCAGGTCACGCCCCACCGACTCACTCTTCTGTTCCTCGGAGTCGATGTTCTTGGCGGTGAAGTACACCTTCAAGGTGGTCTCGGCTTCGCTGTACTCGGTCTTCGGCTTCCGGACGATCTCCGCCTTGGTGAAGTTGAACTCGAACCGGCCGGCCGTCACCGTCGCCGGGGCCTGCAGGGTCGGGACCGTGCGGCCCTTCTTCTCTTTCCAGCCGCCGGTGGCCAGCACCACCAGCGCTGCCGCCACGATGAGGGCGATCACCAGCAACCAGATCCGCCGGTGCCGGTGAATCACCCGGTCGGCGATCATCGCATCGATGACCTCGTCGAGACTCTCCACGGCTGCGATCCTAAGGGGCGGTGGGTGCGCGCCGGGCAGCACCGCCCGCGCCCGCCCCGAACCAGCCTCAGTGGTCTGGACCGGTGATCGCCGGAAAGGTCAGTGGCGAAACGACCGGAGGCCACTGAGTGCCCGTGAGCGCTTTCTGGCCCCCCACCCGCGAGAGGGGACATGGAGATGAGGGAGAAAAGACGCCCTGAGGTGAGTTTCGGGCGACTGGTGGCCGGTTCTGCTTCGGTCGACAGGTAGAATGGACCCTGTAGAGCGAGCCGCACCTCTGCCATCACCGTGGAGGGCGGCTCAACTGTGCCGCGATGCCTCGCGAAGGCGGGGTCCGAGGAGGACAATCACCGGTGACCGACGAGCCGATCGAGATCGACGCCAACCAGTCCGCCGACCCCATCGGCCCCAGTGATACCGCCGCACCAAGCGAGGCACTCCCCGCGATGCTCGACGCGATCCCGTCGAACGTCGTCGAGCGTGAGTACGACGCGAGCGCGATCCAGGTCCTGGAGGGGCTGGACGCGGTCCGGAAGCGTCCGGGTATGTACATCGGGTCCACCGGTGAGCGCGGCCTGCACCATCTCGTGACCGAGGTGGTCGACAACGCGGTCGACGAGGCGATGGCCGGGTTCGGCGACCGCATCGTGGTGACCCTGCTGGCCGACGGCGGGGTCCGCGTCGAGGACAACGGCCGCGGTATCCCGGTCGACATCGTCGAGTCCGAGGGCAAGCCGGCGGTCACCGTCGTACTGACCGTGCTGCACGCCGGCGGCAAGTTCGGCGGTGGCGGTTACAAGGTCTCCGGTGGTCTGCACGGCGTCGGCGTGTCCGTCGTGAACGCGCTGTCGACCAGGCTCCAGGTCGACGTCAAGCTGAAGGGCAAGCTGTACACCCAGACCTTCACCAACGGCGTCCCGGACGCCGACCTGGCCGAGATCGGTACGTCGGAGTCGAACGGTACGACGATCACCTTCTGGGCCAGCGAGGACGTCTTCGAGACCACGACGTACTCCTACGAGACGCTCACCACCCGCTTCCGCGAGTACGCGTTCCTGAACAAGGGCCTCGAGCTGGTCATCCGGGACGAGCGCCCGGACCACTTCGACGAGCACGGCCAGCCGCTGGAGCAGTCGTTCAAGTACGACGACGGCCTGGTCGACTACGTGAAGTACCTGACGGGCATCCGCGAGACCGTGCACCGCGACGTGATCTCGTTCGAGGCGGCCACCGCCGAGAACACGATGAGCCTCGAGGTCGCACTGCAGTGGAGCGGCTCGTTCCAGGAGTCCGTGCACACCTTCGCGAACGCGATCAACACGCACGAGGGCGGCACCCACGAAGAGGGCTTCCGGGCCGCGCTCACCTCGCTGGTCAACTCGTTCGGCGAGGACCAGGGGATGATCAAGAAGAAGGAGGACAGGCTCACCGGTGACGACATCCGCGAGGGCCTGACCGCGATCATCTCCGTCAAGCTGGCCGAGCCGCAGTTCGAGGGCCAGACCAAGACCAAGCTCGGCAACACCGAGGTGAAGGGCTTCGTCCAGCGGGTCGTGAACGACAAGCTGGGCGCCTGGTTCGAGCAGAACCCGGCCGAGGGCCGCGAGATCATCCGCAAGGCGACCGCGGCGGCGAGCGCCCGGATCGCGGCCCGCAAGGCCCGCGACCTGGCCCGCAACCGCAAGGGCCTGCTGGGTGGTGGCGGTCTGCCGGGCAAGCTGGCCGACTGCCAGTCGACCAACCCGGAGGAGTGCGAGGTCTACATCGTCGAGGGTGACTCGGCGGGCGGCTCCGCGAAGGGCGGCCGGGACCCGAAGTTCCAGGCCATCCTGCCGATCCGCGGCAAGATCCTGAACGTCGAGAAGGCCCGGATCGACAAGGTCCTGCAGAACAACGAGGTCCAGGCGATCATCTCCGCGCTCGGCACCGGGATCCACGAGGACTTCGACGAGGAGAAGCTGCGGTACCACAAGATCGTGATCATGGCCGACGCCGACGTCGACGGCCAGCACATCCGGACCCTGCTGCTGACCCTGCTGTTCCGCTTCATGCGCCCGCTGATCGAGCGCGGTCATGTGTACGCCGCACAGCCGCCGCTGTACAAGATCCGCTGGAGCAACCAGCCCGACGAGCTCGCGTACACCGACCGGGAGCGCGACGGACTGCTCGAGGCCGGCTACGAAGCGGGCAAGAAGCTGCCCAAGGAGAACCCGATCCAGCGCTACAAGGGTCTGGGCGAGATGAACGCGAACGAGCTGTGGGACACGACGATGGACCCGGCCAACCGGGTGCTGTTGCAGATCACGCTGGACGACGCGATCCGCGCCGACGAGACGTTCCAGACGCTGATGGGCGACGACATCGAGGCGCGGCGCAGTTTCATCCAGCGCAACGCCAAGGACGTCCGCTTCCTCGATATCTGATCTCGCCACTGACCGACGTACTGATATGAACGGGACGAGCTTTTCATGACCGAGACTCCCACTGGCCACGACCGCGTCGAGCCCCTCGACCTGCAGACCGAGATGCAGCAGTCGTACCTCGACTACGCGATGGCGGTCATCGTCGGCCGCGCGCTGCCCGAGGTCCGCGACGGCCTCAAGCCGGTGCACCGCCGCATCCTCTACGCGATGTACGACGGTGGCTACCGGCCGGACCGTGGTTTCAACAAGTGCTCCCGCATCGTCGGTGACGTGATGGGTCAGTACCACCCGCACGGCGACTCGGCGATCTACGACACCCTGGTCCGGCTGGCGCAGCCGTGGGTGATGCGGGCACCGCTGATCCAGGGCCAGGGCAACTTCGGGTCACCGGGCAACGACCCGGCCGCCGCGATGCGGTACACCGAGTGCCGGATGGCGCCGCTGGCGATGGAGATCGTCCGCGACATCGACCAGGACACGGTCGACTTCCGGCCCAACTACGACGGCAAGTCGCAGGAGCCGGTGATCCTGCCGGCCCGCTTCCCGAACCTGCTGGTCAACGGCTCGTCGGGGATCGCGGTCGGCATGGCGACGAACATCCCGCCGCACAACCTGCGCGAGGTCGCCGCCGCGGTCGACTGGGCGCTGGAGCACCCGGACGCGACCCGGGAGGAGCTGCTCGCGGCCTGCCTGCAGAACATCAAGGGCCCGGACTTCCCGAACGGCGCGCTGATCGTCGGCTACAAGGGCATCGACGACGCCTATCGCACCGGCCGTGGTTCGGTCACGATGCGCGCGGTCGTCGACATCGAGGAAGACGCCAAGGGCCGGACCAGCCTGGTCGTCACCCAGCTGCCGTACATGGTCAACCCGGACAACCTGGCGCTGAAGATCGCCGAGCTGGTGAACACCGGCAAGATGACCGGCATCGCCGACATCCGCGACGACAGCTCGTCCCGGACCGGGCAGCGGCTCGTCATCGTTCTGAAGCGGGACGCCCAGCCCCGCGTCGTACTGAACAACCTCTACAAGCACACCCCGCTGCAGGACACCTTCGGCTGCAACATGCTCGCGCTCGTCGACGGCGTACCGCGCACCCTGAGCGTGGACCTGTTCATCAGCCACTGGATCGACCACCAGATCGAGGTCATCCAGCGGCGGACCCGCTTCCGCCTGCGCGAGGCGGAGAAGAACGCGCACATCTACCGCGGGTACGTGAAGGCGCTGGACGCCCTCGACGAGGTGATCGCGCTGATCCGGCGCAGCCCCGACGTGGACGAGGCGCGCACCGGCCTGATCCAGCTGCTCGACATCGACGAGATCCAGGCGCAGGCCATCCTGGACATGCAGCTGCGCCGACTGGCCGCCCTGGAGCGGCAGAAGATCATCGAGCGGTTGCAGGAGCTCGAGGCGATCATCGCCGACCTCGAGGACATCCTGGCCAGCCCGGAGCGGCAGCGCTCGATCGTCAAGGACGAGCTCGGCGAGATCGTGGCCAAGTACGGCGACGAGCGTCGTACCGAGATCATCGCGGCCGACGGCGACCTGTCGGTGCAGGACCTGGTGCCGGACGAGGACGTGGTCGTCACGATCACCCGCGGCGGGTACGCGAAGCGGACCAAGACCGACCTGTACCGGACGCAGAACCGCGGCGGCAAGGGCGTCCGCGGCGCCGCGCTGCGGGCCGAGGACGAGATCAGCCACTTCTTCGCCACCACGAACCACCACTGGATGCTGTTCTTCACCACGAAGGGCCGCGTCTACCGGGCCAAGGTGTGGCAGCTGCCCGAGTCCGCGCGGGACGCGAAGGGCTCGCACGTCGCCGGCCTGCTCTCGTTCCAGCCGGACGAGCAGATCGCGCAGGTGCTGACGCTGCGTGACTACGAGCAGTCCGAGTACCTCGTCCTGGCGACCAAGCGCGGCCTGGTGAAGAAGACTGCGCTGACCGACTACGACTCGGCCCGGCAGAGCGGCATCATCGCGGTCAACTTCCGCGAGGAGGACGACGAGCTGATCGGCGCCGACCTGGCCACCGCCGAGGACGACCTGCTGCTGGTCTCCCGTAAGGGCCAGTCGATCCGCTTCACCGCGAACGACGAGCAGCTGCGGCCGATGGGCCGCGCCACCTCCGGCGTGACCGGGATGAAGTTCCGCTCCGGTGACGAGCTGCTGTCGATGTCGGTGATCCGGGCGGGTGCCGACGAGGACACCCAGTTCGTCTTCACGGTCACCGACGCCGGGTACGCGAAGCGGTCGAAGGTGTCGGAGTACCGGCAGCAGGGCCGTGGCGGTCTCGGCATCAAGGCGGTCAAGCTGAACGACGAGCGCGGCTCTCTGGTCGGCGCGATCATCGTCGTCGAAGAGGACCAGGTGCTGGCGATCAAGGCCAGCGGCCAGGTCGTCCGCAGCCGCGTCGACAGCGTCCCGGTCAAGGGCCGCGACACGATGGGCGTCCGGTTCGCCGGCGTCGGCGAGTCCGACGCGGTCGTCGCGATCGCCCGGAACACCGATCTGACCGTCGCCGAGGAGGAGTCGGAGGCGGCCGATGAGGGTACTGTCGCTGAAGGTGCCCAGAATGTGGACGCAGCGACAACCGAATCCACCTCTGAGAGCGTCCAGAATGATGACGAGCGTTCGACGGACGTGGACGGCGCGGCTACCGTCGAAGACGACGAAGCCGGCCAGGAGGGTGACTGATGACCAACCGCGCGAGGCCGACATGGCCTGAAGGTGCGGCCGACAGCTCCAACTCCCAGCGCACAGCGCAGGGTGGGAAGCCGTCAGCTGCCCCGGCCAACCCGGCTTCCAACGGTCGTTCCAACGGCGCTCCCGGCGCCACCGGACAGCAACGGACAGGTACGCCGAACGGCCAGCGGCCGTCCGAGTACCGCCCGCAGGCACGCCCGGGTACGCCGGGTGTCACGCCGGCACGTCCGCAGCCGCCGTCCCCGAGTACTCCGGGCCGCCCGGAGCCGTGGTCGCCCCCATCGACGACCACGCCCGCCGCCGGCAACCCGTCGTACGGCGGGACCGAGGCGAAGACCGAGTCGTTCGGCGACCGGGTGAGCTCGGCGCGTCAGGCCGTTCTCGACAAGGCCGCCGCGGTGAAGGCCGACAAGGCCGAGCGGGACGGTGCCAAGCAGGAGCGGCTCGCGGAGAAGGACGCCAAGGCGTCGGGCCGGCCGCAGACGCGGAAGGCGCGGCTGCGGATGTCCCGGATCGACCCGTGGTCGGTGATGAAGACGGCGTTCCTGCTGGCGATCGCTTTCGGGATCGTGACCTGGGTCGCGGTGTTCATCGTCTGGTCTGCGATCGGCGCGGCCGGGGTGTTCGACAACATCAACTCGACCGTGCAGGAAGTCCTCGGTACGCCGGCGGGCGAGCCGTTCCGGGTCGAGAACTACATCAACACCGGCAAGGTGATGGGTTTCACCACGCTGCTCGCGTGTGCCGACGTACTGATCATCACCGCCCTCGCGACCCTCGGATCGTTCCTCTACAACATCGCCGCCACACTCCTCGGCGGCCTCGAAGTCACGCTGGCGTCGGAGGACTGACCCGCCACCTCCCGTTCCGGCCGGACCCGCTCCGGCCCGGCCGGAACCGGTTTGGGAGTAGGGCACTTGGTGCGGTAATCTCTCCCGGGTTCGACACCGCAGAACGCGGGCCTATAGCTCAGACGGTTAGAGCGCTGCCCTGATAAGGCAGAGGTCACTGGTTCAAGTCCAGTTAGGCCCACCCTCACGTTGTTTCGCAGCCACATCCGAGGAGTCTCCAGTGCTGAGAAAGATCCTGCTGGTGCTGCTGGCCGGCGTCGGTGGATACTTCGTGTACAAGAAGACCCAGCAGTCCCGCGCCGAGAAGGACCTCTGGGCCGAGGTCGCCGACCCGGTAACCCCGGGCCACTGACCACCCCACGGGGGCGTAGCTCAACTGGCAGAGCACTGCCTTTGCAAGGCAGGGGTTAGGGGTTCAAGTCCCCTCGTCTCCACCAAATCTGATCGGGCGGACTGTGGTCAGCCCAAAGCGGTGCTACGGGCGGCTCCTCCGTCACCGTCCTACGCGCCGCCCACCCACCCCGCGCTCAGCGCGCGACTTCGCGCTAGCGCGCGCCGACCGCCCCGCATGATCCCGCACCGGCCGAAGCAATCCCCTGAAGCCCGATTTGCGCCCGCGCTGACCTGGTTTTGCCAGCTCTAGCGAGGTGACGGGATACCACGATGGTGCGCGCGATATGTCTCGCAAAGATGGGCATTGGGTCACACCGAGGAAGCCAAGGGATGGGCGTCGCGGGCCCGTCGACGCGACGGCCAGCACGAAACTCGACCAGGGCTCGTCGCGACATGAACGAGACGTCTAATCCCCCGACTGACCAACTTGGCCGCCACCGCCGCGTACACATGCCACGATCCGTGCTCGACTGTCGCAGCCACCTGACGGACGCGTCGCGCTCCATCCGGCACAGGACAGAAGTTGGCGCAACTTCACGCAACATCGCTGACAGGCAACAATGGGTAACCCCAGACTCGACAGGGCAAGCTATCGCAACGACGGAAGCAGGGGACCCATCATGAAACTCACGCTCGTAGCAGGCGACCCGGACTCGCGTCCGGACAACAGCCCGACCCTGTACAAGACCGACCGTGGAAGTTGGGTCGTGCAGGGATGGGTCGTTGACGACCCCGACGCACTCGCAGCGCTCAATGTCCCGGACGGTGAAACCGTCGTCGAGATCTCGGATCGCATGATCCAGTTCTTCAAGTAGGGCTCGGGTTAGTGGAAGAGATCAGCGAGGACGAGTTCAGGAAGCTGATCAGGTCGTTCAAGCGAACGTCGGTCCATCTTGAGACCCGCGACGCCTACGGTACGGAGACCGAGCTGCCGCATATGGCCAAGTGGGCGGCCGGCGAGCCCGACGACCTTTCGTGGCTTGAGGAGTACTGCGACTCGCTCCGGGCACATCGGGCAGGCGGCCGCTCCGTTCGCCGAGCCATGATCGTGTCGGAACCGCTCAGCGACTACCAGCGTTGGGCGTACAGCACCACGCAACCATTGGTCGACGCAGGTGAAGACCTTCGCTGGGTACCCCGGCGACGCGTGTCCGAGGTATGCATCCCGGGCAACGACTATTACCTGCTCGACGATGAGCGAGTGGTGTTCCTCCACTACGCGGGATCCGGGCTGAACAGCGCATTCACGACCACAACCGAGTCCGCGACGGTGGCGATGTGTCGAGATACCTTCGCGCGCGTGTGGTCCTTGGCGATTCCACACAGTGACTACAAACCCGAGTAGTTCAGCCAGAAAAGCGCAGGAGACCTTAGGGATACGCCTGCGGGACCTGCGCATGGATGCAGGGCTGACCGGTCGCGAGCTAGCAGCCGCGACCGGTTGGCATTTCACGCGCATCAGCAAACTGGAACACGGCGTACAGGCGCCGACCGATCAGGACATCCGCACCTGGTGCACCGCGTGCAACGCGTCGGAGCAGATTCCCGACCTGATCGCTCAAGCACGGGCCGTCAGCTCCATGTACGTCGAGTGGCGACGGCAAGCCCGCGCCGGCATGAAACAGATGATGCTCTCGACTGTGCCCCTCTACGAGCGCACCAAGCGGTTCCGCATCTACGAGTTGAACGTGATCCCTGGCCTGTTCCAGACCGCCGACTACACGCGTGCGATGCTCGCGGTCTGGATCGAGTTCCTGGACACTCACGACGACCTGGACGCAGCCGTTGCGGCGAAGATGGCACGCCAGTCCGTCGTCTACGACAGCACCAAGACGTTCGCCGTACTCCTGGAGGAAGCCTCCCTCCGAACGTGGTCCGGCGGCGCAGAGACGATGCTCGCGCAGCTCGATCGGCTCCTGTCGGTGATGACGCTACCGAACGTCTCTCTCGGTATCCTGCCGTCTCTCATCGAGCGCCAGGCCGTCGGTTCGGCGGGCTTCTGGATGTTCGACGACAAGCTCGTCGGTCTCGAAACCCCGACTGCCAAGATCGAGGTCACACAGCCTCAGGAGATTGCCCTCTACGCCCGCATGTTCGAGCAGATGACCCGCGTGGCTGTCTACGGTCGTGACGCCCGAGCGATGATCATCAACCTGCAAGCCGAGATCGATCGGCGCAACTGAGCGCAACTGTCTGGCTGAGCTGCGGATCGCGTCCCTACCGTTCAGGTATGACAGCGGGAACCGTTGATCCCCTCGGCGTTGAGCGGGGTGGAGACCTTAGTCAGCCGAAGCCCAACGGGCTCGGTTGGCCAACGCTGCGACCAGCCGAACGTTGCGACGGCGAGAACCCGATGACCGGCTGCGCCTGCATCAAGGGCCACCACAAGGGCTACCACCGCGACGCCCGCGGAGCCGAGTGGCTCGATGACTAACCGGTTCCGGCGTCTCTGGCGGACCGCCCCAATAGACGGCAGGGCGGGTGCGTTGACCCCCGCATCCGCGCTCGTCCTGCCCGCAAGCGGAGCAATCCTGGCCGCTGCCCGTAGCGCAGCTTCCAGCGTCTGTCTGCCGGATTGACCTCTTATAGATCAAGGCGCGCCTTCGGCGCGCGGCGCGGTCGTGCGCATGCGGCCTCCGGCCGTTCGCCGCCCGCGCCCGCTCTCGGTGTCTTTCTGAAGAGCCCAAGGCATTGCCTCCAGCGGGGGCCTCACGACTCCGGGATGACGGGTCCGAATCGGCCGGCGCTTTTGGTCGGAGTCGGGGTGCGTCTTCCCGCCTGCCGCTCAGCCCAGTCAGCTCCTGATCGCGCTACGCGTGGGCTGAATGGCAGACGGGAAGACACAAGGGCGGCGTCATGCAGTGGGTGTGTCGGAGTCATCGTCGTCGAAGACAACGGTGAATGCACCGCGATAGACAGCATCCCGACCAAGCTCGGTCTGGAAGGAGACAGTGATGATGTCGTCCATGCTGATGGGGTCATCTTCAGCCAAGAAGTCGCTCACATGCCTGAAAAGAGCAGTGAGCGACTGGTCAGCCGCATCCTCCGGCAGGCCGATCGAGAATGACTTGCATTCGAAGCCCCTAGTCATGAGCACATCGTGACATCAAGCGGGCACCTCAGCTCGCAGAGGAGCCGCCGATGGCGCAGACCTGACTTGTCAGCGGGAATCTGCTAACGGATTTGCTAACAAACGGTGTGGATCGATGTGGACGACCAGGTGTCGAGCTGGCCGGGATCACGCCCAGGGCAGGGCGGGTGGCTGCCTCGTGTGGACCGGTGCGGACGGGTCTGCGGCAACTTTGAACCTCTCGGAGTCGCTTGGCCCACAAGCGATTACGAGGAGTCATGCGGGTCAACTGGGGTCAACTGGCGGGCATCGACTTAGGCTCAGCGCCAGGCGGTGAGCGGTCGAGCGATCTTGCAAGCCGGCTCTACGCCTGGACCGGGCCATGTGGGTGAAGGCGTCTGTCCAGCCATCGAGGCCACTTCGGCCAGCGGTTCTCCCAGTCGAGTTTCCACGACCAATTGGCGAAGCCGACAGGGTCCAGCTCTATCCCTCGTTGCCCGATCAGCTCGCCGTGTTCGTGCAGGAGCTCCCGCAACTTGGCTAGGTCCGTCTCGCCAGTCAGCTCCAGGACGACGAGCTCATTCTCTGTCCTCATCCTGATCACCCGGCCTGTCTCTGTCATCGCGGCGGTGTACTCGCCGGCATCAACGTCTACCGCCTCCATCCAGTCTTCGGCGGTGTCGAGTGACGGAAACATGGTGAGATCCATGTCATCGAAGAGGAACACGACTCGCGGCTTGTCGTCGGCCATGTCCTCATCATCGCGCCGTGCCCTCCGCGTGCCCTAACGAGAACACGCCAACGGGCTCGACCGGTCATCAACGGGGTTGAACCGGTCGAGCTCGCGCTCAGGGATTCGACGCTCAGCCAGGCGGGAGCGGCGCAACCGCCTTTGCAAGGCAGGCGTTAGGGGTTCAAGTCCCCTCGTCTCCCCCATCTCGTTTCTGCAGGTCAGGGCCCTTCGGCCCGATGAACACCCGACCGTCCTCTTCCGGGTCGGCGTAGTCCGCTAGGTCTTCCTGCCCCATCCGGTGACGGGGCGAGCAGCGGGGACAGTCGGTCGCGGCATCAGACTGCAAGGTTCCACACCGACGACGCCGAACCCGGGACTTTCCGAGCGTAGCCTTGGACGGTGTAGACGAAGTCCTGATCGGCGGTCCGCCGATCAGGTATGTCTGGAACCCTGTTCGAACCGGACTTGGGAAGGCACTTCGAAACGTCGTTCAGAAGAACGTTCCTTGGGTATGCTTGCAGTGCTCGGGGCAGTAGCCCTGGAGAAGTGGACCCGGCAGCCTTCCGGACGGTTGGTGAGCCGGGTTTCGCACGTTCAGAGCTCGATCAGCTCGCAGTGCGGTGCGACGAGTTGCCGCCACTCACCGCCCTTGGCCCATGACCAGGCGATCGCGTCAGGTATCCACAGCAGCGGATCCAGATGGGGCGCGAGCAACTCATACTGCAATGTCGCCACACAGCCATGCGTACGGACCGCCCGATACAGCACCTGCTTATCGAATTCGAGCCGTGACTCGTGACGTTCGATCACCAGCCGTTCGGCGACCCCGGCGGCGTCTTCGACGATCGCATCAAGGCAGCGCTTGCGGCCGGCGTGGCTGTCCGACGGTGTCGCGTAGAGCTTCACGTCCAGGCCGAACCCCTCGATAACCGCCAGGATCTTGCGCTGCCGTGCAGCGGACTCCTTGAAGAAGTGCAGTCGTCTCTGGCGTGGAAGCAGCAAGCCCTTCATCGTGCGCCGATGCGCGTTGACGTCACCAGCCAGACAAGCGGCAGCCGCCAGTAGCAGACCACGAGACTTGTTCTCGTCGACGAACACGTGCGAGGACATGGGGAGGAGCACCTTAGAGCTACGCCCGGACACGCCGGGCGGCATGTTGGACCGCCGCCGACGGAGCACGGAACGGTGGGACTGTGCGGAATGAGAAACGACATGGACCAGGCCTCCAGATTGGAGCCCGGCCCATAGCCAGCAACTTGTCGCCATAGTTTGCGCCGTGCCCGCCGCCGGATTGACCTCTTAGAGATCAAGGCCGCGCCCGCTGGGCGCGCCGCCGGCGCGGGCCGCGCCCATGCGACCTGCCGGCCGAACCACGTCCCGCCCCGGCGGCGCAGCGGGCGCACTTCCATGAGTGCCTCCAGCGGGGGCCTCACGACTCCAGGCGGGAAGACACAGGGGCGGGGGTGCGCGAGCGAGGCTCCCGCTGGCCTGGGTTTGGCACTCATTAGGGGAACTGGGCAGGTCTAGTTCGTGGTCAGTAGATCGACGCCAGCGGGATGTACGGCAGATCAACATCAACCACAACTGACCAGCGGTGTCCTTGAGAGTCCCCGCAGTCGACGACCAAGCGAGCCTCCGTGTCCCGCTCATCGTCGAGCTGGACCCGCCAAGTCAGGTCGTGGCCGGGGCGCAGCGGGCCGTCGTCGACGGCGAGGATTGGGTACGACGCATTCGGATCGACACCTCGTTGACTGCCGGTGAAGGACACGCCCTTGCCTGCCACGATCGCGACATGCACGGTGGCCAGCTCCTTGAGCGTTTCGAGCTGGAGATGGACTCTGTACCACCCTGTGTCTCCGCCGGACATCTCCTTGATTTCAGCCGTGAGTTTCGGCGTGAGTTCGTCAGCGCGCCGGTCCTTGTCGCGGCGGTCGACACGCCAGGTGAAGTAGACCGAGCCGAGCGAGACCACGAGGGCGACGAGCGAGATCGCCAGCGTCCAACCATCCATGCTGTGAAGGGACGCCACGGGCGAGCGATTGGCCTGCGATTAGGAGGGTCAGCCGGGGTCAAGTGGGGGCGCTCGGCGGCCACAGGTTGTGCGGTCGGGGCCAGGCGGTAGACGGAGTGGCGGCCGGTCTTCCAAACTGGCAATGCTGCTAACAGACCTGCTAACAACACGATGGATCGGCGTTGACGTCTGTGGACTCAGCCGCCGATCGCGTCGCGTGAGTGCCTGGTCTCCGGACACCCTGTAGACGCCTGTCGCTGCACTCGTAATGAGAAGGTCGTCAGTTCAGCTCGACATGTGGTCGGCTGGCTGCTCTGTCCTCGTCGTCGACGCGGACCCGAGGTTGGCGGCGGTGAGCCCCAGAGGAGGCTCGGCGTAAACTCCGGGGTCGACGTGCAGGCGTCAAACCGGAGCGAACGGAGCCGATGGACGTGCGTGAAGCGGATGCCGACATTCCGGTCGTGTCGCTCTCGGATGGCGTGGTCACTCTCCGACCTTGGTCGAGAGATGACGCCAGGTTCATGGCGGAAGCATTCGCCGATCCAGCGATCCGACGCTACAACGGGGCCCACGACCGACTCGGACGACCGGCTCCGCCGCTATCGATCGAGGACGCTGAAGCGATCATCGACGAGTTCGCGTCGAGCTGGCGGGCGTTCGGCGCGGCGGAGCCACCATCTGGTGTTGCATTCGCGATCACGGACGCAGCCTCTGGTGGCCTGGTCGGCTGCTGCGGCGTCGATGACTGGTCGAAGGGAGACGTAGCGCAGTTCGGCTACTGGATCGGGCCGAGCGCGCGAGGGCGCGGGTATGCGACTCGGGCGGTGGTTCTGCTCACACGGTGGTTGTTCGAGCTCGGCGCAGCTCGCGCCTTCCTGACGGTCGAGGCGGACAATGACGCGTCAGCTGCGGTGGCCCGCCGAGCGGGGTTCGTGCACGAGGGAACGATGCGCGCACACAGCGTGTGGCAGGGCGAGCGCATCGACGTGATGTGGTTCGCAGCGCTGCCGCACGAATGGACGATGCGCGAGCCGGCCGAACCGACGTGATGTGCGACGCGATCGTAGCCGGTCTTGTCGAGTCCTTCGGCGAGGGCAACGAGTCGGTGATGTACGCCATGGCCCGAAGGCAATACCTGACCCCAGCCTGACCCCAACGACCTGCACCGGCGAGCGACGACGAGCACCTGGTCGACGACCTCCGGAGCGCAGACGAGAGGGTCGCGATCAGAGTGCCTGCCTTTACGGATCAGAAGGTCGTGCCCTCCGCGTGCCCTAGCGAGAACATGCCAGCGGGCTCGACCGGTCACCAACGGGGTTGAACCGGGCGAGCTCACGCTCACGAGTCCGACGCTCAGCCAGGCGGGAGCGGCGCAATCGCCTTTGCAAGGCAGGGGTTAGGGTTTCAAGTCCCCTCGTCTCCACCACAGTCGGTTGCTCCTGAGCAACCGACTGTCGCACGTACTGCGGTCCACCCCACCGCGGTGCTCCTAGCGGACTGCGGTCGACCCAGCGCGGTGATACGGGCGGCTCCTCCGTCGCCGTCCTACGCGCCGCACCCACCCCACGCTTAGCGCGGGCCGACCGCCACGCACCGTGCAATCCTGCACCGGTCGAAGCATCCCCTTAAGCCCGATTTGTCCCGCGCCGTGAAGCCCCGGATCGGCGGCTGCACGGGGGTGGCTCAGGCAGCGTGAACCAACCCGGCCGAGAAGGCCACCGAGGACTGACAGTTCAGGTTCCGAATCTTGACTCACCGTCTGTCTTGGGGCCACGACCGCGGACGCTGGGCGACATAACCGATCCCCAGAGCTCGCCTGTCGGTGTGGCACTCGGACGAGGTAAGACGGAGCACGACGGTGCTCGCGATATGTCTCGCAAGGACGGGCATTGGGGTCACGCCGAGGAAGCCAAGGAATGGGCGTCGCGGGCTCGTCGACACGACGGCAAGCACGAAGTCGACCAGGCTCGTCGCGACATGAACGAGACGCCTGATCCCCGACCGACCAGCTTTGGCTGCTGTCGCAGCTCGCCGGCCGAACCGGCGTCGTGACATGCGCCGCGCTGGCCTGGATGTGGCAGCTATCAAGGCAGGTGGCGTCAGTGCGGTGGTCGCCCCATGATGGATCTATGGGGCACAAGCGGAGGACAGGCCAGGGTCAGGCTGTTGCTGACGTGGTCGAGGAGATCCGCGCGACGGCAGACCCCGTCGGAGAGCCGATGGATATCCGGTCGCCGATCAGGGACCACCAGTTGATCGACGAGAGCGGCACACTCTGGCGGATGCGAGGCGGCGAGTTGCGGTGGAGCCGCATCGAGCACCTGATCCGCGACCCCTCTGTGCCTGTGCTGCACGCCTACCTCGACCAGGTCAACGAGGTACCGACCGCAGAGCGAGACAACCTTTTGGCGATGATCCGGTCCTACTGGAAGCATCCGGGCGACGGACCCGCGCGCGGCGATCACGCCGACTTCCTGGCCGCCGAGTTCAAAGCCGACGACCACCGGTCAATGCTCGTCGTCGAGGAATTCTGCTAGGTAGCGCCACCGCCAATCGCTCGGGTCAAGCTGCCAGACGACGGCGCACCTTCCAGAGCATGATCAATCCGTCTACGAGGTCCAACTCGACGTTGTACAGGGCGCCATCAAGTCCATCGAACTCACACGATGCATGCCTGCCGTCGTACTTCATGTCTAGGTTTGGCAGCTCAAGCGAGGTGACGGGACAGGTGTGGCGTCGATGCCCTCGTCGCGTGCGATCACGAGGGGTACTGACTCCGAGCTGAGCGGCACGTATCCCGGGTCGAGGTGGATGTGCCTTCCGTCCGCTACTAATGGATCGGACAGCGACAGACACCAGCGCGCGAGATCGCGAAGGCCGGCTGGGTCGCCGATCAACTGAACAGCACCGTCGACCAGTTCGACGCGGACCGTCCCACCTTCCACCGGCGCGATGACTCCGACATCGCCGCGATAGCGCGGGACCGACAGCGAGATCTCATCCACGGCGACAGTATCCCGCGGCCCGGCCTGCCCTCCACATGCTCCAGCGAGGCAGGCCAGCAGGCCTGATCTATGACACAGCCGCGGACTTAGGTGGTGGCATCCCATTCGACGTAGTCGGGGGTTGGGTCGGTTGTTAAGCGGATGGCGTTGATGGTGGTCATGCCGTTGAGCCAGGCTTTTGAGATTCTGTGGCCGCCGTCCATCAGCCGGCCGTCTGCGGACAGGATGACTGGGTAGCTGAGGTCGGCTTTCTGGATGCGGTCGGCGTGGCGGGCGACCATGCGGCAGGTGACCGGTGCGCCTCCGAACCAGCAGTCCTCGTCGAACTCTCGGATGGCGTCGATCGGTACGGATTCGACAGGCAGACCTTCGGACAACTTCCAGAGGCGTTCGGTCAGGAAGAAGGCGCGGCCGCCGGGCACGGGGCGTGAGTGCTTTTCAGGCATCGTGCGATTATCACCGGTTGATCCGCCGGCAGCCTGCCATTTACCTGGCCTCGGTCTCGCCTAGCATCCGGGGCATGCCGGGTTCTTCGCGGTACGTCGGTGCGGTTGATTCGGGGGGTACCGGGGCCGCGGTAAGTCACCTGGCTGAGAAGACCGCAATCGGCGTACAGCTACTGGCACCTGGCCGCGGTGTCGAATTGTGCGGGGCTTGATCGACGCAGGAGTGAGCAGCAGTCATTCGACATCTTTCAAGGAGTGCATCGTGTCGCAAGAGAACCAGCGCAAGGTTGTCGGGGGATATTTCGTGTCCCTGGACGGGGTGGCTGAGGCCGCTGATCAGTTCCTCACCGGTTGGGACGATGTGGTGGATGCCAGGGGCGCCGAGCTCATCGCGAACCAGGACACCATCGTTCTCGGCCGGCGCACGTACGACGAGTGGCTGGATTTCTGGCCGGGCAGCGACGTCGAGCCGTTCGCGTCCTTCATCAACTCCACTCCGAAGTACATCGCAACGTCGACACCGCTCAAGGGCGACTGGGCCAATTCGAGCGTGATCGATGGTGACCTGGTCGAATTCGTGAAGGACCTGAAGACTCAGCCAGGCGGTGACATCGGCATTCACGGCAGCATCTCGGTCACCCAGGCCCTGCTGGCCGCCGGCCTCGTCGACGAACTCCAACTCGTCATCGTCCCGACCATCGCGCCGGCCTCAGGCCAGCGGAAGCTCCTCGACAACCTGCCTCCCATCCAGCTCGAGACGATCAGCAACAACACCACCCCGAGCGGATACGTCCTGGTCTCCTACCGCGTGGTCCGCTGACCTGCCGCTGTCCACAGGCTTCCCCACAGCGGTGAACAACTAGGCCCTGTCTGGTAATCCA
Source organism: Kribbella sp. NPDC055110 (assembly GCF_053607525.1). NCBI lineage: Bacteria > Bacillati > Actinomycetota > Actinomycetes > Propionibacteriales > Kribbellaceae > Kribbella > Kribbella sp. NPDC055110. Next base: position 274,908 of record NZ_JBSGTS010000008.1, read on the forward strand.
TCGCCTACTGCGGGGCACTCGGCACGGCACCTCCTCGCTACGGCGCTGGATTACCAGACAGGGCCTAGTCCAGTGCGGCGGCTTTGCGGAGGAGGACTGAGCGTTCGGGCAGGTTGGTGCACAGGCGGGCTGCCAGCTCGAGCTCGGCGCGGGCCTCGGGGCGGCGGCCGAGGCGGGTGAGGAGTTCACCTCGTACGGTCGGAACCAGATGCGAACCGCGGAGGCGGTCCAACGCGATCAGCTCGTCGACGATGGCGAGGGCCTGGGCGGGGCCCGAGGCCATGGCTACTGCGACGGCTCGGTTGAGTTCGACCACAGGTGAGGGCGCGACGCGGCCGAGTGCTTCGTAGAGGACCACGATCCGGTCCCAGTCGGTCTCCTCGACCGAGGGTGCCGACGCGTGGGCGGCGGCGATCGCGGCCTGCAGACCGTAAGGCCCGAGACCGCGGGGAGATGCCTTGACCAGCGCGGCCAACCCACGGCGAATCGCCGACAAGTCCCACCGCCGCCGGTCCTGGTCCTCCAACAGGACCGGCGAACCGTCCGGGTCGGTCCGTGCCGGGAAGCGCGCGGCTGTCAGCTCGAACAACGCCAGCAGACCGTGCACCTCCGGCTCGTTCGGCTGCAGCGCGGCCAGCGTGCGGGCCAGCCGGATCGCCTCGTACGCGACGTCGGGACGAACCAGCCGCTCCCCCGACGTGGCCGTCGACCCCTCGGTGAAGATCACATAGAGAACGCTGAGTACGCCGCCCAGTCGCTCCCGCCGCTCGTCGGCCGCAGGTAGTTCGAACGGCACGCCGGCCGCGGCGATCGTCTTCTTACCCCGGGTGATGCGAGCCTGAACCGTCCGTACGGGCACGAGGAACGCGCGGGCGATCTCCTCGCTGGACAGACCGCCGACCACGCGCAGGGTCAGCGCCACCTGGGCCTCGCGGGACAGCACCGGGTGGCAGCTGATGAACATCAGCGCCAGGATGTCGTCGTCGATCCTGTCCGGGTCGATCTCTTCGTCGACAGCCGGGGCGGTCGCGAGCAACGCGTACCGATCCTTCAGTGCGGTACGGCGGCGGATCGCGTCGATCGCCCGCCGCCGGGCCGTGGCCATCAGCCAGCCGGCCGGACTGGCCGGAGCGGCGAGCGGCCACGACACGAGTGCCTTGGCCACCGCCTCCTGAGCCGCGTCCTCGGCCAACCCGAAATCGCCGGTGAACCGGGTCAGCGCGGCGACGATCCGCGCCGACTCGATCCGCCAGACGGCCTCGACGCCGGCCGCATCCATCAGTTCTGCTCGCTGCTCTCGCGGTAGGCGTCTTCCTTGACGAACTTCGCGCTGTCCTCCGGTACCTCGTCCTCGCCGGGCACCCGCCGGATCTCGATCTTGGACCCGGGGACCGCCGGGACCCGCTTGGCCCATTCGACCGCCTCCTGTTTCGAGGCGACATCGACCACGAAGTAGCCACCGAACAGTTCCTTGGTCTCGCCGTACGGCCCGTCCGTGACGATCGGTGCCTCCTCGGTGAACAGCACCACGACGCCCTGGGCCGGATCGTCCAGACCCTCGGCGGCGACGTACACCCCGGCCTTGTCCATCTCCTCGATGAACTGGCGGGTCGTGGTCATCATCTCGTCGATGTTGCCCATCATGGCCGCGTTCGTCTCGTCGGTGCCCCGCATGATCAGCATGTACTGCGCCATCACGTTCTCCTTGTCCCGCGGGGCCGCCTCTCGGCCCGCGCACCCCCAGGTCGAACGGGCGGCCCGCGGATCGACACGGCCCCGAAAAACTTCCCACCACCGCCCAGAAGCTTGCCGCCACCACCCCAACCGATCAAGCACATGCACCCGTATCGGGTCGTACCCTGCTGCCTGTGAGCTCCGGAAGGCTGAGGGTGAGCCCCGAAGGCGCTGACCGAGCGGGTCGTGCTCGTGGTTGAAGGGTTGGGGGAGATTGGTTGTGGGATGGTGTCGGATTGGGGTGGCGGTGTTCGTGGAGTTGGTGTGGCGGCCGTTCGGGGCGTCGCGCTGAGAGGAGACGACAGTGGCTGAGTATCTGATCACGTTCAACGACGAATGGGTGCCGGACCAGACGGAGGAGGACCTGCGCACCAAGAGCGCCGGCGCGCGGGCGGTGATCGCGGAGATGGAGGAGGCCGGGATCTTCCTCTTCAGCAACGGCGGGATCGACGCCTCCACCGCGATCTGCAGCGTCGAGGCGAAGGACGGGGAGCCGATCTTCAGCGACGGCCCGTACGTCGAGACCAAGGAGCATCTCGGTGGCTTCGCCGTCATCGAGGTACCGGACGACGAGACGGCGCGCTACTGGGCCGGCCGCCTCGCCGTCGTACTCAACTGGCCGCAGGAGATCCACCGCTTCCCCGGCCGCAAACGCCACCAGCCGACGGAAACGCCCTGACGCATGCGTGGGCGAGCCACCCCGCTCGCCCACCCCGCGCGGAGCCGTCAGGCAACTCGCTGGTCAGGTGGTCAGGCCGTAGGTAGGGTCGCAGGAATGTCGACCTGGACCGTGCCTGAGCGTGCTGTGCCGCCGAACGATCCGATCGACGAGCGGACCGCGCTCGAAGACCGCCTCGAGTTCCAGCGCACGACGTTGCTGCTGAAATGCGGCGGGTTGACGCCGGAACAGTTGGTGCTGCGGTCGGTGCCGCCGTCAACGATGTCGCTGCTCGGCCTCGTTCGGCATCTGTCCGGAGTCGAGGCCTGGTTCCATACGTACGACGGCCAACCGGATCACCTGTACTTCTGGGACTACGTGCCCGGATCGGCTCGCGGATTCGACGTCGACGTCACGCGGGCCGACGACGACCTGGCCAGCTATCAGGCGAGCGTCGCTCGGTCGCGTGCCGCCGTGGCGGGTCTTGGGCTCGATGAAGCCAGTCCTGGTGAGGACTACACGCTGCGGTGGATCTACCTGCACATGATCGAGGAGTACGCGCGCCACAACGGTCACGCGGATCTTCTCCGTGAGCGCATCGATGGGGCCACGGGCGAATAGGTTTCAGTTCTTGAAGGCCCAGGAGGCCATCAACGGGAACTCGGCTTGCCAGAAGGGGTCGCCGTGGTCGCCCTCGCGTTCGGTGAGGACTACGTCTGCGTCGGCGTCTCGGAGGGCGTCGGCCCAGCGGGCGGCGTTCTCCATGAACCAGGGCTCCTTCGTGCCGGCGACCAGATAGGCGCGTGGGAGCGGGCTCGGCAGGACCTGCGGCGGACGGTAGCCGCCGCCCGGTGACGCGGCGAAGACCGAGCCGTAGATGTCCGGGTGCCGAACGCCCATGGCCAGCGCGAGTTCTGCGCTCGCCGACACGCCACACACCGCGGTCCGCTCGGCCGGCAACGCGACCCCTAAGCGGGAGCGCACCCAGTCGCGGACGTCCTCGACGAAGAACTTCTCGTGCGCTGCGAATCGTTCCTCGTTGAACGACGGCGAGTACTCCTCGATCCGCACCATCTCGTCCGCGTCGTCCGTACGGTACGCACCGACCACCATCGTCGCCGGTACGTCGACCTGCTCGAGATCCCTGCCCCACCGTGTGATCAGTTGCCCGTCGCCCGCGAACACGATGGCCTCCGGTGGGTCCGCCGGCACGTAGACGGCCACCTGCCGCCCACCGTCGTACTCGAAGGTCTCGATGACGAGTTCTCCCATTGATCTCACCGTTCCGGTGGGCAAAGCGTCGCGAGCGCCGCATCGATCGGACACAGATCGGTCAGCGGCTCACCTGGATTCCACCAAACAGCCTCCGACATCTCGTCGTTGGCCGCGAACGTCCGGGGCGTGTCGACGTACCCACAGTAAATCGCCAGAAACTCCATCCGATCGTCCGGAGCGACCCGGATCGTCGCCACCCCAGCAAAGTCGAGCGAGTCCGCCCGCTGACCGCTCTCCTCGTCGAGCTCCCGTACGGCGGCCTCACGAGCCGACTCACCCGGGTCGATCATCCCGCCGGGCAGCTCCCAGGCTTGACGGAACCGGTTGAACACCATCAAGCACGTGTGACTCGACCAGAGCACGACGAGCGAGGCCGTCAGCGGCACGGAGGGATCCAGGTCGCTGAGTTCCTCTTCGCGGATGCGGTCGAAGGTGAGGAGTACCGAGCCGTCGGTGTTCTGGAGTGGGAGGTCGTACATGGGGTGCGAGTCTTGCATGGCTGGGAGACTGGCGGGCGTGAACGAACTCGACTTCAGCGCGTATCAGGAGGCGGCGGCGCGGACCGGGGCGCCGATCGCGACCGATCATCCGATCGTGTACCCGACCTTGGGGCTGGTGAACGAGGCGGGCGAGGTCGCCGGCAAGGTGAAGAAGGTCTTCCGGGATCGGCAGGGCGTGATCACCGACGCGGACCGGGAAGCGCTGACGCTCGAGCTCGGCGACGTGCTCTGGTACCTGTCCGAGCTGTGCACCAGGCTCGGGATCCGGCTCGAGGACGTTGCCGAGCACAACATCGCCAAGCTGGCCGATCGAGCGGCCCGCGGTGTCCTCGGAGGTGACGGCGACCTGCGTTGACTCAGGATCTGCGCGACGTACCCCGGACTGTTCAGCTCGCGACGTACTCCGACAAGCCGTCCAGCTTGTCGAGCAGCACTCCGCGACTGACCTGCAAAGCCCGCAACAGCTCGGCCTTCGGATCCACGAACCGGAGTCTATTCGCCGGTCGCGCCGTCGATGCACTCGCGAAGGAGGTCGGCGTGACCCACATGCCGCGCGTATTCCTCGATCACGTGCGTGAGGACGAACCGGACGTCGGTGTCGCCGTACTCCGGGTTGGCCTCGATCCGCGCGACATCTTCGGTGCCCTTGGCAAACAACTCCCGTGAGTCCTGACACGCGGCGAGATAGTCCGCGTACACGTCCTTCGCCGGCGTCGGATCCGACTCGTCGAACCACTCCTCGCCGTCGGCGGTGATCCGCATCCGGTACGGGAAGAACCGTGGCGACGTACCCGCGAGCTTGTGCTGCAGCCAGTACCGCTCGACGCCCTGCAGGTGGCGCATCAGGCTGAGCAGACTCAACTCGGACGCCGGCGCCGCGCGTAGTCGGAGTTGTGCATCCGAGAGGCCCTCGCATTTCCACAGGAATGTCGCGCGGTGGTAGTCGAGGTTCGACGCGATGACGTCCTGCCAGGAGCCGGCGAGCACGCGCGCGGGCCGGACGATCTTCTCGATCACGATGTCGTTCATACCCCTCCGATGCCCGAGCCCCCGGCAGATCGACAGGCGCTAGTACTCGATCAGGCGGCCTGCTTCGACGGGCGGAACGTGACCGGTCGGCGGGCGCGACTCGGCCAAGGCGACGCCGACGTCGACCAGGGCGGCGCGACGGAGGGCCGGGACGTCGGTGATCGGGGTCCAGACGGACTCGGCGGTCTCGCCGTTGGGTTCGGGGCGGGTGGTGCCGGCGGTGATCCGTACGGCGTAGAAGATCCCGATGTTCTGATGGTCGTCGAGCCCGGGACGACGACGTACGGCGGCCGGGACGATGCGCGAGTCCACGCCCAGCAGACACTCGACGACCGACTCGTATCCCGTCTCCTCGGCGACCTCCCGCGTCACGGTGTCGAACGGATCCTCGCACGGCTCGACACCGCCACCCGGCAGAGTCCACCAACTCCCATCGCCGTACGGCGAGACGTACCGCGCCAGCAGCACCCGCCCACCCTCGACACACACCGCGTACGCCGCCACCCGTCGACTCATCCCCGGACCCTAACCCGCCCCGATGGTTGCGGTCAGGTGAGAAAACCTCAGTCGGTGGACGCATGCGGACAGGGGGTGGCCGGATCTGCTTGTGGTGTTCGTTGGGGGGCGGGCGCTGTTAGGTTCGACTCGGCGTGGTCGTTGGGTCACGTTGAGCAACCAGCTATCGGGAGAAATTGATGAAGAAACTTGCGGCACTGCTGGCCGGTCTGGTCGCGGCCGCCGGCGGCGTCTATGTCGTGGCGGCACCGGCGGCGAACGCGGACGACTGTGGCGGCACGTACACGATCGTGGTCGGCGGCACCGGCGACAACGACTCCAACGCGCCGTACTGGCAGGGGAACATCAGCCAGCGCGTCGGGTACCCGGCCCAGCCGATCGGCTACAACGCCCGGCAGGGTGTCAACGAGCTGAACCGGCTGGTCCGGGATCACCGCAACGCGTGCCCGGACCAGCACGTGAAGGCGGTCGGGTTCTCGCTCGGCGCCGCGGTGGTGCACACCTGGGTCACGGAGAACTGGGGGACGTTCGACAACGTCAACGCGGTGCTGATCGCCGATCCGAAGCGGGCCGCGGGTCCGGAGAACGCCGGAGTTGCCGGGCACCCGGCCGTCGCTCCGGTCATCGGTGCCCCGCTGGGCGGCGCCGACGCCTTCTTCGGCAACGTCCCGGTCCTCACCCTGTGCACCGACGACATCATCTGCAACCTCGACGCGAGGTCTGGAGTGCCCGGATACATCTGGGGTGCGCACGGCAACTACAACTTCAACGTCGACGCCTACTCCGACGACGCCCGCGGGCAGTGGTTCAACGGCGTGTTCATCCCCTAAGCAGCACAGCGGCTGCGGACATCAGCCAGATGTCCGCAGCCCGCCGTCGCGAGGAATGGTTCGGTGCGGTGGGAGGTTGGGCCGGGTATGACCGTCGAAATCGGAGTGATTCTGCCGACGTCGTCGCCGGATCCGGCGCAGGCGATTCTCGGGGATGTTCGGGAGAGTGCTCGGTACGCCGAGGAGGTCGGGCTGGACTCGGTGTGGTCGACGGATCATCTGATCGCGAGTGCGCCGATGCTGGACAGTTCCGTCGTACTGGCGACTGCGGCTGCGGTGACCGAGCGGATCACGGTCGGGTACAACGTGATGCTGCTGGCGTTGCGGCCGGTGGCGTGGGCGGCGAAGCAGATCAGCACGTTGCAGCTGGTGTCGAACAACCGGCTCGTGCTCGGTGTCGGGACCGGCAATCCCGCGCACGGTGACATCGGCTGGCGGGCGGCAGGTGTCGAGTTCACCGATCGCGGGCGGCTGACCGACGAGGCACTCGCCGTTCTCCCGGATCTCATCGCGGGCAAACCCACGACGCTCTCTCCGGATCTCGACGTGACGGTCGCGCCCGGGTCGCCGGTGCCGCCGATCTTCGTGGCCGGGAACGGTGTACGGGCGCATCGGCGAGCGGCGGCGTACGGCGATGGGTGGGCGACGATCGCGGCCTCGCCGGCGGAGGTACGGACGAACCTGGAACGGATCAACGAACTTGCCGACGGCAAGCAGTTGAGGGCGACCGTGGTCGCGCCGCAGCTCGACGGCGACCCGCTCGAACAACTTGCCGCGTACGAGGCCGCCGGCGTCGAGCGCATCATCCTCCCGCCGACCGGCAACTGGCACGACGACTACGACCGGGCCGCCGCCCTCCGAACAAGCCATCACAGCTGAAGTGGGCTGACGAAAGGCGCACGGATTGGACCTGTCGACGGTTCGCGGCGGTTGGAAGACTGGGGTTCATGTACGTTCCTGCGCATTTTGCCCCCGATGACGACGCCGTTCTGGAGTTGCTCGCCAGTCACGGGGCCGCTGATCTGGTGACGATGACGCCGGACGGTTTGACGGCGACGATGTTGCCGTTCATCCACGACCGCGAGCGGAACGTGCTGCTCGGGCACCTGGCGCGGAACAACGGGCACTGGCGTCTCCCCGTGATCGGCGATGCGCTGGTGATCATGCACGGACCCGACGCATACGTCTCCCCGTCCTGGTACGCCTCGAAGCGCGACCACGGCCGCGTCGTCCCCACCTGGAACTACGTCACCGCGCACATCCACGGAACGATGACCGTGCACGACGACGCGACCTGGGTCGAGAACGTCGTACGGCGCTTGTCGGACCATCACGAGACCGGCCGGACGGAGCCGTGGTCGGTGGACGATGCGCCGCCGAAGTACGTCGCTGGGCAACTGCGGGCGATTGTGGGCGTGGAGATCGGGATCAAGCGGATCGAGGCCAAGTTCAAGCTCAGCCAGAATCGCCCGGCCGCGGATGTGGACGGCGTGATCGACGGTCTCCGAGCCGATGGCGACGACCGGTCCGCCGCCGCAGTCGCGCAGCACCGCAGCTGACTTGACCCCGGCCGAATGGATCCACGAGATCGTCATCTGACCTAGTCTCCGCGGTTCGCACGCACACGATCGTTGCCTTGAGCACCTTTCTTACGTGTCAGTTTGCGCACGGACTGTCACGGACTGTCACGGCAGGTTTACGGCTGCGTGCAGATGTCCGGACAGGGCTGGCGGCGGTGGGAGCCGTCGGCAGATTGTCGACTGAGGAACACGAAGTCCAGAGGAGTTCGAGTCAGGTCGACCACGGGAGGGTCCGGACACGTGCTCGAGACTTATCGCGGAATCCCACACCTGTTGGACACCTGGCTCGTCCTGACCGGCATGACCCTGCCGGTCGCCCTCTCTTCGCTGCGTCGTCCGGGCGACCTGGTTCCCCGGCTGGCCGCGTTCTGCCTGCCGGCCGCGTTCGCGCTGGTGATCGCGGCGACGCTCAGCCCGACGACGCATCGCCTCGGCCAGATCGGCGAGTGCGGCACGCACCTGACCACGACCGGTGGGCTGACGTCGCTGCAAGGTCTGCTCAACGTCGTGCTGTTCGTGCCGGCCGCGGGCATGCTCACGCTGGCCAGCGGCCGACCCGGCGACGGCATCGCGGCCGGGATCGGGATGTCGGCCGCGGTCGAGGCGGTGCAGGCGCTGCTGCCGCAACTCGGCAGGTCGTGCCAACTGCACGACCTGATCGCGAACTCGCTCGGCGCGTTCTGCGGGGTCGGCCTGGCCGCCGGCGTCCAGACGCTGACCCGGAGCCTGGTCGCGCGGCCGGGCTTCCTGGTGGTCAGCCCGGCGGTGGTCGAGCACGCCGCGATGCTCGTCGTACGGCGGCCTCGGCATCCGGCACGGCATCGGCGCGGAAACCTGGCCCCGGCCGGTCGCCCCGGGAGATATCACAGTACGAATACACAGTTATCCGGATAGTTATCCACAGGCTGTGGATGAGACCGTGGATGACCGCGTGATTACCTGGGGATATCCACAGTCACGGCCTGACGTCGAGGCCGAGCGCGGCGGCGACGACCATCGCCTGGGTGATGTCGATGCGGGCGTCCTTGAGGGTGACGGTCAGCGGATCGAGTGTCGACAGGTCGGAGCCGCGCAGGTCGGCGCCGGTGAAATCGGCCTTCTGCAGGGACGCGCCGGACAGGTCGAGGTCCCGGAGCACGGCCTTCTGGGCCCGCAGACCGGTCAGGTCCGCCTCGCGCAGCTTCACGCCGGTGAACTCGGCGCCCTTCAGATCCGCTCCGGGCAGCCCGGTGAAAGACCAGTCGCCGCCGGTCACCTTCATCAGGCTGTGGGCGCAGTCGTCGAACAGGCTGCCGACCAGCTTGCACCGGGTGAACGTCGTGTCGAACAGCGAGCACCGGACGAACGTGCAGTTCACGAACGCGGCGTCGGTGTGCGTCGACGCGTTGAACCGGACCCCACGGAACGTGCACTCCTCGAACACGCCGCCGCGGTTCTCCACCTCGGTCAGGTCGGAGTCCACGAACAGCACCCGGCGGTACGTCTGCCCGGACGGGTCCGCGTCGTCCCAGTCCCGGATCGTCGACTCGGTCCGCGCCGCCGGACGCCCGCCCACTCGATCAGCCATGCGCCTCACAGTGCCACGCCGTACGGACAGTTGTGATGCTGACGACGGAGAACGTACGGCGGACCGACAAGAAACGACCGCACGATGGAGGAGTGACCGGAACTGAGCGGGTGATGGTGTTCGGCGCGGGAGGTTTCCTCGGCGCCAGGATCTGCGCGCTGCTCGCCGATCGGGGGATCGAGTACCGGGGGCTGAGCCGGACCCGGAGCGAGCCGTACCGGCGCTGCGACCTGGCCGCGATGCACCCGTACGCGCTGGACACCCAGATCGGGATGTACAAGCCGACCGTGATCGTCAACGCGGTCGGCGCCACGCTCGGCGAGCCGGCCGACCTGGTCCGGGCGAACGTGATCGCCGTCGAGGCCCTGCTCGGCTCGGTTCGCGACCACGCCGGCCATGCCCGGTTCGTCCAGCTCGGCTCCGCGGCGGAGTACGGCGGGGGTCCGCACGGCACCAGCCTGTCCGAGGAGAGTGCGCCGCGGCCGCTCGGTCCGTACGGGATCACCAAGCTGGCCGGATCGGAGCTCGTTCTCCGGGCGCAACGGGCCGGTGCGGACGCCGTCGTACTGCGGATCTTCGACGTGATCGGGCCGGGGGCGCCGGACAGCACACTGACCGGGCGGGTGATCCGGGACCTGCGGTCGCGACAGCTGATCGAGGTCGGGTCGCTGGACGTGTGGCGCGACTTCGTCGACGTACGGGACGTGGCCGAGGCAGTGCTCGCGGTCGCACTCGCCGACGGGAAGCTGCCGCCGGTGCTGAACGTCGGGACCGGCCGGGCGACGCTCGCGCGGGATGTCGCCGGACAGTTGTTCGAGCTCAGTGGTCAGCCGGCGACGATCGTCGACGACACCGTGCAGGAGACTGCGCTCGGCGCGCCGTGGCAGCAGGCCGACACCACCCTGATCGGCAACGCGCTCGGCTGGTCCCCCAAACTCGCCCTCGAGCAGTCCCTCGCCGACAGTTGGGCACAATCGCCCTGTGGAGATCCGAGCTCTGAGTGAGGCTGCGCCCGATCGGCGACCGCCGTCCGTCAACGAGGATCTCGTCCTCACCGGGCCCGACTTCGCCGTCGTACTGGACGGGGCAACCGCTCCGGCGGGCGTCGATTCCGGCTGCCGGCACGACGTTCCGTGGCTGGTCATGCAGCTCACACGGCAGTTGGCCCCGCCGCTTCTCACCCGGTCGTCCGCGTCGCTGCCCGAACTGCTCGCGGAGGCGATCGCCGCGGTCCGCGCGAGCCACGCAGACACCTGCGACGTCAGCAATCCCGACAGTCCGTCGTCCACAGTCTCGATGGTTCGGCTCCATCCGGATCGCGCCGAGCATCTCGTGCTGGCTGACTCACCCGTCGTCATGCGCTCGCCGGACGGTCAGATCACCGTCCACAGCGACGACCGGCTCGAGCTTCTCCCGGAGCGGACCCTCGAGGCCGTACGCCGGTTGCGCAACCAGCCGGGTGGCTTCTGGGCAGCGAGCACCGAACCGCAAGCGGCGTACGAGGCAGTCGTCGGGACCACGGACCGCGCTGACGTCGACGTGATCGCGATCCTCTCCGACGGCGCCTCCCGCTTCACCGAACGCTACGGGCACTCGTGGGACGAGCTCCTCGACGTACTCACGACCGACGGGCCGCGACGGCTGATCGACCTCGTGCGCGAGCACGACGCCGCGTCGACCCAACCCGGCTGGAAGCGGTACGACGATGCGAGCGTCGTACTGCTTCAGGGGCCGTAGGTCGGGAAGCCCTGGCCCGGGTGCTGCTGCCGCGGGGCGTACTGCGGTGTCTGGGGCGGCGGCACGAAGTCCTGGACCGGTGGCGGCGGCGGAGCGAGCCGCGACAGCTGCCAGCCGCCGACCTGGAGCATCAGCAGTGACGCCGTGATCGCCGCGACGACCAGGAGAACCGTCGCGACCGTGAACCCGATGTCGACGGCCAGCGCGACCCGGACCATGAAGTCCTGCAGGTCGTAGATATCGACATACGGACCGTTGGGATCGCTTTCCGACACCTGGACGAGCCGGACGATCCAGACGATGAACCCGATCACCGCGACCGATCCGCCGCCGACAATGATCACCCAGAAACCGCTCCAGGCCACCCACCACGTGTAGAGCAAGCCGCGGATCCGGCCGGACCGCGCGACCCCTGGCCTGTCGGGCGGCTCGCTGGCGCGGGCGACGTCCTCGACGACCTGCAGCGGGTACCAGAACTGCACGATCGGGCAGATCCACGAGCCGACGACCCACCCGGGCGCCCGGCGGTGCGCGCCGTGGGTCTGGACGGTCGGCTGCGGGGCGAACGGCGAGTACAGGAAGTCGACGTTGTCGCGGGCGCGCCACAACCAGATCAGGAACGCGATCCCGGTCCCGATCAGCAGGTAGCTGACCAGGTTGAGCAGCGGGCCGGTGCCGGCGATCGACTCGATGCCGCTCTCGATCTCCTCGTCGGAGAGCAGCCCGTACACGAACCGTTTGACCTCGCCGTAGGACCGCCAGAGCAGCACGCACTGGATCACGGCACAGAGCACGGTCACCCCCATCAGCACGATGCTGACGATCGCGAGCGCTCGCAACGGCCGGTACTGCGGCACCACCGGCATCGGCTGGTACGGCATCGGCTGGTACGGTCCCGGTCCCTGATACGGCCCCGGCCCTTGGTACGGCTGCGTCACCTTCTACCTCCCCGCAGCCAAAGTTAACCCATCAAACGGCCGCGAAGGCTTCCCGTACGGCGGGCAGCGCCAGCGCCCGATCCGCCGCCGACAGCCCGATCCGGGTCCGTCGATCCAGTACGTCGTCCTCGGTCAGCGCCCCCTCGTGCCGGACCGCGAACTTCACCTCCGCGTACGTCGTCCGCAGCCCCGGCGCGATCGGATCCTGCAACTCGGGCGGGCCGGCGATCACCTGCGGCGCCTCCACGCCGTACCGCTGGACGAACCGCGCCGGCGCCCGGACCGCGGCCAGGTGCACGCGATCCGCCGCGCCCACGAGCGGGATCCGGTGCGTCTCACAGGAACGCCGTACCTCGAGCGACGACTGTGCGAGCGCCTTGTCGAGCGCGTCCTGCGCCATCCGGCGATAGGTCGTGAGCTTGCCGCCGACGATCGTCACCACGCCGTCCGGGCTGGTGATCACCGCGTGCCGCCGGGAGATGTCGGCGGTCTTGTCCTCGCCGTTGCGGTGGCCTGTGTCCAGGAGCGGCCGGAGCCCGGCGTACGTGCCGAGCAGGTCCGCGCGGGTCACCGGCTGCTGCACCGCGGCGCTGATCGTGTTCAGCAGGAAGTCGATCTCCGCGTCGGTCGCATGCGGTACGTCGCTCACCGGTCCCGGCGCATCCTCGTCGGTGAGGCCGACGTACACCCGGTCGTCGGGTGCTGGGATCGCCATCACCACACGCCGCAGCTCCCCCGGCACCGGCACGGTCAGTACGGCGGACAGCCCGCCGAAGACGGACTGCGGCAGCACCAGGTGGGTGCCGCGGCTCGGCCGGAGCTTGATGCCGGAGGCAACTTGATCCGCCCAGATCCCGGCCGCGTTGATCACCACCCGAGCATCCACCGACAACCGGTCGCCGGTCAGTTGGTCGACCAGGACCGCGCCGCGGCCGGTGACCTCGGTGGCGGCGACATGGGTCAGGATGCGAGCGCCGTACTGCGCTGCGGTCCGGGCGATCGCGACGACCAGGCGCGCGTCGTCGTACAACTGTCCGTCCCAGGTCAGGAAGCCGCCGCGCATCCCCTCGGGCTTGAGCGTCGGCGCGTAGCGCAGGATCTCGGCCGAGCTGACCCGGCGGGAGTGCGGCAGGTAGTCGTCGCTGGTCCGCGCGAACGTGCGCAGGACGTCGCCGCCGAGGAACGCCGACCGCAGCAGCGCGGCCTGCACGAACCTTGCCTGTGGCAGCCACGGCGCGATCTGCGGGATCGGATGCACCAGATGCGGCGCGGTGGTCTTCATCAGGATGCCACGCTCGACGGCGCTCTCGTACGCGATCCCGACGTGCCCGGACGCCAGGTAGCGCAGGCCGCCGTGCACGAGCTTGGAGCTCCACCGGCTGGTCCCGAACGCCAGATCGTGCTTCTCCACCAGGGCAACGGTCAGTCCACGCGCGGCCGCATCCAGCGCGACGCCGGCGCCGGTGACTCCGCCGCCGATGACGAGCACGTCGACCGCCCTCAGCTCATTGAGCTCTCGGGTACGCCGTGCCGCATTGAGACTCGCGTTGCCCACGCTGATCATGGCGTGAGGTACCTGGTGAGCATCACCCGCAGCTCCTCGTCCAGCTTCGGGTACTCGTCCTTCTCCGCCATCACCGGACCCGACACCGCCGACGCCAGCGAGACCAGGATGATCTGCCGCGCGAGCCAGACCGGGTCGCCGTCGCGGATCGAGCCGTCGGCCTGCCCCTGGCGAAGGCCCTCCTCGACGAGCGCGAGGTGAGCGACCGTGCTGCTGCCGCGGCGCTCCAGCAGGTACGGCGTGAGGAACTCGGGGTCGAGCTCGATGATCTTCCGCATCAACGGGTGCACCCGGGTCTTCGCGACCACCTCGACGACACCCTCGACCAGGCGCGCCCGGCCGTCGGCGGCATCCGGATGGAACGCGGACACCAGCGCGATCGTCCACTCCCGGGTCATCAACGCGGCGACCACGGCCTGCACGTTCGGCCAGCGCCGGTACAGAGTCGCGCGGGAGACCTCCGCGTGCCGGGCGATATCGGCCATCGTCATCCGGCGCATCCCGATCGCGAGCAACAGCTCGTAGGCCGCGTCCAGGATCCGCTCCTCGCCGATCGCGTTCGCCGGCGCGGGACGCGGGCTGGTTTCCTGCTCCGATTCGCTGCTACGCTGAGACATCACGAGTCAAAGTGTATCAGCGACTCGGTGATCCCGGAACTGTCCAGGGGAGGTGGGAGCCAGGGGGTTCCACCTCCCCTGGACGCTACCTCTCAAGTCCACCGAAAGGGAGTCAGCGATGACCGAATCCGACCTTCCGGTGGTGCAACTCACGCCCGGCCGCTGGGGCGATCCCACCCACCCGGTCGAACTTCCGGCAGCGGCCCTCGACGCCCTCAAACATCTAGGCGTACGACGACCTGCCGCCGGGACCGTCGAGCCAACCGACCGACCAGGGCTCACGGCCGACCAACTGTCGTTCTTGGGTGGGATCGTCGGCGCCGAACACGTGGCCTCCGACTTGGACTCGCGCTGGGCGCACACCCGCGGCTACTCGACGACGGACCTGTTGCGACATCGCGCCGGCGACACCTCGGACCTTCCGGACGCGGTCGTCTACGCCGCCTCACACGACGAAGTGCAGGAACTGCTGACCGGTTGCGCCGAGCACGGCCTCGCCGTCGTCCCGTACTCCGGCGGTACGTCGGTTGTCGGCGGCCTCGCACCGTCCCGCCGGTTCGTGACCGTGGACCTGCGACGACTCGATCAACTGGTCGAGCTCGACGAGGTTTCACGTACGGCGACGCTGCAGGCCGGTGTCCGCGGTACTGCGGCTGAGGCGTTGCTGGCCGAGCGCGGCTACACGCTGGGGCATTTCCCGCAGTCGTACGAGGGCGCGTCGATCGGCGGATACGCGGCGGCGCGGTCCAGCGGGCAGTCGTCAGCCGGGTACGGCCGGTTCGACCAGATGGTGGTCGGCCTGACGCTCGCCACTCCACGCGGCACGATCGAGCTCGGACGCGCGCCGATGTCCGCGGCCGGCCCGGATCTGCGTCAGCTCGTACTCGGGTCCGAGGGCGCGTTCGGGATCATCACGTCGGTCGTCGTACGGATCCGGCCGCGACCGACCGAGCGGCACTTCGAGGGTTGGCGGTTCGAGAGCTTCGACACCGGGCTGGCCGCCGTACGACGACTCGCACAGGACGGACCGTTGCCGACGGTGCTCCGGCTGTCGGACGAGGTCGAGACCGCCGTGAACCTGGCCGACCCGGACGTCCTCGGCGGCGGATCCGGCGGCGTCCTCGCGATCATCGGCTTCGACGGCCCGTACAACCAGGCGACCGCGGACGTGCTGACGGCCGCGGGCGGGACGAACCTCGGCGCAGGCCCGGGTGAGACGTGGCGGGTCGGTCGCTACCGGGCGCCGTACCTCCGCGATCCCCTGCTCGACGAGGGCGCGCTCGTCGAGACCCTCGAGACAGCCGCGTTCTGGTCGCGCATCCCGGCCCTGAAGACAGCAGTCACCGAAGCGCTCGTCGGCGCCTTGAGCGGCACGCCGCCGCTGGTCCTCTGCCACATCTCCCATGTGTACGAGACCGGCGCCTCGCTCTACTTCACGGTGATCTGCGCCCAGTCCGACGACCCGATCGAGCAGTGGCGGACCGCGAAACGCGCCGCCAACCAGGCGATCGCCGACGCGGGCGGCACGATCTCGCACCACCACGGCGTCGGCACCGACCACCGCGACGCCTACGCCACCGAGATCGGCCCCCTCGCCGTCGAAGCGCTCCAGGCGGTCAAGCACACCTTCGATCCCGTCGGTGTGTTGAACCCAGGCGTGCTGTTGGCTGCGGACCCCCGCCACTCACCAACCTGAGGATTCCGCCGTGATGGCGGTGGCTGCAGACGTAGCCGCGACCGCGGGGAGACGGTTGGTGAGTGGCGGAAGTCCGGGGGGTTGACCTCAAGTTCACTTGAGGTAGGACGGTGCCGGTATGACTCCTGAACCGTCCGACCGTCCTGTTGCTCTCATCACCGGCGCGTCCGCCGGGCTCGGGCTCGCACTCGCGCACGGGCTGGCCGATCGCGGCTGGGCGCTCGTGATCGACGCTCGCGGCGCCGAAGCGCTCAAGGACGCAGCCGACGCACTGGCTGACCGCACCGACGTCGTACCGCTGGCCGGCGACGTCACCGACCCCGACCACCGCGCCGACCTGGTGGACGCGATCACCGAGCTCGGTCGGCTCGACCTGCTCATCAACAACGCCAGCTACCTCGGGCAGAGCCCGCTGCAGACACTGGCCGCAACCGACCTCTACGAGCTCAGTCGCGTGTACGAGGTCGACGTACTCGCACCAATCGCACTGACGCAGGCCCTGCTCCCCGCACTCACCGCAGCGTCCGGTGTGCTGATCAACATCAGCTCAGACGCCGCAGTGGAGGCCTACGAGACCTGGGGTGGCTACGGCTCCGCCAAGGCCGCACTGGATCACGCGACTCGAGTCCTCGCCGCTGAGCACCCAGCACTGGCGGTGTACGCAGTTGACCCGGGTGACCTGCGTACTGCGATGCACCAGGCCGCGTTCCCTGGTGAGGACATCTCCGACCGGCCCGAGCCCGCAACCGTCGTACCGGCGTTCCTGCAGTTGCTGGACAGCCGGCCGGCGAGTGGCAGGTACCGAGCGGCCGAGTTCGCGCCTGCGGTGGCCCCGTGATGGTGCACCCACACACCAGGTTCGAGCTGCCGGAGGCGTTGAACGCCGGCGAACCACCGGAGGCCCGCGGGCTCTCGCGGGATCAGGTGAAGCTGCTGGTCGCGGAGGGGTCGACCGTCACGCACACCCGCTTCGACCGCATCGGTGAACACCTGCGGCCCGGTGACCTCCTGCTGGTGAACACGTCCAGCACGTTGGCCGCCGCGGTCGACAGCTCGTCGTACACCGTGCACTTCTCGGCACCGCTCGACGACGGCACCTGGATCGTCGAGCTACGCAACGGCGGTGCACCGATGTTCGACGGTACGGCGGGCGACCGGGTGGAGCTGCCGGGAGGCGCGCTGACGTTGCTGGCGCCATACCGTGACTCGCGTCGCCTGTGGATCGCCGAGCCGCCGGTTGCCGACGTACTCGGGTACTTGCAGCGGCACGGGCGGCCGATCACCTACAACTACGTCGGCAAGCAGTGGCCGCTGGCGTCGTACCAGACCGTCTTTGCTCGCGACCCTGGTAGTGCGGAGATGCCGAGCGCCGCCAGACCGTTCAGCTTCGAGCTGGTGAGCTACCTGGCGTCGCAGGGCGTACTGATCGCACCGATCCTGCTGCACTGCGGCGTGTCCTCACTGGAGAGCCACGAGCCACCCCAACCCGAGCGGTACGACGTACCCGCGCACACGGCTCGTCTCGTCAACTGGGTCAAGGCCAACGGCGGCCGGGTGATCGCGGTCGGCACCACCGCCGTACGCGCCATCGAATCAGCCACGACCCCCGACGGCACCGTCACCCCGTCCCACGGCTGGACCGACCTCATCCTCGGCCCGGACCGCCCGCCGTACGTAGTCGACGGGCTCATCACCGGCTGGCACGCCCCCGAGGCGTCCCACCTACTCCTCCTCGAGTCCGTGGCCACCCCCGACCAGGTCCAACGCGCCTACGACGCCGCCATCCAAGAGCACTACCTCTGGCACGAATTCGGCGACAGCTGCCTTCTACTGCGCTGACTTCAGGAGGCCTTGGCGGGGTGTTTCTGCTGTGAGATGCGGTTGGTGGTCTGTAGGGCGGTGACCGCGCTCGGAGATTCCGGTGGGGCGGGCCGCACTACCTGGTGTTCGTTTCCCGGGCGGGCTCGTTTGTCCACTGCGCGTGGGCTCATACGGATGTCCTAACCACTTCGGTCCCCCGTCGGGACGTCACTCGATTAGACGAGCCCGCCACCCCGCTTGTCACCAGCTTTTATCCAACTGAGCAAAAGTTGTGGCCTAGGCCGCTTGTCCCTACAGCCCCACCCGCACCACGCGCAACTTGTCAGCGGCTGGGGCGTTCGAAGATGAGTTCCAGGCCGTCTTCCTCGTCCCACTGTTCGCCGTTCTCGACGAAGCCGAAGCCGGCGATGGTGGCCAGCGATGCCTCGTTGGTGGGGCTGATCGTGGCCCGGACGGTCCGTACGGCGGGTTCGGCCGCGGCACGTTCAAGGAGCGCGGTCACGATCGCCTTGGCGAAACCCTGGCGCCGGTGCAGCGGGTCGACTGTGTAGCCGATCTCCACCATGCCGGCCTCGTCGGGTGGACCGTGGAAACCGGCATAGCCGACCACGATCCCGTCGGCCACGGCGAGCTTGACGAGCCACCCGAAGGTGCTGGGATCGCGGGTCAGCTGATCGAGCCGGTACTGCCAGAGCCACTTGGCCCTGTCGGTGAGGAACTCGTCGCCGAGTGGGAAACCGAGCTCGGTCTGTGCCGCGGGACGGTCGTCGGCCAGCAACGCGCTCAGCGCGCTACCGGTCATCTCGACGAAGCGAACCGCCCGGGAGGAAGTAGTAGTCATCACCCTCATCTTCAGCCCGAGCCGGCCCGCCAGACGAACCATTAACCGGCCCTCCGGTCCGATGTGTGGGTGTTGGCTGCCGCATCCGGAGACGTGAGACAAGCCGTGGAGGCCCGGAACCCGACACACCCTGTCTCCGCCCACCAGTTCCTGTCTCCACTCCCACCGCACCACACCACCGCCCGCCCGCACCGCCGCATGCACCGCACCACCGCCCCGCACCGCACCACCGCACCACCGCACCACCGCACCACCGCCCGCCCGCAACATGCACCGCTGCATGCACCGCACCACCCGCATACACCGCACTACCCCCATGCACCGCACCACCGCCCGCCCGCACCGCCACATGCACCGCACCACCTCATGCACCGCCCGGTCCATGCCGTCGGCCGGCCCCGAGGTCGGGCGCGACGAGAGCCCTCGCACACGAGGGGATATCCGTCGGTGTTGTGGCTTCTCCGGTGGTGTTAGAGGGGAGAACCCACAACGCCAGGGGATATCCGTTCTTGTGCTGGGTGGGTGGCTGGGTGATGGGGTTGGTGGCGGGACGGGTGCTCGGGGCGGGGTGGTGTGCGCGCTCGACAGGTAGTGCACCGGCGAGACGGTGTACGCGCGGGCGCGTTCACGCTCAGGTGCACTACCCGTTCACTCGACACCTCCTGTCGAGCGTGCACATCACACCAAGCCCCGCCGCCGCCCTGGAACTCGTCGACCACCCACACATCTGTCACATGAGCCCATTAACCCCAGTAGCGCCTCCGCGGACCTGCGGACGCAGAGTTGGTGCGCGCCAGCGCCTGGGGTGGTTCGGGTATCTGAGTTCGGATTGAGGTAGGGCAGCCAGTCCGGGCGGTGCGGTGGGGCGGTGTACGTATCGGTCGAATGGCGGCGGTAGCCGCACGCTGAGCGGCGGTAGCCGCGCGCAGTTGGGTGGGGGGAGCACCGGGTCGGGGGGTCTTCCGGCGCGGTTTAGGCGGATTGTTTGTTGCGGCGGTGGTTGGAGAGTTGTAGGTAGATCCAGGCGACCGCGGCGCCTACTACGAAACCGCCTAGGTGGCCTTCCCAGGAGACGTTCGGGATGGCGAAGGACAGGAAGGCGGTGACGGCGACGTACATGATGATCCAGGTGATGTCCTGGCCGCGGGCGCGGTTGATCACCAGGAGGGCGCCGACCAGGCCTAGGACTGCTCCGGACGCGCCGAGGGTTGCGCCGCCGGGGGGCGACAGGATCCAGACCGCGATGCTGCCGCCTAGCGCGGACAGCAGGTAGAGGATCGTGAACCGGAGCCGGCCGAGCATCTGCTCGAGGATCGGGCCGAGCTGCCAGAGCATGAACAGGTTCGAGAAGATGTGGAAGAACTGCACGTGGGTGAACGCCGACGTGAGCAGGCGCCACGGCTCACTCTCGGCGAGCACCGGGACCATCACCAGGTCGCCGAGGAGCTGCGGGCTGCCGGTGCGGACACCGATGAAGACCAGGACGTTCAGCGCGAGCAGCGTGTAGGTGACGACCTGCTGGCTACCGGCGCGCTGGATGCCGCCGAGCGACGTACGGGTCCGCGGGACCGATCGGACGCCCTCGTTGAAACAGTTCGGGCACTGGAAGCCGACGGCGGCGCTGTTCATGCACGCGGGGCAGATCGGCCGGTCGCAGCGCTGGCAGCGCACCCCGGCCGGCCGATCCGGGTGCCGGTAGCAGACGGTCTCGGTCACGCGGGTTGCGTCCTCCTGTGAAAGAACGGGACCGGGTGTGCCCGGCCCCGCTCCGAAAAATCAGGCGTTCTTGCGCTCGACGACGACCTTGTTGATGACGATCGGCTCGAGCGGCCGGTCGCCGGGTGCGGTGTCGGCGGTCGCGATCGCGTCCACGACCTTCTTCGAGTCGTCGTCGACGACCTCACCGAAGATCGTGTGCTTGCGGTTCAGGTGCGGCGTCGGGACCACGGTCACGAAGAACTGCGAACCGTTGGTGCCGTGGCCGAACTGGATGCCGGCGTTCGCCATCGCGAGCAGGTACGGACGGTCGAACTGGAGCTCCGGGTGGATCTCGTCGTCGAACTGGTACCCGGGCGTGCCGGTGCCGGTACCGAGCGGGCAGCCGCCCTGGATCATGAACCCGTCGATCACCCGGTGGAACCCGAGGCCGTCGTAGAACGGCTTGGTGACCTGCTCCCCGGTCTCCGGGTCGGTCCACTCCTTGGTGCCCTCGGCCAGGCCGACGAAGTTGCTCACCGTCTTCGGCGCGTGGTTGGGGAACAACCTGATGACGACGTCGCCCTTGTTCGTCTGCAGGGTCGCGTACAGCTCTTCGGCCACGGGAGTCACTCCTAGTCGGATTACTACGGCTTACCCCTCGATCCTGTCATGTCGGTTCAAGAACCCTGGCATTGACGCGGATGTGTACGCAGAGTGCGGTGGGGGCACAGGGTTATCGGCTTGGGACGTCGTACGATGCAGATGAAGCCGGGTTTGTCCAGAGTCGTCACCAGAAAAGCCCATGTCGCCGATGGGCGGGAGAGCTGTCCGCGGCGCGGGCGGCACCGAGGAGGGAACCGTGGGTTTGAGGAAGTCCAAGGACCGGGTCGAG
The DNA here is from genome assembly GCF_053607525.1 of Kribbella sp. NPDC055110. Lineage (NCBI taxonomy): Bacteria > Bacillati > Actinomycetota > Actinomycetes > Propionibacteriales > Kribbellaceae > Kribbella > Kribbella sp. NPDC055110. Next base: position 296,401 of record NZ_JBSGTS010000008.1, read on the forward strand.
GCCGCAAGGGGCCGCGTCCGGCCGCTCGCCGAGTCGGCGTCGGAGAAGCTCGGACCGGCCGTCGGCCAGGTCCGCGACCATCTCGCACCGGCTATGGGCACCGCACGGGAGAAGGTGTCGCCGTACGCCGAGAAGGCTGTCGAGCGGGGCGCGCACCTCGCCCACCAGGCGGTGGAGAAGGCCGGTCCGGTGCTCGATGACGCGCTCTCCAAGGTCGGTCCGGCCACCGAGCACGCGGCCGAGAAGGCCCGCGAGCGGCTGAACGACGACGTACTGCCGAAGGTCACCGCTGCGCTGGCGACCCTGGCAGCCGCCGCCGAACCGGTCGTCGAGGAGACCGCCCGCCGCGGCAAGGCCACCAAGGCCGCCCTGAAGGGTGAGCTCGAGGTGCCGAAGAAGAGCCACAAGCTCCGTAACGTGGTGCTGTTCCTGGGTCTCGGCGCGCTGGCCGCGGCAGCGGTGAAGAAGCTGCTGACCCCGCCGGAGCCGGCCTGGCAGTCCACGCCGACCAGCGGTCGCGACTACAGCTCCGCCCCGGCGGGTACGTCGTCGCGCCCGACCGACACCACGTCGTCCAACGGCAAGTCCGACGCCAAGCCGGAGGCCGACACCGCGAAGACCGACACCGCAAAGACTGACGCGCCCAAGACCGATGGTCCGAAGACCGATGGTCCGGCGGACGGTCCCAAGGCCGAGGCGCCGAAGGCCGAGGCTCGGCCGGAAGCGGCCAAGGACGAGGTGAAGGCCGCCTCGAACGGCGCCACGAAGAAGACCACGACCAGGAAGTCGACGGGCTCGGGCGATTCCAGGCCCAGCGACTCCTGACACCACCGCAACTGACACCACCGCAACGGCGAAGGTCCCGAACCCCGGCTGGGATTCGGGACCTTCGTCTGTCCGGACGTCGCCTTGCGCGAACGACGTCAGTTGACCTGCGGTTCCGGGTCGTCGGACTTCGCGATTGTGTAGCGGCCGGCGGACAGGAGTTGAGTGGCGTACCGGTGCGTGATGCACGGGTAGGTGCCGCCGCAGCTCAGGCAGACCGCGTTGTTGCGGTGCAGCCAGGGGACGACCTTGAGCCGCTTGGTCCAGGTCAGTGGCTCCCGGTCCGGAGCGTGCATCTTCAGTGCCGCGCGGGCGGCGTCCTGGATCTCGGGGGCGGACCATTCCTCGGCGCTCTTGTTCATCAGGGCACTGAGGTCGGGGTGGTGGTGGTCAGTGGTGCGGGCTTTGTTCATTTATATGTGTCTTCCAAGCAGGTGGGAGGACGCGTGAATCACTCGCTTCAAACGTTAGTGCCCATAGCTGGTCACCGCGCCTCGATTAGCCCGCACCGAGTGTCAGATCTTCGTCAGGTCTGCGGTCGGGTCAGGTCCAGAGCGTCTCGAGGGTGACGCGGGCCTCGAGTTCGAGCAGGTGCCGCTTGGTCGGGATGCCACCGCCGAAGCCGACCATCTTGCCGCCGGCGCCGACGACCCGGTGGCAGGGCACGACGATCGCGATCGGGTTGCGGTTGCACGCCGTACCGACCGCGCGGGCGGCACCCGCGTCGCCGACGACCTTCGCGACGTCGCCGTACGTCTGCATCTCGCCGTACGGGATCCGGGTGAGTTGGGTCCAGACCGCGCGCTCGAAGTCGGAGCCGTTGCGGACCGACAGCGGCAGCGTGAACTCCTGGAGCTCGCCGGCGAAGTACGCCTTCAACTGCTCGGCGGCCTCGGTGAGCAGCGGATCGGCGCCGAGCGGTCGGTCGGTCGCCCCGAAGTGCAGACGGCACAGCCCGGTCTCGTCGACCGCGAGCGTGAGGTCGCCGATCGGAGAATCGACCACGGACCATTCCATACGACCATCCTCCACATCCCCACCGACAGTTTCTGGCAGGAATGCGCCACGGAGCGGCCGCAACCGGATGTTCTCGCTCGGTCACGGCCTGTTGTGCTATGTCTGATCCATGCCGAGCCGGGCGTCGCAAGTACCGCTGGACCGGTGGTTCAGTTCCGAGCGGGCGATGGGTATCGGTGCGTCGATCCTGATCGGGGTTGTCACCGTCACCACGTGGTCGACCGCGTGGTCGGACTGGAACCTGTACCGGACCCGCAAGGTGTACGGCGGCGACCCGGACAAACTGGCCGAGGCGGACCTGATCTCCGGCTCGCTCGGGATCGTCGCCGCGCTGGCGCTGCTCGCGGCCGCGGTGGTGTTCATCGTCTGGCTGTGGCGGGTCCGCTGGAACGCGGAGATGTTCTGCCGCGGCGAGCACCGGTTCACCCGCGGCTGGGTGCTCGGGTGCTGGCTCGTCCCGGTGGTGAACCTCTGGTACCCGAAGCAGGTCGTCGACGATGTCGTCGCGGCCAGCGACCCGCGGACCGATCCGTTGATCCCGATGCTCAAGGACGTTCCGGGCACGCAACTGGTCTGGGCGTGGTGGCTGACCTGGGTGGCCGGCCTGGTCACCGGGAACATCGTGCAAAGAGGTGTTCTCGTCGGCGCGTCGGAGCTGGGAGATCTGCGCACGAACGTCATACTTTCCTCCGTCTCGGCGCTGTTCACCACCGGCGCGGCGGTGCTCGCAGTCATCCTGATCCAGCGGATCGACGAGCTTCAGAGCATGCGTCCGTGGGTGCCGTGGTGGGCGGTCGGGACACCGCAGAGTGGCTTCCAACCACCTGCGCGGTAAACCAAAGCGTCACGCCCCGTCCGGTGCCTCGTTACCTTTGGTGATGGGCGTACGAAAAGAACACGTTAAGTCGACACCCTCTGTGCTGGGGCCGACTGCCCTGGCGTACCTACTTCGTGGTATCAATGTGGCTCGGTCACGCGGGGGCAGGGCCAGGCAGAGACGCCGAACAGACGACGGAGTTCCAGCAACGCGAGGGACGCGAGACGTGAGCCACCCGCAGGCATTGATGACTGCTGTCGAGGACCAGGAAGAGTGGCAGCCGCACGCGGCTGAGGACTTCCAGCAAGTCGGGACGGTCGGCAAGATCGCGATCGGACTGCTGGGCGCGTCAACGGTCACCCACCTGCTGTCCACCTGGTCTGACTGGAACACGTACTCCGTCGTGCACCGCTACCTCGGCGGGATGCCGAACGTCGACGACGCGGATCTGAACCGCGCCGACGCGATCGCCAAGGTCACTGCGATTCCGAACGTGATCATCTCGGTCGCCGCCGCGGTCGTCTTCGTCATCTGGTTGTGGCGGGCCCGGGTCAACTCCGAGGTGTTCAGCCAGGCCGACCACCGCCGCAGCCACGGCTGGGTGCTGGCCAGTTGGTTCGTCCCCGGCCCCAACCTCTGGTACCCGAAACAGATCGTCGACGACGTCTGGATCGCCAGCGACCCGAAGACCCCTGTGTACAGCGACGACCTGCGCCGGTTCAGGACGCCGACCCTCACGTCCGTGTGGTGGGTCGCCTGGATCGGCGCTCTCGCGTTCGACGTGGTGGTCCGCCGGTTCCTGATGTGGATGGAAGCCACCGTCGGATCGTTGCGCGGTATCGCCCTGGCCGGTTCGGCGTCGCTCGTGCTGACGGTCGTGTCCGCGGTCGCCGCGACGATGGTGATCCGCAAGATCAACCACATGCAGACCACGCGCCCGTGGGTGCCGTGGTGGGACCAGGGCCCGAAGCTCAGCGCCGTCCCGTCGTACGAGGTGACACAGGTTCCGTCGTACGCGAACGACGACACCGATGAGCAGCCCGCGATCTCCGAGCCGATCGCCGCCGGGCCCGCGCTGGGTCTGGTCCGCCAGCCGCAGTTGGAGATGGCTGGTGGTGGCCCGCAGGCGGGTAGCCCGTTCGCGCCGACCCCGGCACCGCAGGCCCCGGCCGCATATGCTCCGGCGGCGCCGTACGAGCAGGCGCCTGTGCAGAGTCCGTTCGCGCCGCAGAGCTTCCCGGGTGACGGCGCGGCAGCGTTCGCCGGCGGTCAGCAGTCCGGCGATGCGCCGAAATGGAGCCCGTTCGCTCCGGTTGCCGAGAGCTGGCAGGACGACGAGGCCGGTCCGGCGACCGAGCAGTTCAACCCGATCGAGACCTGGCGGGACGAGAAGCCGGTCGCAGAGACGACGTACGAGGCGCCGCAGCAGCAGAGCTGGGAGGACTACCGGAGCTCGGTCACCGCGGACGTGCTCGGTACGACGAGCAGCTGGCGCGACGAGGCGACTCCGATGACTGTTGTGCAGCCCGACCCGTACGCCTACCAGCCCGAGCCGGAACCGCAGCCGGCGGAGGAGCCGTGGGCGGCGCGCTACTCCTCCGAGCCGTACTCGTACGAGTCCGACTACCTCACCTCGACGGCCTCCCCAGTGGAGGCACAGACCGCACCCGAGCCTGAGCCCGCGCCCGTTGCGCGCGCTGGCCGCCGGGCCGCTCGGGTCGCGGTCGACAGCCCGTCGGCGATCCAGCCGGCGGTGCCTAGCCACTCGACGCAGGACACCCAGGCCGAGTCGCACGACACGTACTCGTCGTACTCGGACCACAACGTCTACGGCCAGTCCGAGCACGCGCAGCCGTCGTCGCACGTGTCCGCGTCGTCCGGGTACTACGAGCCGGCGCCGGCCCCGACGAGCTACCAGGAGCCGGACGACTTCCTGACTCCGTCGAAGCCGCTCCCGCCGGTGCCGTCGTACGGTCCGGAGCCGACGTACTCGTCCGGTGACGGTTACTCGAGCCAGGAGACGTCGTACACCTCGGACTACTCGTCCTCGTACAACTCTGAGTCCTACAGCTCGGGCAACTACGAGTACGACGCGTACGGCAACAATGGCGGCTCGGAGTACAGCAGCACTGAGTCGTACGAGACCTACAGCCCGAACTACGCCACTGAGTCGTACGGGACGCAGTACTCGCCAGAGCCGGAGCAGGCCGAGTACCAGCAGCAGACGCCGTACGCCTCTGAGCAGGAGCAGCCGACGGACCCGGAGCAGCCGACCAGTCCGCGGACCCAGCCGCGCCGTGGCCGCTGGATCTGATCAGATAGCTGTATGCGTCTAGGTTTCGCCACCCTCGGCTGTCCCGGAGCTGCACTCGACGACGTCCTAGATCTTGCTCAGGGCAACAACTTCACCGGTCTGGAGTTGCGGGCCGCGCCGGACGAGTTCACGAACACGGGCCTGTCGGCGACGCAGCGCCGGGATGTACGGACCCGGATCGAGGACGCCGGCCTGGAGATCTTCGCGGTCAGCAGCTACGTGAAGCTCTGCGCGGTCGAGGAGCAGCCACTCGAGGCGCACCTCGAACTCGCCGCGGATCTCGGCGCCCGAGGCGTTCGCGTGTTCCCCGGCGACGATCCCGGCGTGGGTACGACGGATGGCCCGAGCGCCGGTGAGATCCGCGCGCTCGACCGCGTGACGACCGCACCGAAGGACGTCCCGATCCTGCTGGAGACGCACGACTCGCACTCGACCGCGCGACAGGTCGCTGCGTTCTGTGTGCTGCTCGACAACGACGTCCCCGGCCACAACGTGAAGGCGCTCTGGGACACGTCGCACACGTGGTCGCACGGCGAGACCCTGGCGGAGTCGTTCGACCTGCTGCGCCCGTGGCTCGAGCTCGTCCAGTTCAAGCAGGCTGACTCGGCGCAGGACTACCGCCCGGTCGCGATCGATGCCGGCGACTTCCCGATCCGGGAGTTGCTGACTGTGCTCGCCGGAACCGACTACCCGCTCTCACTCGAGTGGGAGCTCAAGTGGCACCCGCAGTTGCCGTCACTGGCCGAGACGCTGCCGGCTGTTCACACCTGGCTGGGAGCCGGCGAGGTCAAGTAGCGGGCCAGCGTTGGTCCGAGCCAGGCGACCACCTCGTCGTCGGGCATGGTCGCGATCGGCGGGATGCCGAGGATGTACCGGCAGAGCGCGAAGCCGAGCACCTGACTCGCGACCAGGCCGGCCCGTACGTCGGGTTGGTCGACTGCCTGCATCCGCAACGTCGGCGCGAGCTGCGCCGCGAAGATTCCGCGCATGCGCTCGACTGCTACCTCGTTGGTGACCGCGGTCCGCAGCAGCACCCGGAGTGAGTCGTCCGCCTCCCAGCGCTCCAGGAAGTGCCGCGCGAGCACCTCCCCCAGCGACTCCAGCGGTACGTCGCCGAAGTCCGGCAGCGTGATGTCGAACTCGGCTGCCGCCGCGAACAGCTTCTCCTTGCTGCCGTAGTACCGCATCACCATCGCCGGGTCGATCGCCGCATCCGCCGCGATCGCCCGGATCGTCGCCCGCTCGTACCCGTCCGCGCCGAATCGCTCACGTGCGGCCGCGAGGATCGCCGCCCGGGTCCGATCGGACTTCTTCTCCGCCATGTCCCCAGCATATGCCAACACCTGTTGACTTTCGCCGGCAGCAGGCTTAGCGTAAAAGTCAACAAGCGTTGATAAACAACAAGCCCCCGCTTCAGTCGGGGTGGGGAGAGGAGCGACGATGACTCCGCAGCAAACAGAGGTTGTGGTGGTGGGTGCGGGTCCGGTCGGGCTCGCCGTGGCAGTCGGGCTCCGGCTGCACGGACATGACGTGGTGGTGGTCGATCAGCAGGCGGCTGGGGCGAACACCTCGCGGGCATGCGTGATCCACCCGCGGACGCTGGAGGTGCTGGAGCAGCTCGGCGTCACCAAGAGGCTCGTCGACCTCGGCCTGGAGCTCGAGAACTTCGCGATCCGCGCCGGCGACCGCAAGCTGATCCCGGTCGGCTTCGCGGACCTACCGACCGACTACCCGTTCGTGACGATGATCCCCCAGCCGGTCACCGAGCAGGTACTACTCGAACGCCTCGAGGAGCTCGGCGGCTCGGTGCTCCGTCCGTACGCCGCAACCGGCCTGACCCAGACCGCCGACGGTGCCGAGGTCACGCTCGACAACGGCGACGTGATCAAGGCGCAGTACGTCGTGGCAGCCGACGGAATGAACAGCACGATCCGCGAACTCGCCGGACTGCGGATGCCGGGCAACACCCTGCAGATCTCGTGCAGCCTGGTTGATGTACGCGTCGACGGCGGCCTGCCGGTCGACGAGGTCGCGCTGTACTTCGCCTCTGCCGGACTGCTCGTGGTGGCGCCGTTGCCGGACGGAAGCTTCCGCCTGGTCGCCGAGGTGCACGACGCACCGGAGCACCCCGATCTCGCCTACGCGCAGCGGTTGCTGGCCGACCGCGGTCCGCGGAAGGCGCACCCGAAGGTCACCGAGGTGGTCTGGGGCTCCCGGTTCCGCATCCACGAGCGCGTGGCGGACAACTACCGCGCCGGCCGCGTGCTGCTGGCCGGCGACGCCGCCCACACGCACAGCCCCGCCGGCGGTCAGGGCATGAACCTCGGTCTGCGCGACGCGGTCACCCTGGCGGACGCAGTCTCGACCGCGCTGGCCGGAGACGAGTCGGGCCTCGACGCGTACGCCACGAACTGCCGCGCCGAGGCGGTCCGGGTGATCGGCCTAGCCCACCGCCTCACGCGCCTCGCGAACGTCCCACCCGCGATCCGCCCGCTCCGCAACGCCGTACTCACCCTCATCGGCCGAGTCACCAAGCCCCAAACCGCCCTAGCCAAACAACTAGCCGGCTTCCCAAACCGCTGACGCATTCAACCCATCCAGCCGCACAACAACCCACCGGCTGCACAAACCCGCCGGTTGCACGACAACCTGCTGGCTGCGCTGGGCGGAGTACGACCCGCGCCTCTCCTACGCGAGTGGATATCCGCTCGTGTTGGGGGTTCTCCCCTCGTACACCACCGGAGAACCCACAACGCGAGGGGATATCCACTGATGTGTGGGTGGTGCTCCGCGGCAGGAGACCGGAGTACGGAGTGTCAGCCGGCGGTCGACTCGCGGATCTTCAGGGTGTACGGGACGGTGAGGTCGCGGTGGGTTGATTCGGCGTTGCCGGCGATTCGGTCGAGGAGGAGAGCTACTGCGTTGTCGGCGAGCCACTCCTTGTCGGGTGAGATCGTGGTGAGGGACGGCGAGTGGTACCGGCCGTCCTCGATGTCGTCGAAGCCGACCACAGCGACGTCCTGCGGTACGCGCAGGCCCGCGTCGGCCAGCGTCCGCAGGGCGCCCAGGGCGAGCAGGTCGTTGAAGCAGAACACCGCGTCCGGCGGCTCCGGCAGCGCGAGCAGTTCGCGCATCGACGCGGCTCCGTCGAGCCGGTGGTACCCGGTGCCGGCGAGCTCGAGCGCAGTGTCGTGCGGCATCCCGGCTACCTTCAGCGCCTTCCGGTACCCCTTCCGCCGTACCGCACCGGTGCTCGTCCCGCCGACGCCGATCGCCGCGATCCGATGCTTGCCGAGTGAGATCAGATGCGTGGTCGCGTCGTACGACGCCTGCACCGAGTCGACCGCGACGCGGTCGAACTGGCCGCCGGCCGGTCGTTCACCGAGCAGGACCAGCGGCTTCCCGGTATCCGCCGAGGTGAGCTTGGCCGGGGCGGTGGCGAGTGGGGAGAAGATGATGCCGTCGATCAGCTGTCCACGCATGCCGTCCAGGACGAACCGCTCGGCGGCCGACTCGCCCTCGGTCTGGTCGATCAGCACCGTGATCCCGCGACGTTTCGCGGCCCGGCTGATCTCGGCTCCGAGTTCGGCGAAGTACGGCGAACCCATCTCCGGGATCGCCAGCGCGATGAAGTCCGAGCGGCCCTTGCGCAGCGAGCGGGCGCTGACGTTCGGCTTGTAGTCCAGCGCGGCGATCGCGTCCTCGACCTTGGCGCGGGTGCGCGCGGTGATGTGCGGGTAGTCGTTGATCACGTTCGAGACGGTCTTCACCGACACACCGGCCCGCGCGGCCACGTCACTCAGCCTGGTCGCCATCGCAGAACCTCCAGTCACCGTCCCGTCGCCCGAGTGTGCCACGCCCAGCACCCCTCCCGCCCGACCACCAGCCGCGCCGATCCACCGCGCCGATCCACCGCGCCGAGTCCCGTGCCGATTTGCCTGGCTGACCCATCAGTTCGGGGGGTTTGTGAGCCGCACTCAGGGTGTGGAACCCGCGAGTTGGTGGGTCGGCCGGGGAAATGGGGTGAGGTGGTGAGGTCTTTACAGGGGATGTCAATCGTTGTAGACATCCACGTTAAACGTTGTAAACGACTCTGGGGAGGCCCTGTGGCGCGGCTCGTGGTTGACCCTGCGTTCGTCGTTGGCGACCTGGACCGTCGCGTGTTCGGATCGTTCGTCGAGCACATGGGACGTTGCGTCTACACGGGGATCTACGAGCCAGGGCATCCGACCGCCGATGCGGACGGGTTCCGGCAGGACGTGCTCGAGCTGGTTCGGGAGCTCGGCGTGACCGCGATCCGCTACCCGGGCGGGAACTTCGTCTCGAACTACGACTGGGAGGACGGCGTCGGGCCGAAGGACGAGCGGCCGCGGCGGCTCGACCTGGCCTGGCGGGCGATCGAGCCGAACCAGTTCGGCACCGACGAGTTCGTCGCCTGGTCGCGCAAGGCCGGCGTACAGCCGATCTGGGCGGTCAATCTCGGCACCCGCGGGATCCGCGAGGCCGTCGACCTGCTCGAGTACTGCAACCTGCCGGCCGGCACCGCGCCGGCCGATCGCCGGGTCGCGAACGGCAGCCCGGAGCCGCACGACATCCGGATCTGGTGCCTGGGCAACGAAATGGACGGCCCGTGGCAGATCGGCCACAAGACCGCCGAGGAGTACGCGCGACTCGCCGAGGAGACCGCGAACGCGATGCGCCGCGTCGATCCCGGCCTCGAACTGGTCGCCTGCGGATCGAGCAACGCCGGGATGCCGACGTTCGGCGACTGGGAACGCGTCGTCCTGGAGCGCACCTACGACCTGGTCGACCACATCAGCCTGCACGCGTACTACGAGCCGCGCGACGGCGACCAGGCGAGTTTCCTGGCGGCCGCCGAGGAGATGGACCGGATGATCTCCGCGGTGATCGCGACCGCCGACCACGTGAAGGCGCTCAAGCGCAGCGACAAGGAGCTGACGCTGTCCTTCGACGAGTGGAACGTCTGGTACCAGCAGCACTTCCCCGGCGAGCTCGGCCTGCCGATCCGCGAGGTCGGTCCGCTGATCGAGGACACCTACACGGTCGACGACGCGGTGGTCGTCGGCAGCCTGCTGATCACGCTGCTCCGGCACGCCGACCGGGTGAAGATCGCTTGCCTCGCGCAACTGGTGAACGTGATCGGACCGATCCGCACCGAGCCCGGTGGGCGCGCGTGGCGGCAGACGATCTTCTACCCGTTCGCCTTGACCGCGCAGTACGCCGGTCCGACCGTGCTGCGGACCGGCGTGAGCGGCGGTCCCGAGATCGACACGGCCGCCTTCGGCCGGATCCCGGCGCTGTGGAGCACAGCGACGTACGACGAAAGCACCGGGGAGACCGCGATCTTCGTGGTGAACCGGAGCGAGACGGACAAGATCGACCTGGAAATCCCGGTGTCCGGGCGAGTGATCCGGCACCTTGCCCTGTACGACGAGGATCGCTCCGCCGTGAACACCGCGGACGATCCGGACCGGGTCCAGCCCCGGACCGTCGACGCCACCGAGGTCGTCGACGGTGTCTGCCGTGCCACGCTGCCGCCCGCATCGTGGCACGTGATTCAACTCAGCAGTTGATTCGAGAGGGGACCCGCCCGTGCCTTCGAAACGACTCCTTGCCGCAGTCCTGACTGTGGCTGCCGTGGCAGCCGGCACCTCCGCTGCGACCGCCGCACCTGTGGCGACCACGACCAACCCGATCAGCTCCAGCTTCGCCGACACGTTCGCCGACCCGTCGATCATCCAGGGCCGCGACGGCTACTGGTACGCGTACGCGACCTCCGATCCACTGGTGGCGAACGGCGCGTTCGGCCTGATGCACATGGCCCGGACCAAGGACTTCAGCTCCTGGGAGTACCTCGGCACGGTCTTCGACGACCAGACCAAGCCGGCCTGGGCCGCGCCCGGCTCGTTCTTCTGGGCACCCGACATCCGGTACTTCGACGGTCACTACGTCATGTACTTCACCGTCACCGACACCGCGGCCAACCCCGGTGGCGATCCCGCGATCGGTGTGGCCACCGCCTCGACCCCGGCGGGACCGTGGACCGCGACCGGCGGCCCGGTCGTCGCCCCGAAACCGGACGGCAACGGCGGCTTCTTCGGCACCATCGACCCGGCGATGCTCACCGCCGCGGACGGCAAGCGGTACCTGTACTACGGCGGCTTCTACGGCGGCATCTCCGTCACCGAACTGAGCGCCGACGGAATGCACGCGGTCGGTGAGCCGACGCAGGTCACGATCGGCGACCGCTACGAGGGCTCGTACGTCGTCTACCGCGACGGCTGGTACTACTTCATGGGCTCGTCGATGAACTGCTGCGCCGGCCCGACCACCGGGTACTCCGTCTTCGCGGGCCGCTCGCGCTCCCCACGCGGCCCGTTCGTCGACGCCGACGGCGCGGCGCTGACCGACTCCCGCGTCGGCGGTACGACGGTCATCACGCAGAACGGCAACAAGTGGATCGGCCCCGGCCACCACGCGTTCATCACCGACGCGGCCGGACAGGACCACATCGTCTATCACGCGATCGACCGCGGTACGCCGTGGTTGACGAACCCGTTCGGGATCAACCGGCGCCCGATGCTGATCGACAAGATCGACTGGGTCAACGGCTGGCCGCGCACCCGCGCCGGCCTCGGCCCGTCCGAGGGCCCGGTCCCCGCGCCGACCACAGGCTCGTCCCTCGGCATCGACTCGACCGACCCGGCGTCGGGGCTCCAAGGCGCCATCAGACAACCGGGCGACTCGCTCGGCGGCCGGACCGCGAGCATCAACGGAGCGGCCCAGACCCGCGCCGCGGCACCCGCCGGCTCGCTCCGGGTGGAGGCGGACGTCCGACTCGGCAGCTCGTTCACCACGGTCCTGGGCAATCAGGTGGTGGCGACGGTCGCGAACAACCGCGTGACGCTGACGGTCGGTCGCCGTACGACGTCGGTCAACCTGCCGCCCGACTTCGATCGCACCCAGTGGAACAAGCTGTCCGTGCAAGCCTCTGAATCAACTGTCACGGCACGATTGAACGACGCGGGGCTAGGCGATGTTTACGCGGAGGCGCAACTGCCCGGGGTGCAGTTGAAGGCGGCGCCGGTGCGGTGGATCGGGTCGGCGGAGGTGGACAACCTGACCGTCCGCCCGGTGGCGAAGCCGGTCACGAAGCTGGCCGACGTACCGCGGACCGGGGATCTGTTGTCCAGTGACGACTTCAACGGTCCGCTCGGTGCGGACTGGTCGTGGGTGCGCCAGGACGACAAGGCGACCGTTGCTGACGGCAAGTTGTCGTGGCCGCTGGAGAACGCCGATATGACTGGTACGTCGAACAACGCCGGGTTGCTGTTCCACACCACACCGGCCGGTACCAGCTGGATCGCGGAGACCAAGCTCCACCTCGACACGGGGCAGGGCGACGTCCGCAACTACCAGCAGGCCGGGATGATCGCGTACCTGAATGACAGCGACTTCGCGCGACTCGGCAGCGTGGCGATCTGGAAGACCCGCCAAACGGAGTACGGGCGGGAACTCGTGGCACGGCCGTCGGACGGCGCGACGTCGTACGGCGCGGCCGCGATCGGGCGCTCCGCTCCGACCTTGTGGATGCGGCTCGCGTACCACCAGAACGCTGCCGGTGAGCATGTCTACCGAGCCGGTACGTCGGTGGACGGGAAGAACTGGACCTGGGGCGCGTCGTGGGTGCTGCCGGACGCGGCTCGCATCGGCCTCTACGCACACGGCGAGTTCACCGGCGCGAACCCGCCGCCGGTCGCGACCTTCGACTACCTGAAGTTCTACGAGAGCAAGTAGATGGCATTCTCCAATCCGGTGTACGACGGCAACTTCGCCGATCCGCAGATCATTGCGGTCGGCAACGACTACTACGCCTTCGCGACCAACGGTCCGCTGGGTAACGTGCAAACGCTGACCTCTCGCGACCTGGTGTCGTGGGAACCGGTGGGTGACGCGCTGCCGTCGTTACCGGATTGGACGTCCCCCGGACGGGTGTGGGCGCCGGAGGTCGCGGTCCACACGCCCGACCGGTACGTCATGTACTACACCTCACGGGCGGCGGATCGGCAGGCCGTCGGCGTCGCGGTGGCGTCCACCCCCACAGGTCCATATGTCGACAAATCGATGAAGCCGCTCATCAGTCAGCCCGACGAGGGCGGCTCCATCGACGCGTCGCCGTTCCAGGACTCGACCGGCCGGCGCTGGCTGTACTGGAAGAACGACGGCAACGCGATCGGCGTCGACACCTGGATCTACGTGTCCGAGCTGTCCACGGACGGTCTCAGGCTGACCGGTCCGGTGCATCGGATGATCAAGCAGGACCTGCCGTGGGAGGGCAGTCTGGTCGAGGCGCCGTACATGGTCGAACGGAACGGGAAGTTCCACCTGTTCTACTCCGGCAACGCGTTCGACAAGGCGACGTACGCCGTCGGTCATGCGCTGTGCGAATCGCCGATCGGTCCTTGTATGAAGACGGGTGATCCGATCCTGAAGTCCTCCCCCGACGCAGCCGGCCCCGGCCACAACATGGTCCTCGGCAACTGGTTCGTCTACCACGCATGGGATCCCGCGCAGGTCGGCACCGATCCGAAGGGCCGCACGATGTGGCTCTCGCACCTGACCTGGGACGGCGACACCCCGGTCGTCCAACCGCCACTCGCAGAGAATCCGCTGAATCCATAACCTTCCCGGTCCGGCCCGCATCAAGGTCTGTGGAAGCACCGGATCTGGGAGGGACCCCCGTGAACCGACGCAGCGTTGTCTCGAGCATTGCGGGGGTGGTGGCACTGACCGCCGCCGCGTTCGTACCTCCGGCCCAAGCGGCGGTCACCGCGTCAGGAGCTGCAAGCGAGGCGTGCCGGATCGGTGCCGGCTCGGTCGCGCCGTCCGGTGCGCAGACGGGCGCCACGGTCACGGCTGGTACGCCGCCGACGATGACCACCCCGGGCGCGGTCGGCCCGTCCGTCTTCCCGGCGGGCCAGGTTCGGCTGAGCTCCACGTTCGAGGCCGAGCCCAACGTCGCCGGCGTGGACCGCTCCGGCTACGTGGTGCAAGGCGACGCGTTGTACTTCCGGTCCTACAACTTGAACGCGGGGATCGACGAGACCAGCCGGATCGGCGGCGGCTGGGCGAACTTCACCGCGTTCGAGGTGTCGCATTTCGAGCAGCCCAACAGCAAGATCTGGCATTGGATGGCGTACGGGTTGCGCAACGACGGCACGTTGTTCCGCTGGACGGTCGGCGGCGGGTGGCGCAATGCCGGGTCGGCGCCCGGGTTCGCGGCGGTCAAGTCGATGGTGCTGATCAGCAAGACCCCGACGTACGACACGTTCCTCGCGAACACCCGCGGCGGTGCGCTCTACACGATCCGGATCCCGATCACGTCGCCGATGAAGCCGATCGTCACGCCGGTCCGCACGAAGACGTGGCAGGGCTTCGAAGCGATGGTCACGAGCAAGTGCGGCAACTACGGCACGCTGCTGCTCGGCATCGACAAGGACACCGGCTCCGGCTATGTGTACGCCGTCGGCCACACGAACGGCACGTCAACCGTGATCAACAGCCTCGGCAAGCTCAACGGCACCTTCCCGAACCCCGTCAAATACCGCTGGGGCGTCGTCTGGTACCTCGACCCTCTCAACGGCGACTGACGTGATGCGGATCTTCGCTGCCGTGGCCGGTGCGCGGTGGTCGACGGGTGCCAGGCCTGGTGTGGTCTGCAGCTCGACAGGATGTGTCGGTCGTCTGGGTAGTGCACCTGAGCGCGAACGCGCCCGTGCGTACACCGTCTCACCGGTGCACTACCTGTCGAGCGTGCACACCACCCCGCCGCGAGCACCCGTGCCACCACCAGCCCGATCACCCAGCCGGCACCACAACACCCACCCATCCGGCAGAAGACCGGATATCCGCCGCTCCGGTCAGATGCGTGGGCGTCGGTGGCGGCATCCGGTGACTCGCAACAGACCGTGGAGACCTGGAACCCGACATTCCCTGCCTTCCCCCACCAGCTCCTGTCTCCAGCCCCCGCCGCACCACACCACCGCTCGTCCGCCGCACCGCACCACCGCACGCACCGCACGGTCCATCCCGCCGGCCGGGCCCGACCAAGCACGACCGGAGGCCCCGCATACGAGGGGATATCCGACGGCGTTGTGGGTTCTCCGTTGGTGCTAGAGGGGAGAACCCACAACACCATGGGATATCCGTTCTTCTGGCGGACGGGTGGCTGGGTGATCGGGCCGGTGGCGGAACGGGTGCTCGCGCCGGGGGTTATGTGCACGCTCGACAGGTAGTGCACCGGTGAGACGGTGTACGCACGGGCGCGTTCACGCTCAGGTGCACTACCCGTCCACTCGACACCTCCTGTCGAGCGTGCACATCACACCAAGCCCCGCCGCCGCCCTGGAACTCGTCGACCACCCACACAGCAGTCACAAGAGCCGGATATCCGCTCGTGTGTGGTGGGGTGGTCCTTAGGGGCGGGTGAGGATTTTGGTCAGGATTGTTAGGGCTCGGTGCAGGTCGGATGTTGACGGGGTCGCGTAGCCGATCACGAGGCCTGGTGGGCCCGGGACGGTACGGCGGTACTCGGACAGCGGGGCGACCACGACGCCGGCCTCGCGGGCCGCGGCGGCGATCCGTAGATCGTCGGCGTCGTCGGGCAGCAGCAGCGTGATGTGCAGCCCCGCGTCCTGCCCGACGATCTGACCGTACGGCGACAGGACCGCACACGTGTGGGTACGACGGTCCGCGTACAGCCGGCGTCCGCGGCGAACGGCCTGGTCGAGGTACCCGTCGCGGAGCATGGCGAGCATTGCGGCCTGCATCGGCCAGCCGGGCCAGTCGCCGGAGTCGGCCCGGAACGCGGCGAGCCGATCCACCATCGCCTCGGACGCGACCAGCCAGCCGAGTCGGAGCGCCGGACTCAGCGTCTTCGACAGCGTCCCCAGGTGGACGACCCGCTCCAGGTCCAGCTGCGCGAGAGCGGGCAACGGCGCGACGTCGTACCGGAACTCGCTGTCGTAGTCGTCCTCGATCAGCAGGCTCCCGGTACGGCGTGCCCAGCGGACCAACTCGTTGCGTCGGGCAACGGGCAGCCGGCCGCCGAGCGGGTACTGGTGTGACGGCGTGACGTAGACGGCCGCGGCGTCGGTCAGCGCGTCGACCTGCAGGCCGTCCTCGTCGACCGGTACGTCGACGATCTCGAGCCGGTGGTCGCGGGCGGCGACGACCGCGTTCAGGTACCCGGGATCCTCGATGGCGATCCGGTCGCCGGGTTCCCGCGTGACCGTGAGCAGCAGCCGCAGCCCGTGGACGGTGCCGTTGGTGACGAGCACGTTCTCCGGGCCGCACGCGATTCCGCGGACCCGGGCGACGTGGTCCGCGAGCGCGGCGCGCAGTGCGGGAAGCCCGGCTGCGTCGTCGTACCCGCGCGGTGGTGACTGGGTGGACACCTCACGCCACGCTCGCCGCCAGCCCGGGTCAGGCGTCGGGGCGATGTACGGGATGCCGGGACGCAGCGTCAGGAGTTCCGCGTCGGCGTTGGGTCGGTGCGGCGCGCGACGTCGTACGGCGGGTTGCAACGGGACCACGTCCGTGACGAAGGTGC
This sequence comes from Kribbella sp. NPDC055110, assembly GCF_053607525.1. Classification (NCBI taxonomy): domain Bacteria; kingdom Bacillati; phylum Actinomycetota; class Actinomycetes; order Propionibacteriales; family Kribbellaceae; genus Kribbella; species Kribbella sp. NPDC055110. The sequence goes on from NZ_JBSGTS010000008.1 coordinate 313,006, forward strand.
CGGCGCCCGTGCGCCCCTCGATCCACCCCTCCGCATGCAGTTGGTCGTACGCCGCCTGCGTCACGGACCGCGAGACGCCGAGCTCCCGCGCGAGATCGCGCGTCGACGGCAGCCGATGACCGGCCTGGAGCCGCCCGTCCAGCACTGCCGCACGGAACTGTTCCGCGAGCTGCAGGTGCAACGGCAGTCCCGCGTCCCGGTCGATCGTCAGCGGCAGCGAACTCTGCACGCACACTAGGATCGCAGCATGGTCATGACCGCGGAGGACGTGTCTCGGTTCGAGGCGTCCAGGCGTCGGCTCGAGGCCATCGCGTACCGTCTGCTCGGCTCGGCGGGTGAGGCCGAGGACGCCGTACAGGAGACGTTCCTGCGCTGGCAGGCCGCGGACATCGCCCGGATCGAGGTCCCCGAGGCGTGGCTGACGAAGGTGCTCACCAACCTCTGCCTCAACCAACTCGCGTCCGCACGCGCGCGGCGGGAGACGTACGTCGGCCAGTGGCTGCCCGAGCCGCTCCTCGACGGTGACCCGATGCTCGGCCCGGCGGACACCGCGGAACAGCGCGAGTCGGTGTCGTACGCCGTACTCACGCTGATGGAGCGCCTGTCGCCGAACGAGCGGGCGGTCTACGTACTGCGGGAGGCGTTCGACTACGCGCACCGGGAGATCGCGGAGATCCTCGAGATCAGCGAATCATCCAGCCAGCAGATCTTCCGCCGCGCCAAGCAGCACCTCGCGGACGGCCGGGCGCGCACCGAGGTCGACGAGGCCGTGGCGCGGCGGATCGTGGACGAGTTCCTCGCCGCGGCCACCAGCGGCCAGACCGACTCGATCGTGCGGCTGCTCACCGCCGACGCGATCTCGGTCGGCGACGGCGGCGGCAAGGTCCCGGCCCGGACCACCGCGGTCGAAGGCGCGCTCGCGGTCGCCCGCTTCCTGCGCGGCCTGTTCAAACCGACCGAGGCGAAGCGTGTGTACGTCGGCGGTCCGGCGGACGTCTACGCCTGGCCGGCCAACAGCGAGCCCGCCCTCGTGGTGGTCGTGAACGGCGAGGTCATCGGTGTCATGTGCCTCGAGGTCACCGCCGACGGTGTGACCGCCGTGCGCACCCAGGCGAACCCGGACAAGCTGGCGCGCGCGACCGAACTGTTCGCCGCGTCCGATCACGGGGAACCGCTGACGACCATCCTGTGACCTGCTTCACAACGCGTTCCTGTCATGAAACGCCTGCCTGCCCGGTTCAAAGGGCGACAACGCATCAGACAGGAGTCCGAAGATGACGCACCGCATCGTAGTTCTCGGCGCCGGGTACTCCGGAGCCGTCGCCGCCGGCCGCCTCGCCGCCCGGCTGTACCGCGACGAGGTCAGCATCACGCTCGTGAACGGCGAAGCCGACTTCGTGGAGCGGGTCCGCATGCACGAGGTGGCCACCGGCCGGGACCTCAAGCTGCGTCCGTTCGAGAAGATGTACGCCGGCACTGGCGTCGTACTGAAGCTGGCCCACGTCACCGGGGTGGACGTCGACCGCAAGACGGTCGCGCTGGACACAGAAGAGCTGGACATGGAAGAGCTGGAGTACGACACCCTCGTGTACGCGCTCGGCAGCCGCTGGAACCCGCAGGGCGTTCCGGGTGTCGCGGAGCACGCCTACGAGATCGCGAGTCGTCCCGGTGCGCTTCGGCTGCGTGAGCGCCTGACGTCGCTGACTGCCGGACAGACCGTGACGGTCGTCGGTGGCGGCCTCACGGGCGTGGAGTTCGTGACCGAGCTCGCCGAGTCGCGGCCGGATCTCGACGTCGCGTTCGCCGTCCGCGGCGAGCTGGGCGACTGGCTGTCGCCCAAGGGACGCCGGCACCTCCGGAAGGTCGTCGACCGGCTGGGTATCACCGTGCACGAGAACGCGGCGGTGACGCGCGTCGACGCGGATCAGCTGCTGACGGCCGATGGCGGCGCGATCCCCGCTGCGGTGACGGTGTGGACGGCCGGGTTCGCCGTACACCCGATCGTGCAGGCGACCTCGCTGGAGGTCAGCGACACCGGGCGGATCGCGGTCGACGGGACCATGCGGTCCGTCTCGCACCAGGACGTGTACGCCGTCGGCGACGCGGCGTACGCGATGGGTTCGAAGAACAAGCCGCTGCGGATGTCGTGTGCCTCGGGTCAGCCGATGGCGTGGCAGGCCGCGGACTCGATCGCGGCCCGGCTGACCGGTGGCAAGCTCCCGCACGCGCCGCTGGCCTACTTCAACCAGTGCATCTCGCTGGGGCGCAAGGACGGACTGATCCAGTACGTCACCAGCGACGACCGCGCCGTCAACGCGACTCTGCGGGGGCACGTGGCCGCCGTCTACAAGGAGCTGATCTGCAAGGGCGCCGCCTGGGGCACGGAGAACCCGACGCTGGGCCTGCCGACCCGGCGCCGCCACGTGATCAGCCAGCCCGTCCCACTGCGCGAATGGACTAGCTGATTCGATGCGGAATGGCCCGTGCCGCCAGTCCACTCACGGTTGAACCTAGTTACATGACCACTACGCCGTTGCAGTCGACTGCCCGGACCTCGTTGCGTCGTTCGAAGGAACGTGCCGCCACCGAGCGGCAAGCGCTGTACGACGTACTGCTCGACGGCATGTTCTGCCACCTCGGTGTCGTGGTCGACGGCGATCCGCTCGTGCTGCCGACGGCGTACGGCGTGGACCTGGACCGCGGACCGGACGGGGAGCTGTACCTGCACGGCTCGGTCGCGGCCAGGAGCGTGGTCGCGGCGCCGCAGCAGACCGTGTGCGTCACCATCACGCACACCGACGGGCTGGTGCTGGCCCGGTCCGCGTTCCACCACTCGGTGAACTACCGGTCCGCGGTCGTGTTCGGCGTACCGCGGCTGCTCACCGATCCGGACGAGAAGCTGCACGCCCTCAACCGGATCGTCGACCACCTCGTCCCCGGCCGGTCGCTCGCCGTCCGCCCACCGAACCGCAAGGAGTTGGCGAAGACATCGGTGCTGGCGCTGTCACTCACCGAGGCCTCGGTGAAGACCCGCTCCGGACCCGCCAACGACGAGGAGCAGGACCTCGACCTGCCCTACTGGACAGGCGTGATCCCGCTCCACGTCGTCGCCGGCGAACCGGAGAACAACCCTGACTGCGACCTACTGGTCCCCGCCCACATCCGTACCCGAGCGAACCTCCTGGGCGCACCTTCCTAGGCCACGGTCCCCTTGTTGTAGCTGGACTGGGCCCAGAAGTACCCGACCACCGCGATCACCACACACCAGGCGGCGGCGAGCCAGCCGCTGCTGCTGTCCATCGGCGTACCCAGCAGCAGGTGGCGCAGGCTGTCGATGATCGGGGTGAACGGCTGGTACTCGGCGAACCACCGGATTCCGCTCGGCATCGCCTCCAGCGGGATGAACGTGTTGCTCAGGAAGGGCAGCAACAGGCTGATCGGCAGTACGACGTTGCTCGCGCCTTCCGGTGTCTTGCTGGTCAGCCCCAGCGCGATCGCGAACCAGGTGAGGCCGACGGTCAGCCCGATCAGCAGCACAGCCGCCAGCAGCCATTCTCCGATCGACGCGTTCGGGCGGAACCCGATCAGGACCGCGAAGCCGACCACCAGGGCGAGGCTGACGATCGTCACGAGCACGTTGCCCAGCACGTGTCCGGTCAGCACGGCCGGCCGGAAGATCGCCATCGTCCGGAACCTGGCCACGATGCCCGCGGACATGTCCATGCAGACGGCGACCGCGGGCGACATCGTCCCGGACGCGATCGACATCAGCAGAATGCCCGGGGTCAGGAAGTTGATGTACTCGCCCCTCCCGCCTCCGCCGCCGAGCCCGGCCGAGAAGGTGTCGCCGAAGACCAGACCGAACAGCAGGATCATGATCACCGGCATCCCGAGGGCACCGAGCGACAGGCCCGGGTACCGCTGGGCGTGCCGCAGGTTGCGGCGCAGCATGGTGCCGATGTCGGCCATCGGGCGGACGGTTGCGGAAGTGCTCATCGTGCGGTCACCTCTTCGGATTTGGGCTGACCGGTGACGGCGAAGAACACGTCGTCCAGGTCGGGGGTGTGGACAGTCAGTTCGTCGACCTCGAGCGAGGCGTCGTCGATCCGGGCCAGCAGGTCGCGCAGCGCGTGCACGCTGCCGTCGTTCGGCACCTGCAGAACCAGTGCTTCGGGATTCGGTACGGCGGTCGGCAGCACCTGACCCGCGAGGTTGAACTCCTCCGGAGACGTGAACCGCAACCGGATGTGCCCGCCCGGCGCGAGCCGCTTGAGTTCTTCCGCCGTACCCTGGGCGACCAGTCGGCCGTGGTCGAGGACCGCGATCCGGTCGGCGAGCTGATCGGCCTCCTCCAGGTACTGCGTGGTGAGCAGGACCGTCACGCCGCCGGCGACCAGTTCGCGGATCAACGTCCACATGCGGTGCCGGCTGCGCGGGTCGAGACCGGTGGTCGGTTCGTCCAGGAAGATGATCTGCGGGCTGCCGACCAGCGTCATGGCCAGGTCGAGCCGGCGCTTCATACCGCCCGAGTACGTCGACGCGAGCTTCTTGCCCGCGTCGGCCAGGTCGAACTGTTCGAGCAGCTCGTCCGCCCGGCGCCGCGCCTCCTGCTTGCCGAGATGGTGCAGATCGGCCATCAGGATGAGGTTCTCGCGGCCGGTCATCAGACCGTCGACCGCGGAGAACTGCCCGGTGACGCCGATCGCGGCACGAACCGCTTCGGGCGACCGGTGCAGGTCGTGGCCGGCCACCCGGATCTCGCCGGCGTCGGCGGCGACCAGCGTGGACAGGATCTGCACCGCGGTGGTCTTGCCGGCGCCGTTCGGGCCGAGCAGGGAAAAGATGGTGCCTTCGGCAACGTTCAGGTCGATGCCGTCGAGCACGAGTTTCTCGCCGTAGGACTTGCGCAGTCCGCGGACGTCGATCGCTGCTGACATGAGTGATCCTTGGGTGATTTCGGGCAGGGCGGACCTGACCCGGGGTGGTTGACGGGTCTGCAAGGAGGATTTGGGCGTGCGGCACCAGCCGGACGGCCAACTGTCGGTGCCCGGTGGTGGGGTGGGGTTCAGTTAGATGTCGAGATCCTCGACCGCGGGCTGATCAGCGGCCTCCTCGACGAGTTGGTAGAGGTCCTCGGGGATCAGTTCGCGGAGTTCGTCGACCGTGTCCACGACGTGCAGGGTGGCCTCGCCCTGCGCCATGCTCCAGGACTGGTCGCTGCTCCAGTTGCCGACCCAGGAGCGCCACCCGGTGAGGAAGCGCTCGTCGTCGGCGTTCTGCTTGAACTGGCTGCGGCGGTCGGCGTGCAGGACGAACTTTCCGGTCCGGCTGCGGTAGACCTTGAAGGCCTCGTACCCGGAACTGCTCGACCGGCCGCCTTCGGCGAGCAGTACGCCGGAGAACCGTTGCTTGCGGCCGGTGCCCCGGCCCACCCGCACGGTGATCTCCTCGTACCCCTCGAACCGGCCTTCCTCCATCTCGACGTACTTGCGAAGTGCGATCGAGATCGCCGAGGACAGGTTCCCGGCCAGCTCCTGGGCCCGCTTGTACAGCGGTAGGTCGTCGTCGGACACGTAGATCGTCTTGTTCGGCATCGCTTGTCTCCTCCTACGTAGAACTATACGCACACGGGTGCGCACATGTCTACGTATATCCCTACGTAGAAGTGGAGAAGGGGGGGGCGGGGGGGCCGGGGGGGCGGCGCGGGGGGGGGGGGTGGTTATTTGGGGGTGTGAGGCCCCGGCGCATTTTAAAAAAAGAGACAGCCCA